>NZ_JAVETM010000001.1:0-317146 GCF_034006065.1 Desulfobotulus sp. | reverse complement strand
CCTCTGGCTTTTTTTCTGGAAGTGAACAACCTCTGGGATGCTTCCTACGCCCTGGCGGCGTATTCCGGCTCTGTCTATCCCATGCCGGGGCGGAATCTGAAGGTGGGGGTTGAGGTTTTTTTCTGAGTTTTTCGCAGCTCACTGTCGGGAAACCCTGTCCTCTTCGAGCGCCAGAACCGCGAGGTGGCGTACCTTTTCATTGAGATCTTCTCTGGCCTGATTCAGAGCCTGGGAGGCTTCGGGGCGTTTTTCCCGAACCCCGGAGAGTACCCGTACTGCGGCAAGGCGTACATGGCTGCTTTTGTCTTTGCATCTTTCCAGCAATACCTGAAAACCTTCTTCCCGGAGAGCTCCGCCCGTCCGTCCCAGTGCTGTGCTTGCCGCTTCCCGGACGGGAGCCGAAGGATCTGATTTCGCGGCCTGACACAGGGCCTGGTAGGCGAGATCACCTTGGGCCCCGATCAGCCCCAGGGTCCTGACCGCTGTTTTACGCAGCATGAAATGACGCTCGGAAAGATAGGAAGCGAGCAGGGCTTCCACCTCCTGGGGCTCCGGTTGAATGGCTGCGAGGGCCTCCATGGCCGCAATCTGGGTGAACCGGTATTGGGCGTAGGGATGGTTTTTTTTCTCAAGAACTTCCAGGATAATGGGTAAGGCGGTTTTCCCCTCGGATCCCAGGGCCTGGATGCGCATGAGAAGATCCCTGGGTTCCAGCCAGAATTCCTGAGCCAGAAGAAGGGCGAGGCGTTTCTGGATCTGATCCCTTTCCCGTTCTTTTTCTGAAATCTGGGGACTTTCAGGTTCGGAAAAATCTTGGGATTCATTTTCCCTTTCTGCGGTATCCTTTTCTTCCAGGCTGGACTCTTCGATTTTTTCGTCAAAAAGAGGCTCACGCGTGCTTTTTTTTTCGCTGAAAATCCTGTCTGCTTCTTCGGAAGGGGCTGTGGGCGCAGAAATCATTTTGCTTTGGATTTCCCCTGGGAGAGGGACAGGGCTTTGGGGCGGAAGAACGGAGACTGAGGTTTCCCTTTCTTGGGGGAGGGTTTCCGGAGAATCCTGGGCTGGATCCTTGCCCAGACGAATTTCAAGACCCTTTTCCAGGCTTTGGGTGGAGTAATGGCCGGACCAGTCTTCTTCCATATCAAGGACCAGGCGAACCCGGTCTGGGTGGGCAAAGTGTCGGATCTGAAGGATGGGAGCGCTGGCTGTCTGACGTTGTTCCGTGGTAAAGGGCGATTGCAGATCCCAGATATCCAGGACCAGGCGTGCGGGGTTTTGGAGGGTAAAGGCCCGGATCCGGTGAAAACTCTTTTCCGCAAGAACCTGCACCCGAATATCTCTGGATTCCGTCTGAATATCAATGCCGCGTAAAAGGTTGGTTGCTGTGTTCCTGTCTTTGGGGACCCCGGCTGCATCCGCAGCATGGGAAACAGGGGGCAATGATGGCTCTGGTTTGCTGTCAAGGTTTTCAGGGGCAGAAAAAAGGGCTTCCGTGGGAAGACTTTCCCCCTGCTGGGAATCCAGGGCTTCCTGTGCGGCGAGCCTTTGGTTTTCTTCATGGGAAAGCAGGATCTCCGTGGGCAGAGGCGCGGGTGCTGGGACTGGTTCGATCAGAAAAACCTTAGGCTGGGGAGGAGAAAGATACTGGGCATCCGCAGTCAGCAGCAAGGGAGAGGTTTCTTTTTCTGCCTTGAGAAAGGGGATTATGGCGAAAAGGGCAATGAGGGCAAGTCCCAGAATCCCTGGAAGAAGGTAGCGTTTTTTCATGGCCGGATCCCCTTTTTCCCATGAATCAGGCTGTCCAGAAAGCAGGAAGATGAACTGGTCCGGATGCTGGGCAGGGGGGCTGGGGAGGCTTCGTCTCCGAGTACAAAGCGCAAAACCGCAAGCCCACCTGTGGCTTCCGCCATGTACAGATCCTGGTTGAGCCCTAAGCCAGCAAGGGTTTTTCCATAGCTGTCCAGCGAGGCTACGGTCTCAGGACCTTGGGAGGCTGTGAGGTCGATCATCTGCACGCCCTTTTGCCCACAGGACACAAAGGCAAAATGATTCAGGCCAAAAACATGGGCAGCTTCGGCCCCGTCCTTCAGGGCCACCTGGGAAGAAAGGCCGCTTGTTTTTTCATAAACAAAAAGCCCATGGGGTCCTTCGGCCACAAGAACCCGCGTTTCATCCGCCCAGAGAGCTTGGGGGGCTGTGAGGGCCAGGCTACGGATTTTTTCGGGCGTTTCAGGATGGGTAACGGAAAGGGCGACAAGTCCCTTTTGTCTGTCTGCGATCCAGAGGGTGCTGGCATCCAGAAAAAGTCCCACGGCCTGGTCGTACTCGGAAATCAGGTTTTTCTGCACAGGCTGAGCGGGATTGGCCAGATCAAGAACCGCAATCCCCTTTCCCTGAATGAGGCAGAAAGCGAGGGCATCGCGGATGACCACATCCCGCACATCGTCAAGCCCCGGAATTTCCTGGGCTGTAATCTGGGCAAGAAAAAGGGGCGCAGCCGGATCCGTGAGATCATAGACGCCCAGGCCCTTTGGCCCTTCTGCGGTGAAAAGGCGGTTTCCGGAAACCCGGAGAGCCTGGGCCGGGGCCTGGGTTCCTTTTTCCGCCAGTTGCCTTGGAAAATAGGCTGCATCGGAATCTGGCTCAAGCATATGGGTGATGTCCATGACGCGAAACCCCCTTAAATGACCGTGGTCCGAAAGGATGAGGGTGGATCCTTGCCGTTGGATCTGGCGAAAATCCAGAGCTGGCGGAAAGGTTTTTTCTATCTGCGGCGACCCGAGACGGATACGACTGAGATCTTTGGCATAGGAAGCAAGGTAGAGGGCATTTTCCATGGGATCTTTCCAGAGGCTGTGGCTGCCCCCGAGATCATCCGCGCGGCTTTCTGCGCCTTTGAAGTCGCTGTCCTGCACACGGGTTGCGGGATCATTGTCAAAGAGGGATTCAAGACCCACAACGGAAAGGCCTTTTTCCGTGTCTGCGATGAAAGCCCGCTGAAGATGGGTATCCACAACAAGGTCCATGGCCTTTCCAGGGGTTTTACACTGGCCCTCCTTGACAATTTTTAAAGAGTCCCTCTGCTGGGATTCATTGAAAAGGTGGAGGATGGTCAGCCCGTTTTCCTCGTCTGTTACAAAAACCCTGGGACCTTCTGCAAAGAGGCCAGTGACCAGGGAAATCTGACCATAATAGGTTTTGGAACGCATATCAAAGCTAGCTGCGGGCGTCCATTTTTTTTCAGCGTCTCCGGCCTGCTGGTCCGCTGCATCGAAAAGGTGGAGGCCGTGGTATTTATCCAGAACCGAGATCAGGGTCCGTCCTGCTTCCCGGTGCACAAAAACCTGGAGATAACCGCCGGATGCATCCCCAGTGCCCTGGCGATATGCTGCGATTTCCTTCGGCTCTTCGGGAATGCTGACATCAAAAACCCGGAGGCCATACATGAAATCCGCCACATAGAGGCGTTTTTCCAGGTAAAAGAGGCCCATGGGGGCAAAGGTATGGGCGATATACCGGCCACTTGCGTCTTTTTTTCCGGCATTTTGCGGATTGATGTCGTAGGCTGTCACCACAGGGTGTGTGGGATTTTCAAGGTTGAGGATGCGCAGACCATCCGTGCCACAGGCCAGGTAAATACGATTCTGATCCGGCGCATGGGCAAGGCCGCGCAGGCCTTCCTGAAGGGCGATGGGGACGGCGGCAAGAAGCGTGTCATCCGTTCTCTGAAATATCCGTAGAAGATTGCCATGGGTGTGAATGAGATGGTCGCTGTTGCCTGTGACCGATCGTATGCTGCTGCCTGGCCAGCGCAGCACTCCGCTGATCTTTGCCTGGGCAAAGGCGCCGGTGCAGAAACAGAAAATCAGCAGAAATCCGGATAAATACCGTATTTTGCCGGAAAGAGTTTGCATGGTTGGGATTCTCCTTTGGGGACAGTCAGAAAACAAAGGCGCATTCCAGGTGATATCCGCTTTCATCCCCGTAGCGGGAGGCAAGGGTCAGATCCAGCCAGGGCAGGGCGCGGTAGCGAATGCCGAAGGTATAGCCAATATCCTTTCCCGCCTCAATGCTTTTGCTGACCCTGATCCCCTCTTTTTTGTCCTCATAGGTCATTTGGCCGCTGATGTGGCTGATGCGAAGGCCTGTGAAGGGTGTCCATTTTTCCATCATGAGGCCTAAGGTCATGGCTCCTTGGATTTCGTGGAGTACAGAACTCCAGCTTCGACTGTTCTGGTCTTCGGGGTTTAAGGCGTGGTAGCGATAAGAAAGATCCGCATCCAGGGCGATGCGTGTATCGGGATTGGGTTGCCAGCGGGCCATGGCTGCGGTGAGACCACCACCGAAAAAAAGATGGCTTTCATCCCGGAAGCGGGTGCTTTCGTCATAAAAAGCGCTGGAAGACTGATATTTTCTGGTTTCATCCCTGTAGGAAAAGGTGATGTCCGTTTGCGCCATCCCAACCAGGAAATAGGCGGAGACTGCAGAAAAGGCATAGGCACCCCTCAGGCTCAGACCCTGCATGTCATAGATGGAGCGCCATTTTCGTGCTCTGTGGCGTTCTTCCTGGTTTTCATCCTCCGGATCTATCCATGCAAAACGTTCCCTTCCCAGGGGCGATTCATTTTTCTGGGTAAAGAGGGAAAGGCTGACCATGCCCTTTGCAAGCCCTTGTTCCGGCGGATCCGCGGGCCCGGCTGTTCCGGTGATCTGACCGGGCGCAAGGAAGGGCGCGGCCTGGGCCGAAACAGGGGAAAACCAAAATGGAAAAAGCAACAAAATCAAGATAAAAGCGGGTTGCATGGGACAATCCTGCGGTTTCCGGGGCATGGGGTGCCGCCTAAAAAGGGGTTATGGGTCAGATCGGGAAAGGGAGAAGGGTTGGAATGGCATGGAAAGGATGCGGTACTTTGGTATTTCCAGCACTTCTGACATGGGGAAAAAGGAGGAGGTAAAGGGGTGCGTCCAGGCACAGAACCTCAGCGGGTCCATATGCGCACGTTCCCTGACATGTTTGCGTGAAACCCGGTGATGCCGATGCTCCCGAAGCTTGGCCCTTCCCCCGGACGGGGACCCACGCGGATGGAGCCGATGAGAAGTTCGTCCATGCGGATTTCCACATCCGTAAAGTCGATTTTCATCATTTCCATGGTACGGCCCTCGTAGGGGTTGTATTCGGTAACCATGCCCACCTCAATGGGTTTGCCGCTGTTGACGAAGGTGGAAATCCTCACGTCATTGAGGCTGATCCATCCGGTGGCATCGCTGCCGTAACTAAGGGTTTTCATTTCGGAATCAAAGCGGACCTTGTCCACATCGATGAAAACACCAGCCTGGGCGGTCACATGATGCATTTCGGTTTCTGTCATGGCAATCAGTCCGGCAGAGGCCGTGGACAGGGTGATTGCCGTCATGGTGCAGAAAACCAGGAGGAAACGAAGCTTGCTCATGGAAGACTCCTTTCTGTACTACAGGCAACCCGGCTGTCCAGATGTAAAGTTCTGGACCCGTGGCTTTCCGTCCCGGAGTTACCCCCGGTTTGGCTTGAGAAGGAGGCGGCCCGGCTGTCCCTGTGGGACCCGTGGCTTTCCGTCCCATGGTTGCCCATGGTTTGGCTGAAATCTGCCGGAAATTCCGGCAGGCGGCCCGGCCATCCGCACCATGCGGATCCGTGACTTTCCGTCCCGGGGTTACCCCCGGTTTGGCTTTGGTGCAACCCGGCTGTCCAGATGTAAAGTTCTGGATCCGTGGCTTTCCGTCCCGGAGTTACCTCCGGTTTGGCTTGAGGATTGAGGCGGCCCGGCTGTCCCTGTGGGACCCGTGGCTTTCCGTCCCATGGTTGCCCATGGTTTGGCGCATCGCTTCGACGACCCCTTTACCTCCATGTGTGGCGCTGAAGCCCCGGCAATAGGGGGTTCTTCAGCGCCACACATGGTGCGTGCGAAACCTTTCCCGATGTCAAAGATCAAAAAACGCTGCCTCGCGGATCTTTTTTTTGTCTGGATGGTGAACAAAGATCACTTTATGAAAAAAAGATGCAAGGGTCAAATGAAAAACCCGATTTTTCACTCAATGGTTTCCTTGAAATTTTCAAGGGTTGCGGAGATTTTCAGAAAACGGGGCCCAGGAAGCTGGTAAGCCAGCCCCTGCATGGTGTTTTCATCAATAAACCGCACCGGCGCCTGATTGAGAAAGGCGGTGATATTTTCAATGGGAGTGCGCTGGCCATCCATATCCAGGTACCATTTTTTATCGAGAATCACAGCGCATCCCACATGCTGGCCTCCTGGACTGTAAACCGCAGGGCTGATCTGATCCGCCGGAGGGCCGGGAACCCCATCCACCACCAGCCGCTGCTGATGATCATCGGCAATGCCAAAGAGAAGACGGCCGTTTTCATGGAAGAGGGGGGGCGTGACGCCATCATGGGCCTGGCCTTCCCCAAGCTCGGTGACAAGATGCCATTTTTCCTTTTGCCTGGCCCTGTAGGCAAAGCCTTTTTGCGGATGAAAGGCAAAGCCGTCCACAGTCTCATAGGCAGGCTGTTTTTTGTGGTTCACCACATAAAAAGAGTGATCTTTTTCCACAGCCATCCAGGCGATGTGCTGACTGTCCGGAGAAAAGAGGGGCGGGCCCAGAAGATCGTGGCGATCCCCCCTTTTTCCATCCACCACCATGGCCCAGCGCTCACCCTGTTTGGCGGGATAGGCAAGGCGTTGGCTGTCCGGAGAAAAGAGGGGAGGCCCCACCGTATCCCAGGATCTGTGGGTGTCCTTTCCCATGCGCACACTGAGTTTGCCCTTACGGAGGATGACAAGGGCGATTTTCTCACTGTCCGGGGAAAATCCAATGTACTGAATGCCCTCATACCCTTCTTTTTCCATGGTGTTTTCCAGAAAAAGGTGCCACAGGCCATCTTTTTTCACAGCACAGGCAAAATGGCCTTCTGGGGAAAAGCGTAGCTCCCGCACCCCCTCAAAAATCCCGGCCTCCCTGCCATTGACCATGAGCACCGCCCCTCTGTCCGGGTCCATCCCCACATAGGCAAGGCCTCCGTCCTGGGCCATGACAAGGCTTTCCGGATCCACCATCCGGAAAAAAGGTCCTTGTTTGTCTCCGGAAACCACGGCCTGGCCCTGGCCTTTAACTTCAACGCGATAGGCCAGATGCTGACCCGTTGGGCTGAAGGTAAAACTGTCTGCGCCATCGTAAATCCCCTTTTCCTTCCCATTCACCCAGACATGGCTTTTGGCCTGTCGGAAGCCTACGTAGACCATGATATGGCCCTGGGGGCCGAAAAGCGGGGTGCCTTTGCGGATGGACTCAAAGTGAGGTCCCTCCTCTTTGTCCATGCGAACGAACATACCCTTTTCATCCTGCACCGCATAGGCCACATGGCTGAGCTGGTCATCCGCCGTGAGGCCGAAAATCTGGATACCGGATTCGGGCATTCCGAAAAATTCTTCGGTAACGCGCAGGCTGGGCTGACAAAGACCGCCGACGGGAAGAACAAGAGCAAGGAAAACAAAGAAGACTTGTACGAGGAAAGAAGGCATACATACTCCATTGACTCAGAATTGGGAGAGGTTCACTGGGCTTTTGTGCTTTCTTTTCTGGATCCAAAGGGCCAGAGTTTTTTGAGTTTGGAAAGGGCTTTTAAGGCCATCTCCTTTTTCTGCTCCAAAAGCTCCATCTGCAGCTCAAGGGGCATGGTGATGGTAAAGGAGGCAAGGTAGATGGTGGTGTCCTGCTCATAGTTGAGACCCGCATAGGGGTTGTATACGATCTTCGTGAAATCCGTGGAATTCATGTTGGTGGAACGGTTGTTGTCCACCTTGATCTTATCTGCCATGAGAATCCCCATGCCGAGATCGATGGTAAGCCCATTTTTTAAGCGTAATTCCGCGCCTGTGCCGTAAAAATTGTTTTCCGGAAGAAAATACAGGGCGTCAAAGAGGTCATAGTTTAAGGACGTGGGCCGCTTTTCATACCCAAGGCGCAGACTTAAGGCCTCGGATACCATGAACTCAAGACCTGTGCTGAAGCTCCAGGTGTCTTTGAGATTGCGCTCCACTAGAAGCGTACTTTCTCCGCCCGTGTAACCGAGAAGTTTAACAAGCTGAAGAAGATGGATGCGCTGATCAAACTGAAGGCGGTCTTCCTTGATGACAGACCAGTTGGTCCAGTTGACATCAAAGAGCCATTTGATGCGGGAAAAGGGTTTGACCATGATTCCCGCCTGCACCCTCTGGGGAAACCTCTGGGTGGTGGTGACCGTCCCTGCCTGAAAGGGAAGCCCTTTGATGGGAAGGCCAAGAATACCCGCTCCCTGCATGGTGTAGGAGGTGGATCCGTTCCAGTCAATATGACGCTGGAATTGTTCCGAATAGTGAAAAATATAGTTACCTGTCATTTCAGACTGGGTCTCGCTCTGGTAAACGAGGCCAAAGGAAAAGCGGTGATGGGGTTGCCAGAGGAGGCCTAGGTTGAAACTGGGGGAATAATCGTCTCTCATGTCCAGCCTGAAGCTCGCCACATGCTCATAGGGCCCCAGGCCGCCTCCCAGCCAGGGAGCGGGAAAGGTCATGTCTGAGACCACGGGAATGTGAAGATCCCTTGTGGCGTCACCGATGACGCGGGTGAGGGCCACCAGCTCATTGGGAGAACGCTGGTCCATGGCAATGCCCATGGAGGTTTGGCCCATGCCAATGGAGGCGCCCACGGAAAGGGTGTCCGAAATCTGGTAACTCACCGAAGGGGCTGCATAGATAAGGTGCTGGAGATACAAAGACTTACATCCGAAACGCAAAGGGTCGCCCGCATCCTTATGCTCAATCCCTCCGCCGTAGGCCGCATAATTGGCATAGGCAAAGGTCCAGCGGGAGCCTGGGCTTCTGTGGGAAATACCTAAGTTGGGTGCGGGGATGGCGGGGAGGCTGATGGGACCATAAAAGGGCACATAAAGAATGTTGCCGGAGGTTGTGCCTTCTGTCCCCCGGAGAGGGTCCGGACCGCCATGGTCGCTGTCAGGGTCATTGGGAAAGTCGGGATTGTAAGGTTTACCCGGGCCCCAGGTGTCCATGAAACCAGGGAAGTTCGGATCTTCCTGAAAGCGTCCCGTACGGACAATGTGAGCCAGGGTGAAACCATTGCTGAACACCTTGCCCTCATCCAGAAGACTGAGACCTGCGGGGTTGTAATGAACGGACATGAGTCCCGGCGGGTCTGCGGTCACGGTATTGGCAAGGGAAATGGCCTTGGTGCTGATGGCCACCTGCTCATTGAAGTTGGCTTCGGCGGAAAAAGGCCGAAGCACCAGGCAAAAAAGGACAAGGGCAACGATCCAGAGGCAGGCTGAATCGAACCCGGACCGTTTCGTGAGTGGGCGGCAGCGCGGATGGTTTTTCACAAAACACGTTTCCATGAAAAGAAATTCTTTGTTGAAGAAAAATATGAAGATGCCTCTCTTTTTTTTGTCATCAGAAGACCAGTTCAAAGGGCAGGCGTATGGCCAGGGTAAAGTCCGGATCATTGTTGGTAAGGCCGATGCCAAGGCGCACATTCATGGTGCGTTTGCTGCTGATGCGCCAGCCCGTGCCGATACTGAAAACTGAGGATGCGGATGTGGGGCTCTGGGTCTCCCATTTTTCCGGGGTCTCATCGGTGGTCCAGGTGTATTTGGAGCGCATACTGAGGCTGTACTGATAACTGAGGTTGATGTTGAGCCTGTAAGAAAGGGCATAACCAAACCCGGCGCTGAATCCGAACTGCTCTCCCCGGTTCACTTCAGAGACATATTCCGGTGAGGATACGCCTTTGGCGTGGTAGCGGGTGCTTTCCGGCAGATAATAGCTGTAGCTCAGTCCACCATAGGCAATGATGGGATCAAAAACCTTGCTGAAGTTGGCCCCGGCGGTGAGGCTGTATGTGCCGGAGCTGGTGGCCATCTCCTTGTCCGGATCGATGTCATAGGGGCTGCGGCCCACGGGCAGGCTGGCGCGGAGGGAAAGGATGGTGGTCGGTATTTTTCCGCCGGATTTCAGGGGCTGATACTGAAATCCCAGCACAAAGTCCCCGATATCGGACACCTGACGGGAAGAGCCATCTGAGGATTTGTTGTCGCTTTTAAAGACAAAGGGAAAATCTGCGCTCAGGGTGAGATTGGGCTTCAGGGGATATTCCACCACCATGCTGTTTTCAATGTTGTGATTGCTCTTGTGCTCGATTTTTCCGGCTTCCACAAGCTGGTCATAACTGTAGTAGGAGTAGCGGAAATTGTATTCAAATCCCATGCGTCCGGGCCGCATCAGGGTGTAATCCCTGCCCGCGGCGGAAAGGATTTCCTCTTCCTGAGCCGCCTTTTCTTCGGCTGTACTCTGAAGGGTTCTGCGGGCCTCGTTTTCTTCCTGCATGCGTTTGAGGGAGGCCTCCAGCTCCTGGAGACGCTCCTCAAGGAGCCGGATTTCCGGATCGTTCTCCGCCCATGAGGGGGCTGTTGTGCAGAAGAAGAAAAGAATGAGAAGAAAAAGACGAAAAACCATGATCTCCGGACCTCAGACTCTAGGGTTTATAAAAATAGCCCCCTGCGGGAACGCCGTCTTTGACAGGCACCTGGGTGTCCCTTGGGGTGTTAAAGGGTTTTTCCTGGTCAAAGACAAAATACCGGGCCGTGTCTTCGTCGATATAGCGAAGGTCTTCCGTGCGCAGGCGCAGGAGGTTGGGATGTTTTTTTTCGCCGTTGGAAACAAGAAACATGACATTGTCATACCACATGGACGCAAACTGTTCCTCCGTGTAGCTGCTGTTTCCCCGCCAGGGGTCGGCGATGAAGACATGGCCGCCGTAGGCTCCGCGAAAAACGACGAAATGACGGTAATCAAAGATTTTGATGGGAACAATGGCAGGCCAGTACTGGGGATCGAGCAGGTTTTCCATTTTTGCCTTATAGCCTGCGCCGTCATAGCCCAGCACATTGACGAAGCGTTTCATGTCCAGAAGGGAAAAGGCTCTGCGTGCGGCAATCTGCTCCTTGTCTCCGTATTCCATGAGACCATGGATGACCTGACGTTCCGTGAGATTTTCGCCCATGGCAGCATTGAGCAGGGTGGCCAGGGCCGCAGACCCGCAGGAATAATCAAAGTTCTGGCGTACCAGGTGGCGAAACTGGATGATCTCATCCGTTACCACAGGGGTACGCAGCACAATGCGTTGATCCGGATCCACCACAAAAACGGCGTGACTTTCCTTTTCTTCGGAGATGGGATGGAAACCATTGGCAAAGGCAAGGAATATGACAAAGGCGGCGAGGATGTGCATGGAGAGATCCAGGCTCCGGGTTAGGGGCGATCAGGGTTCAATGGGCCTTTTTGTGTTTGAAACAATGTTTTGCTTTGTAGCAGCCCATGGAAGCGCTGTAAAGTCTTATGATCAGGGGGCTGAATCTTTGGAGAGGCTTCCCGCCGGTTGGGTCCACCAGTCTGAGCGGCCTGCTTCCAGAATACCGCCTGTGCCATCCAGGGGTTTTCCCGCAAATACGCCAAAGCCCGGGCGATCGCCGCTTAAGGTCAGGCCGAGGAAAAGTCCCTGATTGGCCTGGCTGAAAGTAAGGGTCTGCTGCCCAAGATTTACGCGGTAGGGGTTTAAGTCTTGGGATTCATTCAGATGGGCATTGACCGCTTGATCGATGACACCGGAGAAGTGGTTGAACTGCGCATCGATTTTACCCGAAACCTGGGGGGAACCCAGGAGAATACGGGCAATCTTGCGGCTGTTCTCTGTACCCTCATATTCCACCACAAGGGTCAGGCCATAGGCTTTGAAAAAATCTGAAGGATTCTTTTCTTCATCCAGAGTCCCGCCATAGAAGCGCACCTTATCCCAGCTCTGATCCCATCCCAGACTGGTCTCAGGATTGTAGTTGTGATAGCCCGCACGGAATTTTTCAATTTCCATGTGCGTTTCAAGGTACATATCCAGATCCATCCGGGCGAGATTCTGGCTTGCGTCCATGGTGAAATTCACAATGGAGCCTGCGGTGATGTTCTGAAGCTCGCCGTCGGAGAGGGCCTGTAAGGGGGCGCTGGCCTGAAGAAGATCAGGAGAAGGGGAAGAAGAGACCGGGTTTTCGCTCTGGGTGAGGGCGAAGGTATGGGACTTTTCTTCTGAAGCAGGCAGAGACGAAATGGCCGAAGGACTTTGTGGCGTTTTGCTTTGAAAGGGGGGGGCTTTTTCCAGGGAAAAGATTTTCTGCTCTTCTTTGAACAGACCATCACAGAAGCCGAAAATACCCGAAGGCCCATTCCCTTGGGCCAGGCTGAGACCCGGCAGGGAAAGCATGAGAAACAAGGCCCAGAAAAAAGTCCCTGGGACCTTGGGGGAGGGGGCCTTTTTTCGCCAAAGTCTTCTTTCCGGGGTGAGACCAGAGATCATGGGGTCCCCCGACCGGGGAATTCCAGACGCATATGATGAATCTGAATTCCTTCGGCAATGACAGGGCCGAAGTTGCGGGTTTCCGCTCCCTGGATGTCCCGGATACCGGCTACGGCAAAGGAGCCGCTGGCATCTTTCAGGTCCAGCCTTAAGACAGGGGTCGCTTGGCTTCTGCCTTCGGTGGTTACGCCCATATCGATGGAGAGGGGTTTGCCCTCCCGCATGTTGCCCAGGCGGAAGAAACCCGAGGCGGTGATGTCTGAAGCATTGGTCTCGGAAAAGGTCAGGTCTTTGGCAAAATAGAGATTGTCAAAGGAAAGGGTCTGGCTTTCGGAAGGGCTGTAGGTGAAGGCTTCAATGTGTTTTTGGAAGGCGAATTCAAAATCCATACCCGCTTTGCGGATATTGGGATCATCAGGATCATCAGGGGCAGTCACTTTCATGATCTGGCCTGCGGAAAGAAAAAGCTCCCACCCCTGGGTCTTACTGCCCTGAAGGGAGAAAGAACCGAGATTCACATCATTCAAGGAAATGCCATTGTTGCGGATTTCAAGGTTTCTGTCCCAGTCCGGAGCGCGAAGGGCGATTACAGGGCGATCCAGTACACCGGCGGGCAAGGCATCTATTATTTCCCACTGATCTTCCGGCAGCCAGTTGGGCTCCTTCCAGAGCCGTTCCAGATCGGAAAGCATGCCGATGTCCAAGGTGATGGGATCAATTTTGCCATTGCCGTTGATGTCGGTTCTGCCCGCATTCAGAGTAAGAAGGCTTTGGGTATTGCTGAGGGTGAGCGGGGTTTGGGTAGTGGTATTTTCATCGATTTTGCGGTTGCTGATAAAGGCGATGTTTTCCTGATGATGATAGACCACCAGATCCGCAATGGCCATGGAAATGCCCGCCTGTCCTGTGCATGCGGCCAGATCCGTATCCGCCATAGCCTGGAGTGCTTCGCTGCGATGCGCGGCGCAGAGGCTGAGCCACGTGAGGCAGATAAAAAACAGGCAAAGGATTTTCATGGTCGTCGCGATCCCCGGCGAGGCTTTTTTGTTGCAAAGCCCCCTCCCCGGTCAGGAGAGGGGGCTTCGTTGGCATTCAGGCTTGGAGGTTAAGCCGGATTTGCATCAGTGGGGAGCGATTTCCAGACGGCCGCCGAGGATGGCCATGGTGGCGTTACCGGTTTTTCTGATGGTGATAAATTCATTGTGGCCTTTATTCACTACATGATCACCAACTTCCACAAGCTTGATTGCTTTCTGCTCGCCTACAGTGTTGTAGTAGGTATTGATTTCCACGGTGGGCAGGCCAATTGTGACACCGGCAACATGGGTGCCTTTTACACCTCGGATGGTATCATTGGTATTGTAGGTCCAGCCCTGGGTAAGGGCAACGGCCTCACCGATATCGATGGTCAGGGGGGAGATACCATTGGTAAAGTTGCTGGTAGATCCGTTGGTGGGATCAAAATTTACTGCATTGGGATCCACAGCAGCGGCTATGCCATCGTATGTGGCTTGGTCAATAGCTCCGGCGGCAAGCTGTGCAGCTGCTGCCATTTCATTCATTTTGGAATTGATGGCGGCTTTTGAGAGGATACCGATATTGTCGGTGTTGAATGTGGCATTGAGTTTATCGATACCGTAAACATCATCGGTCACAATGGCGCCCAGAGTGATGAGTTTTTCTCCACCGGTCTGGTGCTCAATCATGATACCAGCACGATCAACGCCTCCAAAACCATCCGTATCAATGTAGGTCACATCTGCAATGCTCTTCATGTAGATCACCACATCGTCCAGAGCAATGCTCACACCGGCCTGACCGGTGACGCCACCGAGGGCGCTGTCATCCAGAGCTTCCAGAGCCATGGCGGAGAAGGGAAGGCAGCAGAGGGCCGCGCCGATGATGAGTTTTTTGCCGAAATTGCGTTTCATACGAACTTCCTCCTGGTGAAAATAGGGTTTTGGAGAGCAGTTCGCCTTTGGTAACCCGGCCATCCGGAAGACAATCTTGCGGACCCGTAGGCTTTCCGTCCTCCGGTTACCCGGAGTTTGGCTTTGTACATAGGCGGATCACGGGGTGTATGCGTCGCGGAAATCTGTGTCTCCGCGTTGTCGCCGCTTTGCTGTGTAAACAGTGTTTTGTATGGAAGGCAAGGTACACCCGATGAACTTTTCATGTCAAGGGTTTTTTAAAAAATTTTTTCTTTAAAAATAAATTATTGATTTGTTTATATAAAAAACTTGAATTGTCTTGGGTTTTTCCTCAGCAGTGTAAAAAAAATGGATTTTGCCATAGAAATGTTTTTTCACGTAACACGTGTTTACTGTTGAAACGATTTCTGAATCCGGAGGGCATTGGGGAGAAAAGGGAAAGGGAAAAGGGGGAGAAGGGCCATGGGAGGGGCGCATCCCATGGCCCTCAACTCTTTTTCAATGATCAATTCAGTTTGAAGCGACCCACCAGTTTTTCCAGATCCCCCGCCATGCGGGCCACATCCTGGGCGCTGGTATCCACGGCCCTGCCCGTGTCGCTCATGTCCGCTGTGGCGCTGCGCACGGCGTCAATGTCCTTGTAGATTTCACCCACAAGGCGGTGCAGGGCGCTCATGTTTTCATTGACTTCCTGGATGCCCTGGGAGGCCTGGAGCACGTTGCCGGAAATTTCCCGGGTGGCTGCGGATTGTTCTTCCACAGCTGTGGCAATGGCGTTGACAATGTCATCAATGGCGGAAATGGATGCAGTGACCAGAGACACATCCTCTTCCACGTCCAAAGACAGAGCCTGGGCCTGGGTAATGATACGGCGGATGTCTTCTGTGGCGCGGGCGGTCTGTTCGGCCAGGGTCTTGATTTCGGCCGCAACCACGGCAAAACCTTTCCCCGCCTCACCGGCCCGGGCCGCTTCAATGGTGGCGTTAAGGGCAAGGAGATTGGTCTGGGCGGAAATTTCGGATATGGTTTCCGTCACCTTCCCCACCTCCCTGGAAATCTCACCGAGCCGGATGGTCTTTTCCGAGGTCTCGGTAGCTTTCAGTACGGCTTTTCCCGTGGTTTTCCGGGCTTCTTCGGCATTTTTTGCGATCTCATCAATGGTGCTGGTCATCTCTTCCGTGGCTGCGGCCACCATGGAAGTGTTGGTGGCGGTTTCTTCCATGGCCGAAGCAATGCTGCCCATGTTGTCTTTCATGGTGGAGGCGGCCTGGGTGACAGACTGGGTGCCTGTGGCCGAGGCTTCGGTGCCTCTGGCCATGGCCTGGGAATCATGGCCCAGGGAGGAGGAAGCGGTTCGGAGGTTTTCCGCATGGTCCCGGATGCTTGATATGATGCCGTGGATCTGCCCGATGAAGCGGTTGATCCAGAGGGACATTTCACCGATTTCATCCCTGCGGCCTTCGGGCATGCGGTGGGTGAGGTCTCCGTTGCCAGAGGCCAGGTGCTGGAGCAGTTTTGCCGTACGTTTCAATGAAACCACAACCTCGCGGGTGGTGAGAATGGCCACGGTGAAAAAGAGGAGGGCAAAAACTCCGGCAAGGCCAGCGAGCCAGAAGAGGTAGGTTGTGACCCGCTGATTGATGTCTGTGGCGATGCGCTGCTGTTCCCTTGCAATGTTATCGATGTAGATGCCTGTGCCCAGCCACATATCCGTACCCGGTACGGGCTGGGAATAGGAAAGCTTGGGCTGGTTGCCGAAACCCGGTTTGTCAAAAACATATTCGACAAAACCCCCGCCCCGGCGGGCGGCGTCCTGCAGGGCCTGAACATAGTAGACCCCATTGGAATCTTTGGCATCCCGCAGATCCTTGCCCACAAGGTCTGGGCGGGTGGGCAGGGCCACGTTGGTGGTATTCCGGTAAAGGAAAAAATATCCGGAATCGTCATCCTCAAAGCGGATGTCCTGGAGCATCAACCGGAAGATCCGGATGCGTTCTTCCGGATCCCGGATATCTTGCGCCACCTTGCCCATGGCGAGGGCCAGAGAGTGGGTGGCCACATGGATTTTGGCTTTCTGGTCTTCGAGCATCACATGGCCGGTTTCTCGGGTACCAATGTCGCGGGCTGTGTGGGCCGCACGGAAGGTGGCCCAGAACATGCCGATGAGCATGAGCCCCACAAGGATGAGGATGGCCGTCATACGCTGACGGATGGTGAAGGCATGGAGCATGGCGGATTCCTTCTTTTGGGTGCGGGTCTTAGGGGTCGGAAAAAAACCGGATTCCGACGCTTGGGTTTTGGGGTCTGAATTTTCTGGAGGGTTTTGGAAGATCCGCAGAAATCCGGCCAGAGGGAAGCGCGTTTTCAGAAGAAAAGGGCTGGGGCCAAGGCCAGAATCCCTGCAGATGGGTTTTGCCAAATTTTTTTTTTAAGGAAAACAGACGCTGGATCGAATCCGGGTATTGGAATCCTTGTCAGGCGCTGAGCGGGGAGGCGGGGAAAGGGCGTGGCATTTTTTAATGAATTGCCGCCCATGATCCCTAACACACTTTAGTTCATGGAACATTGTTTGTAAAGCGACAAGCCGGGTCCATTCTTTGTTTTTTTAGAATGGATCGGCTTTAAGTACAGGTATTTACTGTGAAGTGGCAGGGCTTTACGCTTCAGAAGAAGACAAGAAAAAGCACGAGACCAGCGCCGAGGGTGAGGCGATAAACCACAAAGGGAAAGAGCCCCATTCGGGCAATGATTTTCAGAAAAAAGTGGATGCACAGAAGGGCACTGACAAAGGAGAGTCCTGCGCCCATGAAAAGGGCGGGCAGATCATAGATTTCCGGGTGACGCATGAGCTTATACCCCTGGTAAAGGGTGACAAGCAGGGTGATGGGTATGGAAAGCAGAAAGGAAAAGCGGGCAGCGCTCTGGCGGTCCAGTCCCAGCATGAGACCGGCTGTGATGGTAATGCCGGAGCGGGAGGTACCGGGAATAAGGGAGAGGGCCTGACAGAAACCAATGGTAAGGGCTTGGCGAAGCCCCAGGGATTCCATGGCGAGAACCTGTTTTCCTTTGGCGTCCGCATACCAGAGCAGGGCGGCAAAGAAAAGGGTAGTCATGGCGATGACCCAGGGGGAGCGCAGGGTGGTTTCAATGATACCGCTGAAAAGAAGCCCGGCAAGGCCTGTGGGAATGGTGGCAAAGATCAGAAACCAGGCCAGCCTGCCGTGCAGGCTCTGCCTGCCCCGTAAAGAGCCGAACCAACCGATGGCAAGGTCCCGGAGGTCTTTTTGGAAATACAAGGCCACAGCCAGCAGGGTTCCCCCATGGAGGGCGATGTCAAAGGCAAGGCCCTGGTCTTCCCAGCCCAGCAGAGCCGAGGGCAGGATGAGATGGGCGGAAGAGGAGATGGGCAGAAATTCCGTAAGCCCCTGGATGAGGGATAAGAGGGTGATTTCAAGAAGACCCATGAGGGAAGACCTTTCATCAGTGGGAAGAATGTCAGAACCCAGGACAAGCCTGATAAAAAAGCCTTTTATGACGGCTTTGTCAACGAAAAAAGGCCGCCTTTTCAGGCGACCCCTCTGCGGACATGGATAAAAAAAGCTATTTCAGCCAGGCATTCACCTGGGCTTCGTTTTCAAGGATAAAACGCTTGGCGTTTTCATAGCGGTCTGCCCTGGGTTCCTGGTCCCAGGCCATGACCCTCTGCAGTTGCCCAGGGTCTTTCCAGGCAAAATTTTTCAGCACCTGATAAACCTCGGGCATCTCTTTTTTGAGATTTTTCCGGACAATGGTATGAATCTGTTCTTCGCCGCCAAGAACGCCTTTGGGATCGTCAAGGTATTTGAGATCCCAGGTTCCGAACATCCAATGGGGCGACCAGGCTGTGACCACCACCCACTCCTTGCGGCGGATGGCCGTATCCAGGGCTGCGGTCATGGTGGCGCCGCTACCTTCCAAAAGCTCCATCTTGTCCAGTTTGTAATCCTTCATGGCCTGTTCGGAGAGACGCATCAGACCTGCCCCAGGATCAATGCCAATGATCTTGTTTTTAAATTGATCCGCATGGGCCTGAATTTCTTCAATGGAATTGATGGTCACATAGGAGGGTACGGCCCAGCCGAGCTTTGCGCCGCCCACAATGGGCCCCAGATCTTCCACCCGGTCTTTGACGCGGGCATAATAATCCGCATGGGTCACAGGCAGCCAGGCGGTGACCATTCCGTCCACATTGCCCGTGGCAATGGCCTGCCACATGGCCGCTGCAGCCACAGGAAGGATTTCCACCTCATATCCGAGTTTTTCCTGGAGAACGGCCTGCACCAGGGTGGTACTGGCCGCAGCGCAATCCCATTCCACATAAGCAAGGCGCACTTTCTTCTGTGCAAGGGCGGTACCGTTGCCCAGAAACAGGGCAAAGGCCAGAAAAGCCAGGATGGACAGCCACTTTTTGTTTTTCATGTGCAAATCTCCTTTTTTTTGGTTCATGATCCATGCTTTTTTGCCCCAAGGTGCTGGAGCACGCGATCCAGAATAATGGCCACAATGACAATGCCGATGCCTGCTTCAAAACCACTTCCCATCTGAAGTCTCTGGATGGCGCGCCAGACTTCGCCCCCAAGTCCCCTTGCACCGATCATGGCGGCGATGACTACCATGGAAAGGGCGAGCATCACCGTTTGATTGACCCCGGCCATGATGGTGGGCGTGGCCATGGGAAGCTGGAGTTTGAAGAGTTTCTGCCAGGGGTTGGAGCCAAAGGCGTCGGCGCACTCCACAAGATCCCTGGGAACCTGCTGAATCCCCAGGCAGGTGAGGCGTATGGCAGGCGGCATGGAGAAAATGAGAGTGGCGAAGATGGCCGCCACCTTACCCAGCCCGAAAAAGGGAATGGCAGGGATGAGGTAGACAAAGGCTGGCATGGTCTGCATGACATCCAGTACGGGCTGCACCACGCGGTTCACCCTGGGACTCAGGGCGGCGAGGATGCCGAGGGGAATGCCGATGGCCAGGGCAGCGAGGGTGGCGATGAGCACGAGGGTGATGGTGCTGATGGTGGCGGTCCAGAGTTCCATGTTCCAGATGAGAAAAAGACCTGCCAGGGTGAAAAGGGCAAGACCTCTTTTGCGGGTCAGCCAGAAGACCAGGCCCGCTGCCATGGGGGTAAACAGCCAGGGCGGCGGAAGGAGAAGGCCCTTTTCAAGAAAAGAAATGACGCTTTCCATCACCTGGGTAAAGGCAATGGTGAGAAAGGAAAAATGGGTCACGAGAAAGTGGATGGCGGACTCAATGAATTCGCCCAAGGGAATTCTAGGCATGGTCGCTGTTCCTTCCTTTTTCCGCGAGAGCCGCAAGGAGGGAGCCGCGGATAATGATGCCCTTCATATGGCCTTGGGTGTCTAAGACAGGGAGGGGATAGGGAATGTCTGCGAGTATGGGGATGAGATCCGCAGCAGGTGTTTCAGGGGTTACATGGATAAAGTCTTTTTGCATGACAGCGCTCAGATCGCGCTCACCCCTGTGGGCGGCTTCGGAAGCGGCTTCTGCGGAAAGAATACCGATCACCCGGTGTTTTCTGTCATGGACAAAAATCTGGGAAAATCCTTCTTTCTGCATGAAGCGCAAAGCCGTTTTGGGTCCGTGCATGTCCGGAGAAACCATGGCCTTGGGCCGGATCATGATGGATTCCGCGGTGAGTACGCGGGTGATGTCAACGTTTTCCACAAATCTTTCCACATAGGGAGTGGCGGGGTTGGTGAGGATTTCTTCGGCTGTGCCGATCTGCACCACCTGGCCGTCTTTCATCAGAACAATGCGGTCTCCGATCTTGAGGGCCTCATCTAAGTCGTGGCTGATGAAGACGATGGTTTTCTGCAGCTTCTGCTGGAGGTGGATCAGTTCATCCTGCATATCGGATCGGATGAGGGGGTCAAGGGCGCTGAAGGCCTCATCCATGAGGAGGATGTCGGGGTCCAGGGCGAGAGCCCGGGCCAGCCCCACACGCTGCTGCATGCCACCGGAAAGATTGTGGGGATAATGGTCCTCCCAGCCTTTGAGTCCAACCTGTTCAAGGGCGATCATGGCTTTTTTTTTTCTTGTCTCCTGGGGCATGCCCTGGATTTCCAAACCATATTCGGCGTTCTGGCAGACGGTACGGTGGGGAAAGAGGGCAAAATTCTGGAAGACCATGCCGAGCTTGGTGAGGCGGATGTGGCGCAGCTTTTCCGGAGACAGGGCGGTGATGTCCTCCCCATCAATGAAGATGCGGCCTGACGTGGGTTCAATGAGACGGTTGATGCAACGCACAAGGGTGGATTTTCCACTTCCGGAAAGTCCCATGACCACAAGAATCTCGCCTTCTGCCACGGAAAAGTTCACATCAGACAGGCCGACGCCGCAGCCGGTTTTTCTGAGAATCTCTTCTTTGCTTTTTCCCTGCTTCAGCATTTTTCTGGCTTCAGGGATGTGATGCCTGGATCCGAAGATTTTGCTGAGTCCTTCTATGCGTATTTTAATGTTCTGTTCTGCTTCGGGCATAAGGTTCCTGTTTGTGAAAAAAGAGAAGGAAAATCCCTGGAGTCTGGACTTTTCCAGGGCATATGTATTCAGAGCAAAAGAACTTATAATCGTTTTTATGGCGCATGTCAAATTTTTGGCATTTTTAATGCCTGGATTCATTGATTTTTATTCTTAAACATTGAAAAACCGGGCGTTTTTGGGTTTAAATAAAGCATCGTATGCGCTGATTTTCGACGCCATGGCTCCCCCTTGCCCCCCGGCCCTGGTATCTGATACTACATGCGGTCGATGGGTGCCCTTCAGCGGATGGGGACCGGAAATGGCCGGAGCTGGATTTTGACATTCCGCCCATGAATTCTGAAAACGTGAGGATGGGAGAGGGTATGCTCTTCAAAGAGGTGCTCGCAAAATGGATGCGACGGTATTTTTCCGATGAGGAAGCCATCATTTTTACCCTGCTTCTGGCTGGGTTTTTCTTTGTGATTATTTTTTTCAGCCGCATGTTGGCGCCCTTTCTGGTTTCTCTTGTGGTCGCCTTCCTGCTTCAGGGCGTGGTCACAGGTCTTCAGCGCCTCCACCTGCCCCGTATCATGGCCGTGATTCTGGCTTTTAGCCTCTTTCTCGGTTGTCTGATGGCCGTACTGTTCTGGCTTCTGCCTCTCATCTGGCAGCAGCTGCTCAGCCTGACCCGGGAGTTGCCCGGCATGGTGCGGGCGGCCCAGGTCTGGTTTGTGGAAATGCAGGAAACCTATCCCCAGTTCCTCTCCCAGCAGCACATGAACCAGATTTTTACGGAAGCCAGTGGGGAACTCCGGAAGCTGGGCCAGTGGCTGGTGGGGCTTTCCCTTTCGAGCATTCCCAACCTGGTGGCCTGGCTGATCTATCTGATTCTCGTGCCCATTCTGGTTTTTTTCATGCTCAAGGATCAGGAAAAACTTGTGTCTTACGTTTCCTCGCTCATGCCCGAAAAAAGGGCTCTGATCAGCCGGGTCTGGCGGGAAATGGATGAGCAGATCACCAATTATATCCGGGGCAAGGTCATTGAGATACTCATTGTAGCCATCGCCACCTGGGCGGCCTTTGCCTGGCTGGGGCTTGGTTATGCCGAACTTCTGGCCCTCATGGTGGGTTTTTCCGTTCTCGTGCCCTATATTGGCGCGGCTGTGGTCACCATACCCGTGGCTCTCATTGCGCTTTTCCAGTTTGGCATCAGTTCCGATTTCCTGTGGGTCATGGCGGTTTACGGAATCATCCAGGCTCTGGATGGCAATGTACTGGTGCCGCTTCTTTTTTCCGAAGCCGTGAATCTGCATCCGGTTTCCATCATCCTTGCCGTACTGGTTTTTGGGGGACTCTGGGGCTTCTGGGGGGTTTTTTTTGCCATTCCCCTGGCCACCCTGCTGAAGGCGATTTTTAATGCCTGGCCCAAGCTGCATACGGATGATGAGCAGGCTGCCTGAAGACCGCAAAGGGACACAGGATGCGCGAAAGGGCAGGCGAGGTTTTTTAAAAAAACCTGGACAGGAAGGAGGCAGAAGACATGGAAACAGGCTGGTTTAAAAGACTGGGAAATATGCTGAAGGGAAAGGACAAAGGCGAAGAAGAAAAGGGGATCTCGCTGGACAGCATGGCGGTGGAAACCCTCACCGCATTGCAGGAAGCAGAAGATCCGGGTCTTGCCAAGGCCATGTATGCCGCAGGAGGGGGCTTGATTTCCTGGGCTGCGGTTCTGCAGCAGCGTTTTTTCCAGGTGCTGGAAGAAAAGGAAAGTTATGTTGCAGACAGCAGTGCCCTACCCTATCCCGAATCCTGGATACGCCTGGCCCTGAAGGCTCAGGTTCTGCGCTGCATCCTGGCGGGACAGGAAGATCTGGTGCCTTCCATTGAAAACGCCTTTGGTCATCTGGCCTGTTTTCAGAGAATCAATCCCATGGACGTGGCCCACCTGGGGCTTGTGGAACGGTACAGAGATGAGGTCAGAACCCATGGTTTTTCTCCTGGCGGGGAGGATGAAACCGTGCTTTCCGATGGAACCTCCCTGCGGGAAGTCCTGAAAAGCTATGCCAGAGCCCTTCCTACCTTTAACCGTTACCATGGTGCCATCGGGGAGAAAAAGGGGGAATACCAGAGGGAACTGACGGTCTTCATTGACCAGGTGAAGGGCTTCAGGAGCAGTCTGGGTCTGGGGTAGGGGAAGGGCGGGGGATCCCCGCCCTTCCCAGGCATCAGGAAGAGAGCTTTTCTGTTGTTTAAGGATCAGAATCTGTAGGTGAGGGTCAGGCCAGCGCCGAGGAGGTGGCCACCGGCTTTGGCGGAAACGCGGGGATTGGATGTGGGGTCTGCAACATCCTTGAAGCTTTTGTTGAAGTTATTGGACTCACCCCCCACGATGCGATCCTGCTCCACGGCCGTGTACTGAATGACCGTATCCAGGGTGAAGTTGCCGAAATGAAAGCCTGCGCCCAGGGCGTAGGTTTTTTTGTCCGCATCCGGCCACATGAGATCCAGGGTGTCGTCAGGAATGGGGCTGGGATCGTAGAAGTATCCACAGCGCAGGGACACCACGTCATTGAGAAGGTATTCTGCGCCAAAACGGATCTGGCGGGTATTCTCCCACTTGCGCTCATAGGCACTCTGGCTCACGCCGCCTGCATAGAGATAAAAATCTTCCACCTGGCGCTGGTTGATGCTCCATTCCGTCCATACGAGGTCAAATTCCATGGAAAAACGGGAGTGGGGCGCATACCGGATCCCGGCCTGCACCTGCTGGGGATGGTTGTAATCCATTTTGGCTTTGGCGATTTTAACGCCATTGCGCTTGAGATCGCCTTCAAACTCCGCTTTGGTCTCACTGCGATAGGTGAGTCCTAAGGTGATGCTTTCCGTAGGCCTGTACATGACCCCGAGATTGAAGGAGTAGTTGAGGTCGTCGCTGACTTCCATCTCCAGATGTTGGCCATCCATGTAAAGGGCGGACCCAAGGGATTGGGCTTTCTGCATAACGGCCTGATCCGTTGCGGGGTTGAGAGGGGCCCCGGTCTCGGGGTTGATGCCGCCTTGAACAGCGGCCACATAAGCCGTGGCCCCCGTTTTTCCCGCTGCGGAAAAGTAGTAAGGGATTTTTTCTCCGCCTGCTTCGGAGCGTCCGATGGAAACCCCAAGACCAATGGAAAGACGATCATTGAGCTTGTAGGCGATGGTGGGGGTCATGGCAATGCGTTTGTAGTACGAGTGATAGGAGTCGTGGACTGCGGGATTGGTGTCTTTGTTCTTGGGCCACTCCACTTCAAGTCCCCAGGGTGCGTACACAGCAAAGCCCAGGCCAATTCTTTCGCTGAGGGGCATGGCAAAACCCAGATGAGGGGCTGCAAGAATGGGGAAATCATCCTGCACGGTGAATGTCTTGTCTTTGAACCGCGGATCGTTGCTGCCCTCAATGCGTAAGCCCTTGACTTCCAGATCCGGGTCAATGACATGGACGCCCACGGCAAGGGTGGGACGCTGAATCTGGGTGAGGCCCGCAGGATTGTAATAGGCGGCAAAGGGGTCATCCGCATAGGCGGAGAAAGCCCCGCCCATGGAAGTGGCTCTGGCGCCGATGCCAAAGGTATCCACGCATCCTGCATAGGCCGTGGAAGCGGCAAGGAGAAGGGTTGTTGTAAAGAGAATGAGTCGTTTTGTCACGGATAACCTCCTTGGGAAAACGGGTAAAAAGGACGGGGGCTGAACAAAAGACTTAATTTGTAAACAATGTTTTTTCTGCGAGGTTCAGAAACCCGCAGGAAGAACGGCTGCTGTGTGATAGCTGTTTATTTTTGAAGAACGGTGTTTACTGGTTATCCGGCTTTCTTTGCGATGTCAAGGAAAATGGGCGAATTTTTCCTTTTGCGTTCCGCTTTGATACAGACCGTGATAAATATCAAAGAATACGTTAGTATGCGGGATTGGCCAAAAGGGTTCGGAAGTTCCTGATTTGCCGGGAGACCGGTTTCCGGGGCGGAAAAGGCCTTTTCTATCTCACTGTGGGGGCATATACGATGCAGATCTGTGTGACCGAAGGCTATATTCAGGCACTCTTGTTTGTTGTGTACGAAGATGGCAGGGTGCTGGCTCTCGATGGGGGATGCCGCTGTGATGTGGCAGCCATGACGGCCTTTCTGGAGGAGGGACTGAAAAAGAGCTGGTCGGATGTGGGGCTTCAGGTGATCTCTCACATTCACCCGGATCATGCGGGGGCGGCTCCCCTTTTAAGCCGACGCTACGGTCTGCCTCTGGCAGCACCCGAAGGTATCAACCGCTGGTATGCGGGCATCGGCGGTTTTCTTCAGCACAAAATTGACATTTCTCTTGGCTATTTTGTGGTCTATGTGATGGGCAAGCCCTGGAGGAATATCTTTTACAGGAGAAGGATCGTCATGGATCATGCCCTGAAGGACGGGGACTTTCTGCCCGGATTTCCGGACTGGCAGGCTCTCAGCACACCGGGCCACACCAACCACGATATGGTTTTTTACCATCAGGAGACGAAAACCCTTTATGCGGCGGATGTGATTTTATACGTGAACCGCCGTTTCCAGCTTCCCTTTCCCGTGTCCATGCCGGAAGCCATGGGCGAAAGCCTTTTACGCATCCGGAATCTGGATGTGAATACCCTGATTCTCGCCCATGGCGGGGTCATGCGGGTGGAGGGCATGGCGGAAATTGTGGACGGGCTGCTCAAACGCCTGGACGAAAGCCGCCTCAATCCCATGCTGCGTCGCCTGCGTCCTTTGACCCGCTTTTCTCCGGAGCTGCGAACCCACCTTTTGTGAATCCTTCTCAAAATCCAAGGGACACAGGCGGCATCTCTGCTGCCCTGTGTCCCTTTTTTTGTTTGGATTTTTTTTGGATTCGCTTACATCTTTCCGGAAGCTTCAAGATCGCTGAGGAATCTGTGAAGAAGCCTGACTCCGAAACCGCTGCCACCCGCAGGGCAGTAAGCGGAAGCTTTGGAAAGGTAGGCGGGGCCTGCGATATCGAGATGAACCCAGCGGGTTTCTTCCACAAATTCCTTTAAAAAGAGGGCTGCCGTGATGGCGCCGCCGTTTTTGGAGGTGGACACGTTCCGCAGATCCGCAAGTTCGCTTTTCAGAAGTTTTTTGTAGTCTTTGGGGAGAGGCATGGCCAGCAGCGCTCAAAGGTGGCATCGCCTGCGGCAGCCAGGGCATGGGAAAGTCCCACGTCTTCGGAAAAAATGCCCGCAATGTGATCGCCCAAGGCCACCATGCAGGCTCCCGTGAGGGTGGCCACATCCACCATGAGATCGGGCTTTTCCTCTTTGGCAATCCAGGCCAGGGTATCGGCCAGAATGAGGCGGCCTTCCGCATCCGTGTTCATCACTTCCACACTTTTACCCGCATAGCTCATAAAAACATCGCCGGGCCGGTAGGCCGTGGCCGAAGGCATGTTTTCCACAATGGGAATGGCAACCACAAGGTTGAAGGAAGGCCGGGTGCGGGCCATGGCCATAGCCGTTGCCGCCACAGCCGCTGCACCCGCCATATCCATTTTCATGCCTTCCATACCGGAAGGCGGCTTCAGATCCAGACCACCGGAATCAAAGGTAACCCCCTTACCCACCAGGGCCACGGTTCGGGTGGCGGGTTTTTCCGGTGTGTAGCGCAGAACCACAAGGGCGGGTTCCGCGTCACTACCCTGGGAAACGGCGAGAAGGCAGTGAAAGCCTAAGGCCTCCATCTCTTTTTTTCCAAGACGCTCCACCCCGAGGCCTTCTTTTTCCGCAGCCGTTGCCAGCATGTGGGCAAAGGCCTGGGGCCGCTTGTCGTTGGAGGGCATGGACACCCAGCTGCGAGCCTGATGGGTGGCGGTGCAGACGGCCTCAATGCGGGAAGCCAGGGCAGAAAGTCCGGCTTCGGGCTCTTCTTCCGTCAGTAGAAGGAGCCTTTCAAGGGGTCTCAGCTCCGCTTCTTTTTTATAGGTATCAAAGCGGTAGTTGGCCAGCACGAGACCTTCCAGGATGGCGGTGATGAGGCTTTCCCTTTGGGCTTCGGGCAGAAGATCCGGAAGATGGAGGCCAAGGCAGGATTCCTTTGCCTGCATGGCGGCCTGAACGGCCAGGGCTGCGGCCTTTCTCAGGGTTTCGCTGTCCAGTTCCTCTTTTTTGCCAAGACCCACCATGAGGATGCGGGAAAGGGGCAGCTCCGCTGGTGCTGCAAGGGAATAGCTTTTTTCCGCCTTGCCCCCGAATTCGGGGAAACTGCGGATTCTTTCACAGAGCTTTGCCTTGTTCTCCTCGGCATAGAGGAGACCGTCTTCACAGACAAAAAGGACACGGGTGGCCGGGCCTTCGGAAATCGCAGGGGCTTTTTGCACAGAGAGCATGGCTTTTCCTTACGTTGTGGGGATGCACAGTTGATGAAACCGTCCATTATCCCATGCCTGAACGGGATAGGCGGGCAGCTCCACAGAAAAGAAGCTGCCCCTTTTGCGGCTTCAGCCTCCGTACTGGATGGCGCTGAACTGCTGAAGTTTTTTTAAATTGTGGATGGAGCGCACATAGCGCATGGTGCCGGTCCGGCCCCGGATGACCAGAGATTCGGTGATGGCCCCTGTGCCGGTGTAGCGCACGCCGGGAAGAAAGGTGCCGCCGGAAATGCCCGTGGCGGCAAAAAACACATCTTCGCTTTTCACCAGATCCTTCACGGAGCGGATTTTTTTCATGTCAATGCCTGCGGCAAAGAGGGATTCCCTTTCCTCGCTGCTCTGGGGATCAAGCCGGGTGAGCATCTCACCGTTCAGCCCCCGGATGGCGCAGGCCGCCAGCACCCCTTCCGGTGTGCCGCCTGTGCCCATCATGATGTCCACCTCGCAGTCCGGATCAATGGCCATGAGGGCTCCGGCCACATCCCCGTCCGTGTGGAGCTGGATGCGGGCTCCGGCCTTGCGGATGGCCTCGATGAGGGGCTTGTGGCGGGGTTTGTCCAGAACAAAGACCACGAGATCCTCCACAGTCTTTCCCAGGGCCTTTGCGATCTTTTCAAGGTTTTCGGGAACAGGAGCATCGAGGTCTGCCACATGTTTTGCCGCTTCGGGCACCACCAGTTTCTGCATGTAAAAACTGGGGCCGGGGTTGAACATGGTGTCATAGGGCGCAAGGCCCACCACGGAGATGGCATTGGGTCTGCCAAAGGCAAGAAGGCTTGTGCCTTCCACGGGATCAACGGCCACGTCCACCATGGGGCCCTTGCCGTTGCCCACGGTTTCCCCGTTGTAGAGCATGGGAGCCTCGTCCTTTTCGCCCTCTCCGATCACAATGCGGCCTTCCACGGGAACGGCGGCAAAGGAGAGGCGCATGGCGTCCACGGCGGCCCCGTCTCCGGCTTTTTTGTCACCCCTGCCCAGCCAGCGGGCCGAAGCCAGGGCTGCGGATTCGGTGACGCGCACAAGATCCATGGCCAGGTTGCGCTGGGGAATTTCCATGGGCTTTCCTTTCATTACAGAAGGTGTTGATTTTTTTTTAAAGACCGCAGGTCTTTGCTTTCAGGGTGAGTTTTTCCTCAAAGAATTCCAGAGCCCGTTTCAGAAGAATTTTCTGGTGGCCCGGATGGCTGACCCGGTGATCGCCCCCTTCAAAGGCGATGAAGCGTTTGGGTTCCGCAGCCAGCTCATAGACCCTGTGGCCTTCATCCACGGGCACCACCCTGTCTTCGGTGCCATGCACCACAAAGAGATTGCGCATGGCGGGGATGCGTTCGGTGAGGTCAAAGTTGAGGCTTTCCCTGAAAAAGGATTCGGGCAGGCCGGTTTCTTCTAAAATGGCCTGGATGTCTTCAGGGGGCTGCTGCAGAAGCACCCGGCCTTTGATCAGGGGGGCCACAAGGAAAGTGGCCGCAGGCCGGATGACGGACCAGGCGGCGATGCAGGTGGCGGCTCCCATGCTGCTGCCGAAAAGCCCGAAGGGTCGCCCCAGATCCTTTCTTTCGGAAAGCATCTTCCAGGCGGCCACAAGATCTTCCACCCGGGTATCAAGGCTGGTTTCGGAAAGCTTTCCTTCGGAATCTCCGGAACCTCTGTGATGAAAGCGGAAATAGGCCACGCCGCAGGCCGAAAGTTTCTGGGCAAGCTCCACCTGTTTGGTGGAATGGGCATCACTTAAAAGGCCGTGGGAGCCGATGACCAGCGGCGGATTTTTGGCATCAGGCATATGGAGAATGCCGGAAAGGGAAAACCCCTTGGAATCAAAGCGCAGGGCTTCCGTTCCTTCAATCGTATCTTTTCTGTTTTCAGGCTGTTCTTGCATGATTTCCTCGTTGGGGGGATTCTTTGAATACTTGCTTTTCCATAAAAGAAGGGACTATATAAAAAACTTTTTGTTTTGTCACTTCCAAGAACCTCAAGCAGAGTGGATTCCATATGAGCAGTATCAGAAAAAAGCAGGAAATGGAGCTTCTTGTCACGGACATGGCCTTTGGGGGCAGGGGGCTGGCCAGGGTGGAGGGCATGGCGGTCTTTGTGGATGAGGCCGTGGCCGGAGACCGGGTGCGGGCGCGGATTTTCAAGAAGAAAAAACGCCATGCCGAGGCAAAGGCCCTTGAGGTACTCTCACCTTCTCCGGATCGGGTGGCACCTCCCTGCGCCTATGCATCCTGGTGCGGGGGCTGCAAGTGGCAGTATCTTTCCTATGAAAAACAGCTGGAATACAAGACCCGTCAGGTGGGTGAAGCCTTAGAGCATCTGGCGGGCATCCGGGATGTGGTGATTCATCCGGCCCTGCCTTCTCCTGAGATTTTTCATTACAGAAACAAGATGGAGTTTACCTGCACGGACAGCCGCTGGCTTCTGCCGGAAGAGCTTCAGAATCCGGATATCAAAAAGGACAGCGCCATTGGGCTGCATGTGCCCGGAGCCTTCGACCGGGTGCTGGACATCGAGCGCTGCCATATTCAGCCGGAAATGGCCAACGGGATTCTGGCCTTTATCCGAAAAGAGATCCTTGCTTCGGGGCGGCCCATGTACGGGCTGAGAAGCCATGAGGGCTTCTGGCGTTTTGTCACCCTCCGCCACAGTGTGGCCGACGATGTCTTCATGGTGAATCTCGTCACAAAGGAGCCGGATGAAGCCCTTTTGAAGCCCCTTGCGGAGCGCCTCCGGGAGGCCTTTCCTTCCGTAACCTCCGTGGTGAACAACGTGACCCGCCGCAAGGCAGGGGTTGCCATCGGAGAAGAGGAGATTCTGCTTTCCGGAGAAGCGGCCATTTATGATGCCATCGGACCTTTCCGTTTTAAAATTTCCGCCAATTCCTTTTTTCAGACCAACACCCGTGCAGCGGAAGGGCTTTACGCCAAAACCGCCGAATATGCGGCCCTGAGCGGAGGGGAAAGGGTGCTGGATCTCTACTCCGGAACGGGCACCATTCCCATCTATCTGTCCGAAAAGGCCTCAGAGATCACAGGCATTGAGATTGTGGAAAGTGCGGTGGCGGATGCCCGCAGAAACTGCCTTGAAAACGGAGTGGAAAACTGCCGCTTTCTTCTGGGCGACATGAAGGACGTGCTGCCGGGGCTGGATGTGAAGCCGGACGTCATCATCATTGATCCGCCAAGGGCCGGTATGCACCCGGATGTGGTGGCGAGGATTCTGACCCTTGCCCCGGAGCGCATGGTGTATGTGTCCTGCAATCCCGCCACCATGGCCAGAGATCTTGCCATGATGAAGGAGGCGTACGAGGTGCTGGAGGTGCAGCCCGTGGACATGTTCCCCCACACCTTTCACATCGAGGCCGTGGCGAGGCTCAGGCGTAAACTGTAAAAAGGTGTCGTGGCAGTCAGGGGCTCTTTTTTTAAAAAAAGTTTTTACAGCAAGGCGCAGATCTGCGCGGGGTTCAGGGGATCAGGATATGGCGGCGTTGATAACGTGGAAGGGTCTTTCCAAGACCTATGGGGAGCAGATTCTTTTTGAGGGCCTTCAGGTTTCCGTAGCCGAAGGAGAACATCTGGGGCTGATCGGCCCCAACGGATCGGGTAAAAGTACCCTGCTGAAAATCATCGGCGGGCTTGCAAGCCCGGACACCGGGGATGTTCTGATGCGAAAGGGGCTGAGGATGGCCTACCTTGCCCAGGAGGACAGTTTTCCTTCCGGAGTTTCCATCCGGGACATTCTCGAAAAGGCCGCCGTATCCGGCCCTGAAGATCCCGAGGCCTACGGCAGGATACGCCGCATCATGGGAGAAGCGGGGTTTCCGGATCTTGAGGCCACTGTGGAGAGTCTTTCCGGAGGCTGGCGCAAGCGGCTTTCCATCGTGTGCGCCCTGGTGCGTCTTCCGGAACTCCTTTTGCTGGATGAGCCCACCAACCATCTGGATGTGGAGGGCATTCTCTGGCTGGAAGGCCAGCTTCAGACCGCAGATTTTGCCTTTATCACCGTGTCCCATGACCGCCGGTTTCTGGATCGGGTGTCTCGGAGGATCGTCGAGTTGGGCCGTTATTATCCCGATGGCTTTTTTTCCATGACGGGCGGGTACGAGCGCTTCAGGGAGCAGAGGGAGCTTTTTCTCCAGCAGCAGGAGGAGAAGGAAGCACGCCTTGAAAACCGCATGCGCCGTGAGGCGGACTGGCTGAGCCGTATGCCCAAGGCGAGAACCACCAAGGCCCAGTACCGCATTGATGCCGCCGGAAGACTGGAGGATGAGCTTTCTGCCGTGCGTTTCCGGAACCGCCAGCAGACCCGCGTGACCCTGGAGTTCGACAGTACGGAGCGCAAAAGCCGGAAATTGCTGGAAGTGCTGGATATTGGGGCAAGGGTGGAGGAGCGTACGCTTTTTTCCCATGTTTCCCTTCTCCTGTCTCCGGGGATGCGCCTTGGCCTTGCGGGGAGAAACGGAGCGGGAAAATCCACCTTCATGCGCATGCTGGCCGGTGAAAGGCGTCCGGATGGGGGGGAAGTGCGATGGGCGGACGGGCTTTCCCTTGTGTATTTTGATCAGAGCCGGGAGGATCTCAATCCGGACATCACCCTGAAAGAGGCCCTATGCCCGGACGGGGACAGCGTGCTCTACCAGGGCCGCAGCCTTCATGTCATCAGCTGGGCTTCACGTTTTCTCTTCCGTCCTGAGCAGATGAACCAGCCCGTGGGAAAACTCTCCGGTGGTGAGAAGGCAAGGATTCTTCTCGCCAATCTCATGCGGCGTCCTGCGGATGTCCTGCTTCTGGATGAGCCCACCAATGACCTTGACATTCCCTCCCTTGAGGTGCTGGAAGACAGTCTTCAGGAGTTTCCCGGTGCTGTGGTGCTGGTTTCCCACGATCGCTATCTTATGGATACGGTGTGTCAGCGGGTTTTAGGTTTTGACGGCGACGGGGAGACCGGGCTTTTTGCCACCATGGAGCAGTGGCTTTCCCATCTGAAGGAAAAGGAAAGGCCAAAGGAAAAAAAGAGTGCGGCACCCAGGGCCCAGGCAAAGGAAAAGAAGGGGGGCGCGGGCAAGCTTTCCTACAAGCTGCAACGGGAGCTGGACGGGATGGAAGAGCGGATTCTTGAGGCCGAATCCCGGCTTGAGGAGCTCAATACCCGGCTGGCAGCGCCGGAAATCCAATCCGACGGGGCCGCCCTCCAGTCCCTCTGCCTCACCATGGAAGAGGCAGGAAGGGAGGTGGAGGCTCTTTATGCCAGGTGGGAGGAGCTGGAGCGCCTGCGGGAAGAGGCCCAGGGCTAGAATTTTTCAGCGTTGTGCCCGCACAAGGGTCAGGGCAAGGCCGAGAAAAACCGTTCCTGCAAGGCGGTTGAGGATTTTCTGTACGCCCTGGGAACGGTTCAGCCACTGGCCGAGGGTTCCGGCCATGAGGGCAATGCCGCCGAATACCCCAAGGGTGGCCAGGATAAAAAGGCCACCCAGAAGAAGGATCTGGAGAGGAACTGACCCTCTGGATGGAGAGGCGAACTGGGGCAGAAAGGCCAGGAAAAAAATGGCCACCTTGGGATTGGTGATGTTCATGAGAATTCCACGGCTGTAAAGGGCCAGAAGACCGGGGCTGGGTTCCATTCCAGAAGAAATCCGGGTGCCAGAAGCGCGAAACGCCTGCCAGGCCAGCCAGAGGAGGTAGCCTGCTCCTGCGAATTTCAGAAGGGAAAAGGCCATGGCTGAGGTCTGAAAGATCACCGCCACGCCAAGGGCCACGGCGGTCGTGTGGGCCACAAGGCCTGTGCAGAGCCCCAGCATGACCACAAGGCCTGCGGCGCGGCCGTGCAGGGCCGACTGGGTGAGAACAAAGATATTGTCCGGACCCGGAGCCAGGGCTAAAAGCAGGGATGCGGTGAAAAAGGGAATCAGAATTTCCAGGGGAATCATGGGAACCTCTTTTCAGGGTTTAAGATTTTCCAGGGCCTTTCTGGCCTCTTCCGGGCTTTCATAGATGTGGGGAGCGGCCTGACGTCTGGCCAGGGCGTCACCTAATTTCATGCGCATGAAAGCACTGGTGGTGTAGCGGGTGACGCCGGTGTAGAAGCGTTTGACCAGGCGGTCCACCATATCAATGTAGGTATCCATGAGTTCGGGGTGGATACGGAAGTTGTCGTAGTTGACAATGGCCGCCACCTTGTGGCCCAGGGGTTCCAGAATCTGGGCTGCCGCTTCTTCGATTTCATGGATGTCTTCCGGACTCCAGATGGAAAAGCCCTCAAAATTGACAAAAAAGCGATGCGCCTTGGCGTCGTAGTGCAGGCGATGGGCCAGGGGAAGTTCCAGAAGGTCTTTTTTCAGGCCCATGGCTTCGGTGGAAAAGATTCTGGGATCCATGACCTGCAGATGCTCTGCAATGAGGGGTCTGAAATCCATGTGGCTGAGGATATCCCTTTCCAGATCCATGCCGGGCGCGATTTCCGTGAGCAGCAGGCCATCGGAGGTGAGGCGGAAGACACAGCGTTCTGTGATATACAGCACATTCTGGCCGTTCTGACTGGCGACCTTTCCGCTGAAGGTGACCTGTTCCACATCCCGGATGAATTTGCGGTTTTCCCCTTCCTTCAGGATAAAAAGCTTTCCGTCTCGGATGTCTACGTCCAGGCTACCTGCGGTAAAAGAGCCCACAAAAACCACACGTTTGGAATTCTGGCTGATATTGATGAACCCCCCTGCGCCGGTAAGGCTTTTTCCGAATCGGCTGACATTGAGATTGCCGAAACGATCCGCCTGGGCAAGGCCGAGAAAGGCAATATCGAGTCCTCCGCCGTCATAGAAGTCAAACTGGGAGGGCTGGTCAATGATGGCGTCGGTGTTGACACCCGTGCCGAAATCAAGACCACCGGAAGGAATGCCGCCGATCACCCCCGGTTCTGCTGTGAGGGTGAGGTAATCCAGCACTTTTTCTTCGTGGGCAACGGAGGCAATGCCTTCGGGCATGCCGATACCAAGATTCACGACACTGTTGGGGCGAAGCTCCAGGGCGGCCCTGCGGGCAATGATCTTGCGCAGCCCCATGGGCATTTCCCCCAGAGACTGGGAAGGCACACGGATTTCTCCACTGTAGGCGGGATTGTAAAAGGAGGAAAGGGTCTGCCAGTGATTTTCCGGGCTGGCCTGCACCACGCAATCCACCAGCACCCCTGGGATTTTCACAGCCCTTGGGGAGAGACTGTTGCGCTCTGCAATGCGTTCCACCTGGACAATGACAAATCCCCCGGAATTGTGGGCGGCCATGGCCATGGCCTGGGCTTCCAGGGTGAGGGCTTCCTTTTCCATGGTGATGTTGCCGTCCAGATCTGCGGTGGTACCCCGGAGTATGGCCACATGGATGGGTCGGTTTTTGTAGGCAAGGTATTCTTTGCCGTCAAAGTGGATGAGCTCCACGATATCTTCCGTGGTGCGGGCATTGATTTTCCCTCCCTCCAGGCGGGGATCCACAAAGGTGCCAAGGCCCACTCGGGTGAGGGTGCGGGGTTTGCCTGCGGCAATGTCCCGGTACATGTGAGAAATGACCCCCTGGGGCAGGTTGTAGGCTTCAATGCGGTTTTCCATGGCAAGTTTCTGAAGTTTGGGCACAAGTCCCCAGTGTCCACCGATGACCCGTTTCACAAGGCCTTCATGACCGAGGCGATTCATGCCCCGGTCCTTGCGGTCGCCGATGCCTGCGGTGTAGATGAGGGTAAGATCCTTAGGTTTTCCGGACTCTGAAAATTCCTGCTCCAGTGCGATGAGAATTTCTTCGGGAATACCTGTGGTGACAAAACCGCTGACCACAATGGTATCACCCTCGCGGATAACCCGGATGGCTTCCTTGGCGGAAACGATTTTACCTTTTTTGATTCTTGTGGAAGAAAGGCTGGAAGCAAGGGGATGGCGAGGCTCGGTCATGGGTGCTCCTTAGCGGAAAGAATGGACTCAGCGCAGGGCTGTGTTGCGGTTTGGGACGCCGACGTTTATAGTCGGGGTATCAATATGCCTGGGGGAGAAGGGTTTGGCAAGGGCTCCAAGGTCGCCTACCCGGGTTTTCTCCCATGGCGGGTGTGGATGGTCTTGGTTTTTACGGGAAGGAGAAAAATCTTGTGGATGCTGCGCTGATCAATCCTTTCATTGAGGCGGTCCTGAATGTCATGAAAACCACCGCCACCCTTGAAGGTCGAACCCAGAAGCCCTATCTCAAGGAAAACACCACATCCCTGGGGCCTGTGACAGGTTGCATCCGTCTCACTGGGAATCCTAAGATTTCCCTGGCCCTGACTTTTTCAGAATCCTGCATTCTGAGTGCGGTTTCCCATATGTTCGGGGAAGAGATGAGGGAGATCAACGATGAGGTCCGGGATGCGGTGGGAGAGATGATGAATATGGTCTGTGGCCAGGCGAATAATAGCCTGGCCCAGGCGGGGATTTCACGCAAGGCAGCCTTTGACCGGGTGCTTTCCGGTAAGGCGCATGTCATTGACCACGGGGCTTCAGGCCCGGTTCTGGCCGTTCCCATTCATACCGCTTCAGGCGCTTTTTTCATGGAAGTCTCTTTCCATTCCTGAAGCAATCCCTTCGTAAGGATCTGAAAATCACGGGATCAGCGGCCCAGGCTTTCCAGGTAAAGCCGAATGAGCTGCGGTCCCCAGAAGATATACAGGAGAGCGCCTACAGCAAGGAAAGGGCCGAAGGGAATGGCAAGGCGCATGCCTTCTTTCTGCTTCACCATGGCAAGCAGACCGATGAGCGTTCCTGTGAGGGAAGAGGCGAAAATGGTAAAAAGAACGCCTTGCCATCCGATGAAAGCGCCGATCATGGCCAAAAGCTTGATGTCTCCGCCGCCCATTCCATCCCTTCCGGTAAAAAGGCGGTAGGTGAGGGCCACGGCAAGGAGACTGCCGCCGCCCACAAGAACGCCGATGCCAGCGTTGAGAAAACCAATGGAAAAGAAACCACTGGCCAGAAAGCCAAGGGGGATGCCGGGAAGGGAAATCACATCCGGGATGATGCGGTGATCGAGGTCAATGAAGGTGATGACCACCAGGGCCGCGCTAAAGACAAAAAGAATGAGCGTGATGGGCTGAAGCCCGAAACGCCACATCAGGGCCGCAGCCAGGCAGCCTGTGAGAATTTCCACCAGCACGTAGCGCGGGGAAATTTTTTTTTTGCAGGTGCGGCATTTGCCTTGGAGCAGAAGCCAGGAGAGGATGGGGATGTTGTCATAAAAAGCTATGGGTTTTTCACAAAAAGGGCAGCGGGACGGGGGATGAATAATGGAGAGATCCGCAGGAATCCTCAGGATGCAGACATTGAGGAAACTGCCCACAACAGCCCCGAAAACAAAGGCGGAAACAAGAAAGAAAGTCACGGGAATATCCTTAAAGAAAGAATGAAGATGAAAGGGTGAATCAAAGCCCAGAAGAGCCTTTTGCAGCTGAAAAGGGAAGTGAAGGACAGGCCAAAAGCGCATATGAAAATTCCGTATTATGAAAGCAGGGTTTTTAAAAATCAATCCTTAAAAGTTTTCCTGGGCCGTTTCTTCCCAATCTTTTTGAGCCTGACCCTTGCACCCTGAACTTTCTTCACTATAATACTACGTCGGTGTTCAAAAAAATCTGAACCCCTGAACGATGTTAAAAATGGTCTTTTTTTGGATCTGCGGCGGAGTTTTTTTAATTTCTGGATGTTCTGGGTCTGTTTTTTTGTGTACAGAACCCCATCTCTTGGACGGTGGGATAAGATTTAAGGAGAGTTCATGGCAGAAATCGATAAGGATGATCTTATCAGCATCATAGAAGAAGAACATGATGTGGAAGATGTCCCCGAAACCCTTCCCCTCATGCCCGTTCGGGATGTGGTTATTTTTACCGATATGCTGCTGCCGCTTTTCATTGGACGGGAGCGTTCCATCTATGCGGTGGACAAGGCCCTTTCTTCCAACCGCTATCTCATGCTGGCAACCCAGAAGGATCCCGGGAGTGAAGATCCCGAGCCCGATGAGATTTATAAGGTGGGTACGGTGGGGCGTATCCTGCGTATGCTCAAGCTGCCCGATGGGCGTATGAAGACCCTGGTTCAGGGGATCTGCAAGGCCCGGATCCTGGAGTATCTTCCGGATAAAGGTCCGCTCATGGTGCGCATTGAGCGCATGGAAGAAAAGGAAGTGGAAGAGCTTTCCATGGAAACGGAAGCCCTGATACGCACGGTGCGGGATCAGAGTGAAAAAATCATGGCCTTCCGCGGAGAGCTCACAGGGGATGTGGGTACCATTCTCGACAGCATTGAAGATCCGGGGCGACTGGCGGACCTTGTGGGATCCAATTTACGGTTAAAGCTTTCCGAAGCCCAGGAGCTTCTTGAAATTGAAGACCCGGTGGCCCGGCTGCGCAGGGTCAGTGATCTTCTGATCCGGGAAGTGGAGCTTTCCGCCATGCAGGCAAAGATCCATTCGGACGTGCGGGACGAGATTTCCAAGACTCAGCGGGATTTCTTTCTCAGGGAGCAGGTCCGGGCCATCCACAAGGAGCTGGGCGAGGCAGACGAGCGTACCCAGGAAGTGGAAGAATACAAAAAGCGCATCAAAAAAGCCAAAATGCCCAAACCTGCCCAGGAGGAGGCCACCAAACAGCTGCGAAGAATGGAGCAGATGCATCCGGATTCTTCGGAAACCGCTGTGGTGCGCACCTATCTCGACTGGTTATTGGACATGCCCTGGAGTAAGATCACCAAAGATGTCTTAGAAATCAAAAAGGCCCAGAAGCTTCTGGATAAAGAACATTTTGGCCTGGAGCGGGTCAAGGAACGCATCCTTGATTACCTGAGTGTGCGCAAACTGAACCCCACCATGAAGGGGCCCATTCTGTGCTTTCTGGGACCTCCGGGCGTTGGAAAAACCTCCCTGGGGCGGGCCATCGCCTCGGCCATGGGGCGGAAATTCTACAGGCTTTCTTTGGGCGGTATCCGGGATGAGGCGGAAATCCGGGGGCACCGCAGAACCTATATTGGGGCCATGCCCGGTCGTATCCTCCAGGGATTGAAGCAATGCGGATCGAAAAATCCTGTTTTCATGATGGATGAGATCGACAAGATCGGTTCGGATTACCGGGGCGATCCTTCCTCCGCACTACTCGAAGCCCTGGATCCGGAGCAGAATGCAGAATTTTCAGACCATTACCTCAATCTCTCCTTTGACCTTTCCGGGGTAATGTTTATCCTTACGGCCAATATCACGGACACCATTCCATCAGCCCTGCTGGACCGGATGGAAATTATTGAGATTCCGGGGTATACGCCGGAAGAAAAGCTTGAGATCGCCAAACGCTACCTCCTGCCGCGCCAGATCAGGGAAAACGGACTTCAGGAGGATACCCTGGTTTTGGGGGATGCGGTTTTAAAGCTCATCATTGAAGAATATACAGCGGAAGCTGGCGTCCGGAATCTTGAACGTGAAATCGGTACGGTATGCCGCAAGGCGGCCCGGAAAATGGCCGAGGGCCATAAGGGCAGGATACGGATTGACCGATCCAACCTCTCTAAGTATCTGGGAATTTCCAAGTTTCAACCTGAGATGGACAAGGACGAGAACCAGGTGGGACTGGCCACAGGCCTGGCCTGGACTTCCGTGGGAGGGGAAGTGCTTTACATTGAGGCCTCGCTCCTTCCGGGAAAGGGAGAATTAATCATCACAGGACAGATCGGCGAGGTGATGCAGGAATCAGCCCGGGCGGCCCTGACTTACATCAAGGCCAATCTGGGGCATATGGGAAAGGATGCCCATTATCTGGATGATTTTGACATCCATATTCACGTGCCTGCGGGGGCCATTCCCAAAGATGGGCCTTCCGCTGGCGTGGCCATGATTACGGCGCTGGCTTCCACCATCACGGGAAAACCGGTGAATCAGGACATCGCTATGACCGGAGAGGTGACCTTGCGGGGTCGGGTTCTGCCCATCGGTGGCCTGAAGGAAAAAGCCCTGGGCGCTTTGCGGGGTGGGGTGAAAACCATTCTGATTCCAGAGAAAAACCGCAAGGATCTTGCGGAGGTTCCAACCTCTCTCAAACGGAAGATGGCCTTTATTGCTGTGAAGGATGTGGCAGATGTGCTGAAAACAGCCATTGCGGAAGATATACTCTCCGCAACGCCGCCCAAACCCAGGGAAGCAAAACCCCGGAAAAAAAAGGCGGAAGCATGAGGCTTCTGGCTGCGGACACCACAACCGCATCGGCGAGCGTCTGTGTTGTGGAAGGTTTCAGGGTATTGGCCGCCCGTTTCCGTAACCCCGGAGAAACCCACTCCCGACACCTTCTGCCCATGATCGAAGGGGTGCTGAAAGATGCGGGCCTGGGGCTTGGGGAGATGCAGGCCCTGGCCTGCACCCTGGGGCCTGGGAGTTTCACAGGACTTCGCATTGGTATCACCAGCCTGAAGGGGCTTGCGGTGGCCGCAGAGCTTCCCATGTTCGGATTTTCCACTCTGGAGGTTATGGCCTGCCGCTTCTTATGTTTTCCCTTTCCCGTCTGCGTGATGCTGGATGCCCGGCGAAAGGAAGTGTATGCCCAGGTTTTCCGGGTCTCAGGTAAGGCCCCGGAACCCCTGGGGCCTGCACGGGTGGCCTCCGTTGGGGACATCCTTACGGGACTTGAGGGTCCCATGCTCTTTGCTGGGAGCGGAACCGAGGTGTACAGGGAAGCCATTCTTGCCCATATGGGAGAAAGGGCCTTGTGGCCGGGAATTCTTTCCCAGGATCCGGATGCCAGGGATCTGGCCGCCCTGGCCGTGCTGCGGGGAAGGGAGGGGGCCCTGCCGCCCGCTGAGATCCTTCCTCTGTATCTGCGAAAATCCGATGCAGAGCTTAAGTGGCGGCAGGATGCATGAAGGTGGGTTGTTCAGTTTTGGAGGAGACCCGATGGCTGGAGGGCTTTTCTCATTTTCCAGCGTTGAAGCGCTTCAACGGCTTCCTCTGTGGCTTTGTCCATGGCGGCTTCCACAGCTTCGGGTTTTTCCCCTGTACCCAGGGTCAGGCGTCTGCCGGGCTTGAGGTCGATTTCTTCCTTAAAGGCTTTGAACTCCGCAGCCATAATACTCTTATAATCTTTAAAATCCTGCATCAGCGTTGCCTTGTAATCTCCAAAACTTTTCCTCTGAAATTCCACATATTCTGAAAAAGTCATTTCTCTTGGATCTTTGGCCTCAAAAAGGGCCATGGCTTGTTTGTCCTGGCGCTCCACGCCAATGGCCCCCTTGATCAGGGCCACATCCTCGCGTTTTTCATTGGAAGAAACGAGAAAAAGGGTGGCTTTGACGCCAATGACCACAAGGGGAGTCTGGGCGGTGATTCTGCGCCCATCCCGGGCTGTGATTTCAAAGAGGGCAACGCCGGACTCAAGCTTTGCCCCATCGGAAGCAAGAACCGTGAGAAGACTGTCTCCGTCCAGAAGAATTTCATCGTTTTGTGAGAAGATCAGTGCTTTGGCATTGCGGGTGGTCTGGACTTTTTCTCCGGGGTTGAGGATGCGGGGCAGGTCTCCGGGGGGTTTGGGGAAGGGAGAATCGGGTTCCAGAATACGCACCGCCCCTTCTGTACGGGTGAGAACCAGAGTTTGAAGATCAGGAGGATCCTTTGGCGCTGCTGGCGGTTGAACGGCTTGGGCGAAAGCGGGGGCAGTGAAAAGGAAAAAAGCCGTGCAAAGGCAGGTGAAAAAGGACGGGAAAGGACGCATGGAGGCCTCCGTGGGTCTTGGTGGATGTGCCTAGGGCACCCGTGAGAAAAGGGGTAACGGATTGTGTGCGCCGGGTTTTTACGGCAGAGAAACTATACCAGGGAAGTGCTTGGGGAGGAAAGGAAAAAGCATGCGCAGAGCGGCATGCTTTTTCGGCTGCTTTTTTCCGGAGAAAAGAAAAGAGGAGGCTGGTCTGGTGCAATCAGCAAGGGATGCCTGGAGCAGGTGGTTTTAGTCTGGGGCCTTTTCCTTTTAAACGCACCCAGAAGAGCTTATCCCGGCATCCCTCAAACAACATTTTGAAAAAGCTCTCAGGCCAGCTGACCTCCGTCACAGATCAGTGTGGTGCCTGTGGTGAAACTCGCTGCATCGCTGACCAGATAGAGCACAGCACCCGCCATTTCCTGGGGTTGGGCATAGCGGCCCATGGGAATCTGTTTGACGGCATATTCCCGGATATCGTCGTTCTGAATGAGAGCGCCCGCGAATTTGGTGTCCGTAAGACCGGGAAGAAGGGAGTTGACGCGGATTTTTCTTGGTGCCAGCTCCTTGGCAAAGGCCTTGGTCATGGAGATCACAGCGGCTTTGGAAATGGAGTATGCGCCCTGGAAAAGGGCAGGGCTGACACCGTTGACCGAAGCCACCGTGACAATGGATCCACCGCCGTTTTTATCCATCACCCTGGCTGCGGCCTGGATGAGGAAGAAGGGACCCTTGACGTTCACGTCCATGATCTTGTCCCAGGCCCCCTCATCCACACCGAAGAGGTCACCGAAGTAAGGGTTGGTGGCCGCATTGGCGACGAGAATATCCAGGCGTCCCAGTTCCTGATCGATGCGGTTTACAAGGGCTTTCACCGCCTCGATCTCCCCCATGTGGCAGGCCATGACCGTGGCCTTGCCTCCGGTCTTGCGGATGCCTTCGGCTACGGTTTCCAGCGCTTCGGCTTTGCGGCTGGAAAGCACCACATGGGCACCCTGGGCTGCGAGGGTTTTGGCGATGGCTTCACCGATGCCGCGGCTTGCGCCTGTGATGAGGGCAACTCTGTTTTCAAGGGAGAACAGGTTCTGCATAACAACTCCTTTCATGGGAAAGAGGGGGGACAGGCAGACGTTTGGACCCTATGGGACAGTACAAGGAGGCCATCAGGGATTCCGGGCCACGATATCCCGGCAGGCTTCCTCAAAAAAACCCACGGCATAGACCAGAAAACCAAAGCGCGGATCCTGGGTCTGACCATGATAAAAACGATAATAGATCTGCTGGGCAATGACGGCCAGGCGGAAAAGGCCGAAGGCGTAATAGAAATCAAAGCCTTTGACATTTCTGCCTGTTTTTTCCGCATACTTTGCCACCACCTCTTCCCGGCTCATCATGCCGGGCAGGGTGGTGGGCATGAGTCGGGTGAGTTTCAGGTTTTCCGAATCCGTTTCATTGATCCAGTAAGCCATGGAAGCTCCAAGATCCATCAGCGGGTCGCCGATGGTGGCCATCTCCCAGTCCAGAACACCGATGATGCGCGTGGGGTCCCTGGGATCCAGCACAACGTTATCAAATTTAAAATCATTGTGGATAATGCCCGGTTTTTTTGTATCTTCGGGCTGTTTTCTGGCAAGCCATTCCATGATGGTTTCAAAATCCGGAACATCCGGAGTGCGGGCATCGCGGAATCTCTTGGACCACCCTTCCACCTGACGGCGCACATAGCCTTCGGGTTTGCCGAAGTTTTCAAGGCCTGCGGCCTGAATGTCAAGGGAGTGAAGGTCCGCATGCACGGTCACCAGATTTTCACAGAGTCTGCGGGCCTGCTCGGGAGAGAGGCTGAGACCCTGGGGCAGCTCTTTGCGTAAAATGATGCCGGGAATTCTTTCCATGACATAAAAGTCACAGCCCATGATCGCAGGATCCTCGCAAAAGCACAGGGGCTCAGGGCATAGGGGAAAAATGGGTCTCAGGCTGCTGAGAATTCTGTATTCCCGGCCCATGTCGTGGGCGGTTTTTGCTTTTTTGCCAAAGGGCGGGCGACGCAGAACCATCTCTCTGTCTCCGGATTTCAGAAGATAGGTGAGATTGGAAAATCCGCTGGGAAACTGGTGAACCCGGATTTCCCCATCCATGCCGCTTATGGTTTTTCTGAGGTAGGCGGAAAGGCGCTCCAGGTCCAATTCCTCTCCGGATCGGACGACTGTGGCTTCATCCCGAATGGTCATGATCTCTCTCCTGCTGGACGTTCTCAATACCGGGTATCTCCTGATGCTTTGGAAACAGGAGGGGTCAGCGCGGCATGGATAAAGGAAATGAGGAATGTGGCGTAGGCATCCACATGGATTTTTCGTCTCTTGTACTTCCAGCGTTTCAGATACCAGTCCTGGAGCATGGCCTTAATCATGGCCGCCGTGAGTCTTGTATCCTGCACCTGAAAATCCCCTGCTGCTTTTCCATGCTCCAGGATTTCCACAAAAATGGATTCTGTCAGCAACTCGCTTTCAATGGCTTTTCGGGTTTCTTCCCTGCCAAGATTTTTGGTTTCCATGTAGGAAAAGTAAAACCACGGATGCATGATTTCACTGAGATAGAGGTGGGTGCGTATGGCTGTTTCCAGTCTTTCGATGGGATGGACAGGGGCTTTCAGGGCCTCGGCCATGACCGAGCTGACGAGCCTGCGCCCCTGTTCCTGCATGAGATTGAGCAGGGCTTCCTTTCCGGAAAAATAGGAGTAAAGGCAGCCCATGCTTAAGCCCGATTTTGCCTGAAGATCCCGCAGACTCATGGCGTCAAAGCCCTTTTCCACAGCAAGACTTAAGGCAGCATCCACGATGAGTACGAGATTTCTGACAGCGGTTTCCTCTTTTTTAACACGTATGACATCCGCTCTCTGACGGAACATATCCCGACACAGGGTTTCAAGGGAAATGTCATAATGTTTCCTGAAGGCTTCAAAATCCATGGGCAAATACCACCTGAAACGAAATTCAGATTTTTTCCGCATAGGAGGGATTTTCTGATCCTTGCGAATGGAAAGGGCTTTTTTTAGTCTGTGTAGCGTCTGAGAATGCGTTTGGCCATGGCAGTTTTATGCACCTCGTCTGCTCCGTCATAAATGCGGGCTGCCCGTTCATGGCGGAAGAAATAGGCAAGGATGGTGTCGTCGGTCATGCCAAGACCCCCATGCACCTGGAGTGCCCGGTCAATGACTTTCTGCATGACACCCGCCACATAGAACTTGATGGCGGAAATCTCATCCCTTGCCTTGGCAGCGCCCACCTGATCAATGCACCAGGCCGCATGCAGGGTCATGAGCCGGGCGGACTGGATTTCCGCAGCGGATTCCGCCACCCACTGCTGGACGATGTGGCGGGAGGCCAGGGTCTGCCCATCCCGGGTGATTTTGCGGAAATTGGCCCGCCTGCACATGAGATCAAAGGAGCGGTTGCAGATGCCGATCCAGCGCATACAGTGATGAATGCGACCCGGCCCCAGTCGATCCTGGGCCATGACAAAGCCATGTCCCTCAGGACCCAGAAGATTTTCCTGGGGAACCCGGCAGTTCTGAAGGATAATTTCTCCATGGCTGGCGTAGTCCGTGCCTTCATGCCCCATCACGGGAATGTTGCGGACAAGGTTGAAGCCCGGCGTGTCTGTGGGCACGATGATCATGCTGGCTTGGGCGTAGGTGGGCGCTTCCGGATTGGTGACCGCCATGACGATACAGAACTGGGAACCGTCCGCAGCGGTGGTGTACCACTTGTGCCCGTTGATGACATAATCCTTGCCGTCTTTTACGGCGGTGGTGCCGAGAAGGACAGGATTGGAGCCTGGCATGTCCGGCTCTGTCATGCCAAAGCAGCCCCGGATATCGCCGGCCACAAGGGGTGCCAGCCAGCGCTCCTTCTGCTCCTTGGTGCCGTACATATGAATAATTTCTGCATTGCCCGCGTCCGGTGCCTGGCACCAGAACACATAATGGCCCAGGGGGGAACGGCCCAGGGCTTCGGACACCATGGCATGTTCCACCATGGAAAGGCCCATACCGCCCAGCTCCGGCGGATAGATGGGGGCCCAGAGTTCCATTTCTTTGACCATTCTTTGTTTTTCCCGAATGACGGGCAGGAGTTCATGGAAATCCTTTTTAACAAATTCCTTTTCCAAAGGGAAAAGTTCTTTTTCCACAAACTCGTGGATCATCTTTAAGATGGTCTGCATCTTGTCGGATACGGTAAAATCCATTGTTTCTCCTTATCGTTTAACGGTAAGTGATCAGATCGGGCTTGTGGCAGAGCTCCAGATGGGGGGCGAGGTTCCAGGCGTGGAGGCGGAAATTTTCCCCTTTGCCCGCGACCCAGATGCTCAGGGAGGTATTGAAGCATTGCCAGGACATGGTGATGGCTTTTTTGGGCGGAACCTGGAGAAAAAGATGCAGGCAGGCAGCCATGACCCCTCCGGAGGTGACGATGGCTGTCTTTTTTGGCCCCTTAAGATCCAGATCCAGAATGCCTCTGTGTACCCTGCTGCGAAACTCAGACCAGCTTTCCAGAGGAAGGCTTGCGGTTTCCATGTCCATCCAGCGATCCAGGACCTGGCCTAAAATTCTCTGAAAGGCCTGCTTGTCCGCCACCATATTTTCAAGATCCCTGGAAGCTTCCTTGTTTTCCGCGAGGATAGCGGGAAGCATTTCCCGGAAAACACCTTCGGAATCATATTCATTAAAGGCGGGCAGCAGGGAAAGCTTAGGAGACTGAACCCGGCTTTTTAGTTTTTCCATGAGAATGCGGGCGGTTTTCTCCTGGCGGCTCAGGCTTCCGGAAGCCAGAAGGTCAAAACGGGTGTCCGTCTGTATCAGGTAATCCGCCAGAAGCTCTGCCTGCTTCTCTCCTCTTGGGGAAAGCCTGTCATAATTGGCTTCACCAAAGGAGGCCTGACCGTGACGGATGAGGTAGAGCATGCCCATATGGAGTCCTTTTTTTGAGCCTCTGGGTTCAAGGTGTTCTGATGGGGGGAGTATACGTGGGGAAGGTGGGAGCGTCAATAAAAAAGAACGAACGTTCGATTTTGTTATGGCAGAGCGGAGGAAAAGGCTTTTTTTTAAAGATTGTAAGCGAAAAACGAGGGAGGGTGCGATCCTGGGGCTTGTGTTGTGGGGCTTGTGAAGGTAAGGATGTGGGGCAAGGTATGTGAGGCGGAATCATTTACAAGAATGGGGCGGATGATGGCGGATATGGCAGAAGAGACGCAGGAAGGCGCATTTCACATCCCCTTCGGGGCCATGCTGAAGCTTAAAATCGACGGGATCCTGATTCCCGTTGAAATAAAAAGCCAATTGGTGGGCATGCTCAAAGATGAGTACCTCCTCATCACCCACCCCACGCCCCTTGCCACCACAAAGCCTAAGCTTTTTCCCGGCAACCGGGTGATTGCCCAATACCAGAGTGGGGATACGGTGGTGGTGTTTGGGGTACAGATCAAGGCTTTTCTTCTGAAACCCATACGGGTGGTGGTACTGGAGTACCCGGATAAGGTGCTGCGTCGCAAATTGCGCGCGGAATCCTGATGCTGTGAATGACGGCGGAAGCGCCATTCCCGGAAGTTATGGGAGACATCAAAATGCATGTTGTGGTGTGTGTGAAGGCTGTGGCGGATCGTCTGCCCGATCTGGGGCCCTCGGGGCAGGAGGATGGCACCGAAGGACTGCACATGAATGAATGGGACAGTGTGGCCGTGGAAACAGCCCTGCAGATGCGTGCCAAGGAAAAGGATCTTCGCATCACAGCCCTGTGCGCAGGGCCTCCTTCCTGGGATGGGGTGCTGCGACGTGCTGTGGGTATGGGCGTGGATGCCGCCCTACGCGTGGATTATGCATCCGAATCGGCGGATCCCTCAGCAGGGGCGAGGGCTCTGGCCGCAGGTATGGCGCAGCTGAATCCCGATCTCATCCTCTGTGGCGCCATGGGGGAGGATGGCATGCAGGCTGCCACAGGCCCCATGCTGGCTGCGGCCCTTATGCTTCCTTTCTGTACCATGGCCATGTCCATGGACCGTGAGGCGGGAGGCCTGCGGGTTTCCTGTGAGGACGAGGGCGGAAAACGGCGCATTTATTTTCTTCCTCTGCCTTGCCTGATCACCGTGCAGACGGGCATTTACCCCCCCCGATATCCCAGGCTTTCCCTGATGCTCAAAGCCGACAGAATGGAAATCCCCGTTCTTGCCTTTTCCCGGACAAAGGCCCTGCCCAGGCTGCGCCTTGCATATTTTGAATCTCCGCCCCCGAGCCGCAGGGTGCATATGCTGACTGGAAGCGCTGAAGAGAAAGCCAGGGAGCTGGTGGCTCTTCTGGATCAGCGAGGATGGCTGGATTTGGGTAAGCTGGAGGAAGGCCCATGAAGATCTGGATGATTCTCGGCTCGAAGGAAAAGCTCTCCACAGGGGCAGAGATGCTGGCCGCAGCCAGGCAGATTGGGGAAGACAGATCCGCCTGCCCCACCTTTGTCTTTCCCTTTGGAGATGGGGCACAGCAGGCAAAGGATTTTGCCGCCCTGGGTGCGGATGTGCAGATTTTTGCCCCAGGGGGAAAGGGCGATGACCTGACCCCGGAAGGGGCCCTTTTTTGTCTGCGCGCCTGTATGGCGCCGGGAAAAGAAGATTTTGTACTGATGCCCGACGCCGCCATGTGGCGAGCGGTGGCTCCGGCCCTGGCCTTTCATCTGGAAGCTGCATTCGCAGCCGGTATCCGCGCACTGCGCTGGGAGGGAGAAGAGCTTTTCCTCGGGCGTCAGACCTGGAGTGGAAGACGTCTGGCCTGGCTGGGGCTCAGGGGAGGCCCCGGAGTCTTCACCGTGGCCCAAGGGGCCTTTCTCCCTGGGGAAAGGGGAGAAAAATCCGGATCCATCACTTCCTTTGCCCCCCTCATCCCTGGGGGAGAGAGCCGATTCTGCGGTGAAGAACCCGGTGCGGGGGTGGCTCTGGGCCTGAAAGAAGCGCGCATCATAGTGGCTGCGGGGCGGGGAGTGGGAGGACCGGAGGGGTTGGATCTGCTTGGGAAGCTGGCAACCCACCTGCCGGGCAGCATCCTTGGCGGCAGCCGGCCTGTGTGTGACTGCGGGTGGCTCCCCTACGACCGCCAGATCGGAGAGACGGGTGCGGACGTGGCGCCGGAGCTATATCTTGCCTGCGGAGTTTCCGGAGCATCCCAGCACTTAGTCGGTATGGGGCGTTCCGGCCTGGTGGTGGTGGTGAATAAGGATCCTGCCGCACCTTTTTTCAGGCATGGGGATGTGGGAATTGTGGAAGATCTGGGCGCTTTCTTACCAAGGCTTCTCGAGGTTCTCGCTGAGGAAAAAAAGAAATAAGAAGAAAAAAAATCTTATTTCTGAATCAGTCAATTCCATATTCGGAAAGAAGGGCGTCGATGTTCTCCTGGGAAATCTTGTGCTGAACCTCTTCCCGGATCTCCTTGCTGTTTTTCTCGGGATTGGCTTCCTTATCCTGAAGCATGAGGTTATGGGAAACATAAAGCCGGTTGATGATCTCTTCCACTTTACGGATGAAAAGAATCACCTTGTGCATTTTTTGTCCGATGAGATCCTGAAAACTTAAGGCTGTGAGGATATGGATGAAATCTTCCTGAAGTCCGTTGAGATAGGCATCCGCAGGAAATGTTGACGGGGTATTTTCCTTCAGCGCAGCCCGCTGGTTTTCAAGGGCCTCCATCTGCCGCTCCACAATGTCCATGATGGAAAAGGTGGCATTTTCGGTCCGTCTGTGAATATCTTCGAGCTGAATGGCGGTCTGGTTGAAAGCCTCTCCGGGCGCGTCCTCGGCCGCGTTTTTTCCTGATGTATCCCTTCGGAGTTTGCGCATTTCCCTCACAAGATCCTCAAGCCCTTCCTTGATATCCGTGGAAATACTCTGATAAAATTCTCCGTCATTGATGGCCCTGGAAAGGGCTTTCTGCACTTCCACGGCAACGGATTTTTCAAGCGTTTCCTTGATGGTCTTGGAAACATCCTGGTTGAGGCGCTCGGCCAGCCTTGAGAGTATTTCTTCTTCCATAAGCATCCTGTGGAGGGTGGTTAAAAAGGTGGATTCGCTTCTGTCCGGATCCAATCCGCCTACTTTCTGGAGCGAGGAAAAGGCCGCTGCCGGGCCAGAATACGCCCGGTCAGGAAAAAGCTAAGAGCTGGGCAGATCTTCAAAGTTCATCGGGCGGGGCAAAAAAGGCATATCCCAGGCCTGCGGTCTTGGCCCTGTACATGGCCTCATCCGCATAGCGGATCAGGGTTTTGATGTCTTTACTGTCATCGGGATAAATGGCCACCCCAAAACTTCCGGAAACGGAAACCTGCAATTTTTCAATGTCAATGGGCTGGACAACGGCCTTCATGAGGCGTCGTACACTTAAGGAGGCGTGAATGCCGGCTTTGAGGTCGCTCAAGCCCATCACGAATTCATCCCCGCCAAAGCGGGCCAGAATATCGGTTTGACGAATGGTATCCTGCAGACGGTCTGCAATCACCCGGAGTACCACGTCGCCTGCCTTATGTCCATGGGTATCATTTACGGGTTTGAAACCATTAAGGTCCATGAAAACAAAGGCAATTTTGGTTTTGGTCCTGCGTCCCTGCTGGAGAAGTTGTTCCGCGCGTTCCATAAAGGTTTCCCGCGTGGGCAGGCCTGTGAGGGCATCCAGATTCTCCCGTACGGGCTCACAGGCATGTCGGAGTAAAACCACATAAAAGTTGTTGGTTTCAGGATTGTGTCTGAGGATAACTTCTCGATCTTCCTCTGCAATGAGCCCTTCGGCCGTGTACCGGACTTCCTTTTTTTCAATGCGGGCCTTTTCCAGGAGAACCTGCAAGGTGCCCAGACGGGCCTTGGGAATCAGGCTGTGCATGCTCCGTCCTGAAAAATCATGGATACCCGTGCTTCGGGTCAGGGGGGCATTGGCGTAGAGAATGGTCAGATCCGCATTGAGAATGCACATTTCAAGGGGAATCATCTCATGGAAAAGGGCCAGGTTAAGAGGGTCCATGGGGAAAGCCTTTATGGTCTGGAATTCTGGTTTTTTGAAGACAGAATCCGGCAAGGATCCGGGCTGCAGGTGAAGCCCTTTTACCGCATCCTGAGACATGGTTCCCTTAAGACCGGCAGAAGGCGCTGTGTTTGCAGGCGTGTAAGAACGGGGAAAGGGGAGACCCCAAGGCCTCCCCCTGAAGTCAGACGGCCCGACGTTTCAGAATTTCCTCCACGATTTTATCCGCGCTGAAGCCAAACAGCTCCTCTGTGGTGAAAAGATCCAGAAACTCATCCTTCCATCCTACGGAGTATTCGTTCACATTGTTGCGTATGCGATCCAGTTTACCGCCTAAGGCTTTCATCCGGGCAAAAAGCGGTACCGTGGGATGGAAGGCTACGTCCAGGGAAAGCAGGTATTCGACCACCCTGTGCCCTTCGGCAGACTCGGAAAAGGCGGGAATGATGAGGATCCTTCGGCCATCCTTTTTTCCCTGGCCGATGAAGACATTGCCTTCATGGACAATGATGCGCTTGCTGCCCCTTAAGGTGGGATCCGTTTCTGTCCTGGAAGACATGGAAACCAGGGTTCCCGTTTTCCGGATCAGGGAAATGGTGGTCTGGCCATTGGCCTCTCCCAGAAGATTGAGGCCCTGGATTCTGTAGAGAAACGCGCCATTCACCCTGGCAATCACGGACTGCAGGTTGCGCAGGACAAGGATATTGCGGCTGCTGAGCTGGGAGATGCGAATGTCGTGTTCGGCCAGGGCATCAAAGAGAAGGCCTTCCACCTTTTCACTGATGCGGCTGGTGCCCACGGTGACGGTTTTGGCCTGATGTTTGATGGCGTCCACCGGTCGGGCAAGCAGGTTGATGGCCTTTCCAAGTTTTTCAAAAAAGAGATCCAGAACGGCCTGGATACTCTTCACCCTTGCAAAATCCACTTCCACATCCGCAATGGGCAGTCGTCCGGCGAGGTATTTGCTGAGAAGCAGAATATCCGTTGCCTCCCTGGCGTTGAGAAGGAAGGTGAGGGGACCTTCGGACAAGGCCTTCCGGAACAGGGCGCCGAATACGGCCACCTCTTCGCGGAATCGCTTTTCAAGGACAATCTCATGGATGTCCATGCCTTTGCGGGAAAATTCCTGAACCACCCCTGTTATGCGCTGACGCTGTTCATAGAGAAAGCGGGAAGCGTCATGGATAGCCAGGGCTGCATGGTAGCCCCAGATATGACCCGCGAGGGTGGTGAGGAGTGGAGCCAGATGCTCGGGCAGGTCAGGAACGGGAATGATCTGGGAGGCGTAGCCATCAAAGCGATCATCCCCTTCGGCCACCACCACCACGGGCAGGGCTTTATGGGCATGGAAGATTGCTGTATCCTTAATGATATCTCCCATGACAGCGCTGCGCGTACCCGCAGCACAGATGAAAATCAGGGGCTCTGCGGAAAGATCGATGTGTTTTTTGTCTTCCACATAATCCGATGAGATGGTGCGGTAGCAGAGTTCGCTGAGTTTGATGCGGATTTCATCCGCAGCGCTCTTGTTGGGGCCTGATCCCACAGTGGCCCAGTAGGTTCGGGAAACGGCGAGTTTTTTTGCCCCTTCTCCGATGGCTGTTTTCAGTGAGAGAACTTTGCGCATTTTGTCGGGGATGGCCACCAACTCCCGGATTTCCGAGGCAATGAAATCCTCGTTTCTTTTGCCAAGCACCTTGGTCAGGTGAAGCCCGAGGAGGGCACCAGCCACAATCTGGGAGTAAAAGGCCTTGGTGGATGCCACAGACATTTCAATGTCCCGGCCTGAACTGGTGTAAAGCACCCCGTCCACTTTGAAGGTCAGGTCCGAATCTCTGCGGTTCACAATGCCGATGGTCCTTGCGCCGCGGCTGCGTACCATATCCACGCTGCGGTTGGTATCCGTGGTGGTGCCGGACTGGCTGATGGCAACGACGAGGCAATCGGCCATGGCGTCGGCGAGGTCTTTGTCATCAAGGAAAAAACCACTGAGTTCCGAAGCTTTCAGGGCCTGGATCTGGATGGAGGGATCTCCGATATAGTGCCGCAGCAGATCCGCAGAGGCCTGGGCTGCAATGGAGGCCGTTCCCTGACCGATGAAAAAGACCCTGCGGATTTTCCCGGAACGAAATTCCTGATCAAGACTTTCCGGCACGGCCGAAGGCTCCAGAAGAACAGTATAACGACCTTCTTCGGCATCTTCCATCCGAAAGCGGCCTGCAAGGGTCTGGGCAACGGAATGGGGAGATTCGCTGATTTCCTTGATAAAATAGTGGGGAAAATCCTGGCGGTCGATATCCCTGGAGGTGATGGCCGTATGTTTGACCATGTCTTTTCGGATGGGAAAGGGCGTTCCGTCGTAGTAGAAGGCGCGGATGTCCTCCACAGGATCCTCGGCGTTCTCATCCAGGATGAAAACCTGGCCCTGGGTTTTGCCCTTTTCGCCTTCCACCACCTTTTCGCCTTCCACCTTCACGTAGGTCGGCATACTTTCCACAAAACCATAGACTTCCGATGCCGCAAGGTAATAGTCTTTTCCGATTCCCACAAATATGGCCTGCCCCGAACCCTTCTGGGCTAAAAAGAGCTGACCCGGCGCCAGATCTGTCTGCATCCATATGGCATGGGAACCCTCAAAATCTGAGACTGCCTTTCGGAAGGCCTCCTCAATGCTTTCCCCTTCCCTGAGATAATGCTCCACCTGGAGGGGGATGATTTTGGTATCCGTTGAAATTTCCGCAGGAATGGTGTCCCAGCGGTTTTCATAGCGCTGTTTGAGTTCCATGTAGTTGTCAATGTCGCCATTCAGCGCCACTTGTATGATGCCTGAGCGGATACTGCCCGGATCCTGGGTCTGATTGTCCACAGGATGACAGTTGGGCACGGAAATTTCCCCCACAGAGGCCCATCGGGTATGGGCGGCCACGGAAAAATGCAGGCGGGGCAGGGGGCTGAGGAGGTGCAGCAGGGTATCGTTTTTGATCTGGCTGCGTAAAAATGCGCCGTTGTCACCCAGGGAACCGATTTCGGCTGCCACCTTGTAGGTAAAGGCGAGGCTGATCTTGTGTGCGCCTTTGCGCACCTGGTTCTGTATGCTGATGGACTGGTTGGTCAGGACCCTGGGATTGCTGCGTTCCGCAAGCTGGGGGGTGAGCCCCTCTTCATGTACGCGTTTGCGGAACAGGGCGAAGTGCTCGGGATCCAGAACAAAGAAAAGGGAAATGCCTGCGGAATCCCGGCCCCGGACCTCAAGAATTTCAATGCTGTTCAAAACTGCCTGGGTGCGGTGAAAAACGCTGAGATGTTCGGGCGGAAGAGGCAGGGAAACATTGCCCGCAAGCGTCCGTGTTTTTTCGAGGTTGGCCAGAAGGTCTCTGGAAAGGTGCCAGTGCATGTCCTGCAGTTTTTCCAGTCTGGATCGGAGAAGGACCAGGTTGTCCTGGGAAAGCCTGGCCTGCTTTGCTGTGAGGATTTCCCTCTGTGCAAGAGTTTTTTCACCCATGATCCGGGTGATTGCTTCCAGATCTTCGCGCAGGTCTGGGTCGGAGAAAAGCCGGAATATGGCGGCCTCACTGCGCAGAAGGTCAACCTTGCGGGCCATGTCGGCTAAACGGGCTTCGCCTCCGAGAAACTCAGCAAAGTTTTTTTCTTCAAGCACCTTAAGATCGGCAAAGGGCATGGTTGTAATTGATTGGCGAATTTCGGCGACGATGGTCTCGAGGCTTGCCTGGGATAAGGCCGGGGGCTGAATATTCTGCTCTTGTTTTTTGTAGGCGATGAGCCCGGCAAGACCACAATGCAGCTCGGTTGGGCAAAGGGGGAAAAGCACAAGGCTTCCTGCTGGAACGCTGGCGAGACTGCGGCCGAATTTCAGGCGTTTCAGGAGACCCCTGAGGGAGGCGTTCTTAAAACTCATGGATACCTCTGAAAGGGTTATGGAGATCATACATAAAAAAAACATTCGGGTGCGGCCCATGGGGGCAGGCATGAAGCGTAAGGATGGCAAACAGAAGAGAATTTACGCGATAATGGCAGGATTGTCAAAGTGCTTTCCCCTGACAGGGGAAAGCACTTTGTACGGATTTAAAGGACTCTGGGCAGAGGCCCTGGTGTTTTAAGACCTGCGGGCCTTTTTTTTGTTTTTTTACATTCTTTCAAAGAAGCGACGCATGCGGTCCCGGCTCATTTTCTGCTGCCAGTCTTTGCCCAGGCAGTTTTCCCATAGGGGAATCATGCCCATGGAAACCTCCACCATTTTTTCCATTTGCGCTTCAGTGAGGCCGGAGGTGAGATTCCTTGGGATCTGGATGTGATTTTTTTCCGCCATGGCCCGGAATTCCTTCACCCCCTCAGGATAGAAATCTTCAAGGTAGTCAAACACGATGGAATTGGCAATGCCATGGTGCAGTCCCAGGACATAACTTAAACCATAGGAAAGGGCGTGGCAGGCTCCCACCTGGGAATAGGCGATGCTCATGCCGCCGAAATAGGAGGCCATCATGAGCTTTTCGTCGGATTCGGCATGGTGGTCGAGAAAAACCTCCCTGCAGAGCACCTGGGATTGTTCCCCAAAGGCCCTGGCGTATTCATTGACAAAGGTGCCGCAGAGGGCTTCCACATTATGGATGTAGCAGTCCATGCCAGTCCAGAACCATTGTTCTGGTATGGTTTCGCGGACGCCTTCGAGAAGATCGGGATCCAGAACCACCTGGTCATAGACGGTGTGGTCGGAGTTGAGGCCCAGCTTGCGCACAGGCCCTGTGAGTACGGCCGTCCGGGAAACCTCGGCACCTGTGCCTGCCAGGGTAGGGATGCCCACATGATAGATCGCAGGGAATTTGATGAGATCCCATCCCTGATATTCATGGGAGGGGCCGGGGTTGGTGAGCATGAGGGAAACGGCCTTGGCCGTGTCCAGAATGGATCCGCCGCCAATGCCGATGACGCCGTCGGGCAACCGTCCTTCACCGCAGAAATCCCGGACCTGCTGAGTGAGGGCGTCGATGCCTGTGGTTTTGGGCTCATGGTCCACATTCACCCGCAAGACGAGGTCGCCATCGCGCAGGGGCAGGCGTTTATCCAGAGCCTTACCCGTAAAAAAATCATCCAGAATAAAAACCATGATGCCGCTGCCTTTCCGCTGGGGTTCCAGAATGGCGTCCAGCTGGTCAAAGGAGCCGCGGCCAAACACGACACGGGGTACAACTTTCAGATTGCGATACATAAGGTTTCCTTTCATGGATGTATCAAAGGGCGTCAGAGGGAGGCAAAAGCCTTTTTCATGCCCTGGATGCGTGCTTCAAGATCCTTTGCAGTCCATGCCAGACGGATCTGCATGGAGAGGGCCCGACCCATGATGGCGTCGGAAACGGGCTTGGAAAGGCCTGTATAGTCCGGCGTGTCATGGCGCAGCTCCAGAGGGAGGCGGGCCAGGCTGGTCATGTTGCGGATGTGATCCCAGCGGCGGATATAATGCCAGTTGTTGTCATACCAGTAAAACACCCCGTCCACGCCATGGGCGGGAAGGGCTTTGGCCAGGGCGCGGGCCTTGTCCTCGGTTTCCATAAAAAAGCTTAAATGGGTTGCAGAATCGCCCGCAGGATCGGGAATCTCACGGAAACGAACCCCCTGGATCTGGCTCAGGGCGTCCTTCAGGATGGCTTTGTGCCTGCGTTGGGTTTCAAGGATGGTATCGAGCTTGCGCAGCTGGGCCAGGCCCACGGCGGCGTTCATTTCACTGATGCGGAAGTTGAGACCGATGAAAGGATGGCTTTCAGCTCCCCTATCTGTTCCCACATGATCGTGTCCATGATCGGAAAAGGCATGGGCTTTGAAGTAAAGATCCTCATCGTTGGTGATGAGTCCGCCGCCCTCACCGCAGGTGACGGTTTTGACATAATCAAAGGAAAAGCATCCCATGCTCCCGAAACTGCCCAGGGCCTTTCCCCTGTAGCTGGCACCGAGGGCCTGGCAGGCGTCTTCCAGAAGAAGAAGTCCTTTTTCCTGGCAAAGGTCGGCCAGGGCGTCAATGCGGGCCATGGATCCGCACATGTGAACCGGCATGATGGCTTTGGTTCTCGGCGTGATGGCTGCGGCGGCAGCCTTGGGGCAGAGGCAGAGGGTTTCATCAATGTCTGCAAAAACAGGGGCCGCGCCTGCGGCCACAACGGCCTCAATGGTGGCCACAAAGGTAAAGGTGGGAACAATGACCTCATCGCCTGCGCCCACACCGCAGGCAGCCAGCATGACCTGAAGCGCCGCTGTGCCACTGGAAACCAGATGGGCGTGACGGACACTCAGGCGCTGAGCCAGTGTGTTTTCAAAATCCCGGGCTTTAAAGATGCCTTTGCGGGGGCCATCGAAATTGTAGCGCATGAGAACGCCTGTCTGGAGAACTTCCTGCACTTCTCTGCGTTCTTCTTCTCCGAAAATTTCAAAACCCGGCATGTGAATCTCCTTATAAGGCTAAACAGTGTCCGAACAGAAACAGGGTCAGCACAGGGTCCGCAAGGGCGCCATGCCATACCACAAAGCAAGAGACGAAATTCCAGAGGCCTGACGGACCCCCGGAAAGTCGTAAAAAGTTTTTTTTAAGGGAGCTCTTTTTCCGTGGGAGTCTTTGAATCCGATGCAAGGGAGATGCGTCTCGGATCAAACCAGAAGGAAAGGATGCTCTTTGCATATTCACCGGCCCGTCTTCCAATATAGGCGCCGTGACCGACCATGATGGACACCACAATTTTTCGGCCATCGGGATGGATGCCATATCCGATGAACCAGTCGTAGCGGATGTCCCTTGCGTCATTGGAGATGGAGCCGGTTTTGCCTCCGATGCGCAAGGAAGAAAGCACGCGATCCCTCTGATGCCCGCGGAAGATCCGGCTTGCCGTACCCGATGTGATGGTGCTTTCCATCAGGGTCCGCATGGTGGCGGCGGTTTCTTTTCGGATGGCATGCCGCCCGGCAGCTGTGGATTCTTGATAGCGGATCACTCCATCCGCGTCCATGACTTTTTCAATGATGTGGACAGGAGGCAGAATGCCATCGGCTGCAATTACAGCGGCAATGCAGGCTCCGTGGATGGGCGTGATGCGTGTTCTGCGGTTAAAACCCGAGGCAACCTCCGCCCAGCTGTAGGGCGTTTCGCTGAGCTGTATGCTGCTGGCGGGCACGGGCAGGGTTCCGGTGGGAAGATCGCCAAAACCAAAGCGCTGGGCATACTGACTTAAACCGGATTTCTGGAGATCGTGGTACCCGAGTTTTCCGAATACGGGGTTCACGCTTTTGGCAAAGGCTTCCTTCAGGGAAATGCGGTTGGTCTGGCGATGAACCTGCTGGGTCATCTGCCTTTTGTAAAGGGTGTACATCTCCCCATTGAAAAAAAGGGGACTATCCGGTGTCAGCCGATGGAGTTCCATGGCAGCAGCGGCTGCGGGAATCTTGAAGAGACTGGCCGCAGGATGCAGGGTAAAGGCCACGCCCGCATCCCCTCCCTGAACCTGAGAGCGGCTTCCCGCAAGGCCGAGAATTTTTCCACTTCTGGGTTCCATGACCACCAGGGAAAGCAGTTCCGGTCTTCCCCGTCCTGCGGCTTCAGCCTGCTGGACATAGGTTTCAAGGCGATGCTGGAGGTCTGGATCCAATGTGGTCCGGGCTTCCAGAGAAAGGCCGTACAGAGAAAGGGGGATGTGCGTTTCCACCTGCTTGGCCTCGGGAAGTTTTTCCAGGGCCTGGCGCAACTCCTTATCGGAGAAAAGAAGCGGAACAGCGGGCAGGGTTTTTTCCTCTTGCACCTTTTGGGGAGGTTTTTCCCTGGAGACATTCTGCCACAGAAGGGAAACAAGCCAGAAAGCAAAGGAAAAAATGAAAAAACCCAGCAGGATGCGCGTTGCCCGCTTAAAGGATTTCTGTCGCTTTTTTCCGGATCGCTGCTGTTGTATTCTCTGGCTCTGCTCCCTCCGCCATGAAGGTTCCGGCTTGTAAGAGACGTTCGACATGAAAATCCAGCCCACCCTTTGTTTCAAAAAAAGCTACCTGACCACGGTTCCGGATTCAAGGGGTTTGTCAAAGCTTGCAAGGCAAAGCCCCTGTTCTCCGTTGGCCGCCAGAATCATGCCTTCAGACCGGACGCCCATGAGCTTTGCCGCCTTCAGGTTGGCCACTAAAATGACCTGCATGCCCACCAGGGATTCGGGGGTGTAGTCCTGTCCGATGCCCGCAACCACCTGCCGGGTTTCCCCTGCAAGGTCCACCTCCAGCCTGAGAAGTTTTTCGGATTTGGGAACCCTTTCCGCCGCAGAGATGGTGGCCACCCGGAGATCCAGGCGCTGTACCTCTTCAATGGAGACAGGGGGTTTGGCCTCCTTGAGTCCTTTGGCAGGAGGGGCAGACACAGGGGGCGTGGAGAGGGGGGGCGTGTCTTCCTTTTTTGTTTCAATACGGGGAAACAGGCGTACGGCCTTGGGCAGGGTATGGCCTGTGGGAAGGAGTCCCCAGGTTTTCAGTTTGTCGATACTGTTGAAATCCGGATCCGAAAGGCCCAGGTGCTGCTGCATTTTCACCGCTGTCTCCGGCATCACAGGAGAGATGAGTCCGGAAATGATACGCAGCCCTTCGAGGAGGTTATACATGACCGTATCCAGCTCAGGGTGCTGGCCATGTTTCTGGAGTTCCCAGGGCGCTGTGGTATCAATGTATTTGTTCAGCTGGGAAATGAAAGCCCATACGGCCATCAGGGCCTTGTGAAAGGCAAAGGCCTGCATTTCGACAATGAAATGATCCACCGCCTCCTGAGCCCCTGCCATAAGACCGAAGTCCATGGCAGGCTCCTGAAAGACGTCCGGGGCAGGAACCTTGCCGCCATAATATTTGTGGGTCATGGCAATGACGCGGCTGAAAAGGTTTCCGATATCGTTGGCAAGGTCGGCATTGATCCGTCCCACCAGGGCCTCTTCGGAAAAAGAAGCGTCGAGGCCAAACACCATTTCCCGCATGAGAAAATAACGGAAGGCATCCACCCCATAGGTGTTCTTCATGGCCAGAGGATCCACCACATTGCCAAGGCTTTTGGACATCTTGGTTTCAGCAATATTCCAGTAGCCATGCACATGGAGGTGCTGGTAAAGGGGAATGCCTGCGGCTTTCAGCATGGTGGGCCAGTAAATGCCGTGGGGTTTGATGATATCTTTGGCCACAATATGCTGCGCGCCGGGCCAGAAGGTCTGGAATGCTTCATGATCCGGGTATCCCAGAGCGGAGACATAGTTGGTGAGGGCGTCGAACCACACATAGGTGACAAAGCGTGCGTCAAAGGGCAGGGGGATTCCCCACTGCAGTCGGGAGGTGGGTCTTGAGATGCAGAGATCTTCCAGGGGCTCCCGCAAAAAGGCAAGGATTTCATTTCTGTAGCGTTCCGGACGGATAAAATCCGGATGCTTCTGAATGTGATCCACAAGCCACTCCTGGTAGCGGCTCATGCGGAAAAAATAGTTGGCTTCCTGGATTTTTTCAGGTGCTGTCAGGTGATCCGGACATTTGCCGTCCACCAACTCCTTTTCCGTATAAAAGCGTTCGCACCCGTAGCAGTAGAGCCCCTCATATTCGCTGAAATAGATGTCCCCTGCATCATAGATTTTCTGGAGCAGATGCTGAACCACGCGGATATGGGCGGGATCCGTTGTGCGGATGAACTGGTCATTGGAGATGGAAAGCGCGGGCCAGAGGTTACGGAATTCGGCGCTGATGGCATCCGCATAGGTGCGGGGACTTTTGTTTTCCTTGGTTGCGGCTTTGACGATCTTGTCGCCGTGTTCATCCGTGCCTGTGAGAAAATAGGCGGCCTTACCCTGCATGCGTGCAAAGCGGGCGGCCACATCCGCAGCAATGGTGGTATAGGCGTGTCCCAGATGGGGACGGGCGTTCACATAATAAATGGGCGTTGTGATGTAAAAAGCCTCGGACATGGTGGGATTCCCGAAAAATCATGGCGTCATGCGGATGGACCTGCCAGGGTTTTCCATCCACAACAGATATGCCGCAAGGGGATGGTGGATCTCCCGGATGCGGGGGAAAGGGGAAAAATCATTCTGGGTCATCAAAAAGTTCCGTCTCAAGCCCTTCATCCATACCCTCTGAAAGGTCTTCCGGAAGTTGTACGGGAAGCCCGTGGGAGTGGGGGGAGGGATGCAGGGATTTCACCTCTGCAACACAAAATTCAACCTCGAGGCCGTCTTCCAGTCGCACGGCCATGCGACCGGCAATGACATTGTGACGGGTAACCCGTCCCTTCCCCTTGGGCGTTTCCACGAGTTTGCCCACCTTGGGAACACCGCTTTTGAGGTCTCTGTAGGTGCTGTTCTCATAGGTGAGGCAGCACATCAGCCGACCGCAGAGCCCTGAAATCTTCGTGGGATTCAGGGACAATCCCTGCTCTTTGGCCATGCGGATGGAAACAGGCTCAAATTTTTCAATGAAGGCGCTGCAACAGGTCTGACGGCCGCAGCGGCCAATGCCGCCGCACATTTTGGCCTGATGGCGGATGCCCACTTGGCGCATCTCAATGCGCACCCGAAATTCCTTGACGAGGTTTTTCACCAGCTGGCGGAAATCCACCCTTCCTTCGGAAGTGAAGAAAAAGGTGAGTTTGGAAGCATCAAAGGTGCTTTCCACGGAAAAAAGATTCATAGAGAGGCTGAGGTTTTCCACTTCCTTTTTGCAGAAATGGGCGGCCTTTTCCTCAATCTGTTGGTTTTCCTCCACACGGAGAAAATCATCGGGCTGTGCAAGGCGAAGCATTTTTTTTAAGGGAAAACCTGTGTAGGGCGTTTTCTGTTCGCGAACCGGCGTGGCGACAGTGGCAAAGCCAAGACCCTGCTCCGTTTCCACAATCACCGCATCCCCAAGGGAAAGATCCAGGTTTTCGGCGCTGAAATCATATATTTTGCCTGCGGCTTTAAACCGGACACCTGCAATTCGGATCATGGCACCCCCAAAGCCGGAAAGCCGGATTCAGGGCAAGCCTGATGCCGGCGCTCGGCCTGTTTCAGATAAAATACGGTCTTCTCATCCCAGAGGGAAACCGGAACCCTTTGGCTGAAGGCCCAGCAGAAGCACGTCCAGTGAAAGACGGGGCAGGGCGTTTTGCCCCATGCGCCGTCTGACCTCACGGATACGGTATACAATGTCCAGAGCCTGCTGGGCAGAAATTTTTTTTCCTGCGTTAAGGAGTTCTTCCCGACAATCAAGGGAAATCCCATGGGTGCATAACACGTCCGCCTCCGTTGCCGCAAGGCAGATGTCCCGGAAGAGTCCTTCCAGAATATCCAGGGTGATTTCAGCGCTGACCTTGTCCTGGCTCAGCCATTCCGCAAGGAGCAAGGCAGTGGCGGCAGCCAGGGGAAAACCGCCTGCCAGCAGGCGCGCCAACAGGCGGCGTTTATGGCTTTCCTGGGCCAGCCGTTCGCCCTGCCTGAGATTGCCAAAGGCAAGTTCTGCCGCAGCAAGGGCTGCCTCAGCATCCGGAGAAAGGGGAAGAAGGCGGGCCGCAAGGGCCTCCACGGAGAGGGGCGTAAAGCGGACTTCCTGGCATCTGGACCGGATGGTCTCCAGAAGCCAGTGGGGCTGGCTGCTGAGGAGCACAAAATAGGTGGCCTCCGGTGGTTCTTCAAGCACCTTGAGCAGGGCGTTGGCCGCCTCCCGGTTCAGGGTTTCCGCTTCTTCCATAAGAACAAAGCGCATGCGGGCCTCGTAGGGCCTGCGCATGAGTTTTTCCGTCAGCCCGCGTACAGCCTCGATGCGGAGGATACCATTTACGGGCGCAAGTTTCAGAAAATCCGGATGTTTTTCTTCAAGGATTTTACGGCAGGAGCGGCAGACTCCGCAGGGAGGGCTTTCTCCCTGGCAGTTTCCCATCATCATCAGCGTCCTGGCGGCAAGGAGACGACCGCATCCGGGCATGCCGGAAAAAAGCAGGCCCTGGGGCAGGCGTTGGGAGTGAATCATGCCTTCCAGAGCCTGAATGGCGGTATGCTGGCCTTCAAGATGCCAAAATCCGTATGCAGGCAGAGCTTCAGGGTTCAAAGTCAGCCTTTAACGCTTTTTTCCGTTTTCTGCGGATAATCCACGCGTTCCTTCAGTTCCTTGCCGCACTTGAAAAAGGGCAGTTTTTTAGGCTGGATACGCACTTTTTCTCCGGTTTTGGGGTTGCGGCCCGTGTAGCTTTTGTATTCTTTGATAAAAAAGCTGCAAAGCCCCCGGATTTCCACCCGCTCTCCCTGGGCCAGGGCTTCGGTCATGGAGTCAAAAAAAATCTGAACCACTTCCGCAGCCTCTGCTTTGGAAATGTCGGCTTCATTTTTGAGCGTTGCAATCAGCTCCAGTTTATTCATCGTGTGCCTCCTCACCGGCGGAAAGAAATTCAAGCGCAGTACATAGTGGGAAGGTTTCCGGAAGTCAAGGACTTATGCCATATCCTGCGTGCAGGGGCATGAAAATGTCGCTCTTTTTTTCCGAAAAACCCTGCTGCGAAGAACCGCCTTCGGTATGCCAGGGAATCTGTTTTGTTGTCAAGCCATGTAAGGGCTCTTTTAAGTTTTTGATAAGAATATAAAAAAAATCATATGGCCATGGAAGCTTCGGTTTTATCCCGGGGGGCGCATCCAGGGGTGGAAAGCCCGAGGCTTCTGCGCAGGGCCTGCATGAGCATGTGCAGCACCATCATCTGCCCATCTTCCACCTTCTGCATGTCGTGGATGGGAATGAGGATGGAGATGTCCGCAACCTGGGCGAGACGCCCGCCGTCAAAGCCTGAAATGCCCACGATTTTAGCGCCCCTTTCCTTGCCGTAGGCTGTGGCGCGGAGCACATTGTCCGAATTGCCGCTTCCGGAAATGGCCAGGATGAGATCCCCGCAACGGAGGTGGTTTTTCAGCTGCTCCACAAAAATCTGACTGTAGTCCAGGTCATTGGCAATGGCTGTGATCATGGCCATGTTGTCGGCAAGGGAAAGCATGCGGAATTTTTTTTCAAGCTCCAGGCAAACGCCCTTGTTGATGTCGCAGAGGGCGTGGGAGGCGGTGGCCGCACTGCCGCCGTTTCCCAGAATGAAGATGGTTTTTTCGTTTTCATAGGCATCCAGCATGGCCTCGCAGAGGGCGGAGAAAGGCTTTTTATCCATCCTTTCCATGGCCCCGTGAAAGGTTTCCACATACTGGGTTGCAAAGGCATTAAAGTCCATGGGATCTCCTTGAAGCAAGGGGCCATTCCCTCTGGGCGGCGGCCAGGGCATCGGGAGTTCCGATGTCCCGGAGGTAGCCCTCCATGGGAAGACCGTACATTTTTCCCGTCATATGGGGCAGAACATGCAGGCCAAAGTCATAGGGGCGATGGGAGGCATGGGATCTGAGCGAGGTGAAAATTTCGGGGCCTGCGGCATAAATGCCCGCATTGGCCAGGGAAGAGAGGGGATTTTCGGGTTTTTCCGCAAAATCCGTAACAAGGCCTTGGGCATTGAGAACAGCAATGCCGCAGGCCGAAGGACAGGGCGCGGTAAAAAGGGCCATGGTCAGCAGGCCTCCTTTTTTCCGATTTTCTCCATGGGCCCTTGCAAGGCGTCTCAGGTCAAAATTACAGAGGTTGTCCGCATAAACGATGAGAAAGTTTTTTTCACCCTCAACAAAGGCCTCGTTCTGAAGAAGGGTGCCCGCGCTGCCCAGAAGCTCCGGTTCATGGACGGTCCGGATGCGAAGATTCTGCTGTGGCCAGGCCCGGACAAAGGCCTCGACCTTTTCCGCCAGGTGGTGGGTGTTGATCAGAATCTCGCGCACTCCGCAGGTGTGCAGGTGGTCCAGCCAGATAGCCATGAGGGGGGTGCCTGCGATGGGCGCTAAGCATTTGGGGCTATGGTCCGTGAGGGGCTTCAGGCGGGTTCCAAGCCCTGCGGCCAGCAAAAAGGCCTTCATCCCTGAACCTCCCGGATGACTTTGAGTTTTTTCATGTGACGGTCCGCATAGGCGAGAATTTCTTCTCTGGCTTCCTGCTCATGGAGATGCTCCCAATAACTGAGAATGCTCTCTTCAATGCCACGGCGGGGTTTCCATCCAAGGCTTTCCAGAGCGCGGGTGTCAGAAAAAATATGGCGGGTGTCGCCATAGCGATAATGGCCCCCTCGCTGGGCGGGAAGACGTTTTCCCGTGATCTCCTGGAGTTTTTCATAAAAGGTGTTCACCGTGCAGGCCTTTGCCCCTCCCACATTGAAAATCCGGCCTTTGGCCTGGGGATGATCCAACACAAGAAGGTTGGCGTCCACCACATCCTTTATATTGACAAAATCCCGCACCTGCATGCCGTCTTCAAAAATAAAGGGGCTGCGGCCGCAGTAGAGGCTTAAACAGAAAATGCGCATGGCCCCGGAATAGGCATTGAAAAAGGACTGTCTCGGCCCCTGCACAATGGAATAGCGCATCACCGTGGTGTCAATATCTTCCCGGGCGCCCAGGCGGAGCGCGGCTTTCTCCTGGGCATCCTTGGAAAGGGCGTAGGGATTGCAGGGGTTGGCAATGGATTCATCCGATGGCTGCCACTGAAGGGTCTTGTGGCAGAGGGGGCAGGAATGATCCCAGCGTCCCTGGCGTAAGCGTTCTTCGCTGCGGATGTCGGGAATTCCCTCCCAGGGGCAGTGGGGGCAGACATAACGACCTTCACCCATGACGGCCTGACTGGCCGCCACCACCACCTTGGATACGCGACGGTCTGCGCCCTGTTCTGCGAGGACCTCATACAAAAGGGCCGTGCCCACGGCGTTCACATGATAAAAGGTTGAAAAATCAGGAAGATAATCCTGGTAAGCGGCAAAATGAAAGACCGCATCCACCCCTTCAAGGGCGCGGATCCAGTCTTCTTTGTTGCGAACATCCCCCTGGATAAAGGTGATTTCCGGATTCAGGTAATCGGGAAGGCCTTTGGGGTGGACGTTTTTCTGGAGGCAATCCAGCACGCGGACCCTGTGTCCCTGCTGAATGAGGGCATCGGCCGTATGGGAGCCGATGAATCCTGCGCCGCCGGTGATGAGTATATGCATGGACTTCTCCTGCCTTTGGGCCCGAGGGGCGTGAAAGTAAGGCTATTTGGCGGAATAGGAACGGCCATCAAAGATAATGCGGCTGCCCGACTCGCTGAAGAGGAAGGGAAACTCCCTGAAATCGGAAAGCGCTTGGCGCACCGCAGCCTGCTGGCTGGGAGGCGTGAAAAAAAACATGAAGCCGCCGCCGCCCGCACCGGCGATTTTTCCACCGATGGCACCAGAATCTCTGGCGCTTTGGTACATATGGGCTGTGGCTTCATTGGAAATGCCTGCAGCAAGGCTCTGCTTGAGCTGCCAGTTTTCATGGAGAAGGAGACCGCATTTTTCAAGATCTCCTTCCCCAAGGGCTTCCGAGAAGGGAAGCACAAGGTCCACCATGGCACAGAGGGCCTCAAACTTTTCTTTTTGCCCGAGATTCTGCTGTTGTTCGGACAAAATGGTGTCCGCACTGCGGGTGACCCCTGTGAAAAAAAGCTGCATGCCTTCGCAGATCCTGCGGCGTAAGGAGGGAGCCAGGTGGACGGGGTTGCGTATCACCTGGGCATTTTTCCGGAAAACAAAGCGATTGAGACCTCCATAGGCGGCGGCGTACTGATCCTGACGGCCGATGGGTTTTTTTAAGATGTCAATTTCAATGTGGCAGGCCTCTTCCGCCAGCTGCTCTGCGGTTACAAGGGTATTTTTATAAGTGTGCAGGGCATGGAGCAGAGCAACGGTAATGGCGCTGGAACTGCCAAGGCCGGAACCGGAAGAGGGAATATCCGCAAGGGTGGTGATTTCCACCCCACTTTCCACGCCGGTCATGCGCATGGCTTCCCGCACCAGGTCATGCCGGATATCGGACACCCGCCTGACCCTCTCCTTTTCCGAGTAGTTGAGGTAGATGTCTTCGTCAAAGCGCTCCTTCACAATGGCGTACACATATTTATCAATGGCTGTGCAGATGACAGCGCCATCCTGCCGTTCATAAAAGGCCCGCATGTCGGACCCGCCGCCCACAAAACTTAAGCGTAAGGGGGTTTGTGCAATGATCATGATCACCTTTCGGCCAAAAAACGTCATTTCAGAGTGTGTCAGGGCAGAAAGCTCTCATCCAGGCTGTGTTCCAGAACCCCAAGACCCGTGAGCGTCCAGTAGAAACCGATTTTTCTGTCGTCCTTGTCATCGGAGTAGATGAGATCCAGCTGCCAGCATCCGGCATTGTAGCGCAGGCCGTAATCCTGCTTCTGGATGATTTTTTCTTTGAGGTTGCGCTCATAATCCCAGAGAAGCCCCAGATCCTCCCGCAGGGCCAGATAGCCCCGCAGGTGCAGGGAAGCGGAAATCTCACTGGCATAGCGATGTTCTGCATAGAAGTAATGCGCATCCCTTGTAATTTCTGCCCCTGAGCTGTAAGCGCTCCATTTGGCCTCCTGGGTAGACCAGGTGATATCCCCGAAGAGGCGGACGTAGGGCAAGGGCCAGAGGGAAAGCTCCGCCTTGGGATCGGAGAAGGGTTTTTCTCCTCTTGTCTCGGCCCTGTCCATATCATAATCCTGAGAAATTTTAAAACGCATGTAATCCCTGTATGTGTCCTGGGGGCCTTCTTCTCCGGGTCTTTCTTCTTTGAAACGCGCGGTGAGGGTCTGGGTGAGGCTGTAGGTAAGGCGTCTTTTTTTCTCAATACGATCCAGGTCATCGAAAAATGGAAGATGGTTCTGGTCCTTGTCAGGCACATACTCAAAGGTGAGCCGGGGTTGCAGGCTGTGGCGGATTTTGTCCGCACCGATGGGGCCGCCATCAAAGACCCTGTAAACTTCCGTGAAAAGATCCATCCGGGCGTCATAAAGCAAACGATTTTCGGTGTGGTATCCGGAGGAAGTCTCTTCCAGGGGATTTTCACTGTGCCAGAAGGTCTGGCGCAGTCCCAAGGAGGGTTCTGCGGAAATCGGTCCCAGGCGGAAAGGGGCGTAAACCCGGGGAGCAAGATCCAGCCGTGTCCCCCTTTCACCATCAATGCGATGAAAATAGACGCTTTCTCCTTCAAATACATGGTAAAGGGGCAGATCCAGAAGACGTTGGCGGCGGGTGCTCAGGGAGAGTCTTGGCAGGCGCTGCACCGTATCGTCCTGAAGATCCTGGGTGCGTCTTCTCACCGCATCTTCCCAGATGACCTCCCCTTCCATGCGGAATACCTCTCCGGTTTTTGTGAGAAGAAGACGATTGGTCCGGGTGTCTTCTTTTTCCGGATCGAGCTCCCTGCCAAATTCCTTCTGAAAGAGCGCGTTGGTTTTGGTAAAGCCCAGGGTCCCGCCCTTGAAATCATCCATATAGCGGATATCACTGAGCAGATCGAGATCCATAAAACCCTGCACACCTCCGGCAAAGGCGAGATTCTGTTTCATGCGAAACCAGTAGCGGTCCCGGGAAATCCCTTCCTGGACAGCCGTCTGTGTGGGATCCTCATCTTTGAGACCATCCAGGCGCAGGGTGAGCCTGTCTTCACTGCTCCACAGTTTTCTGTATTCAAGGCCAAGGCGATCCGGGCCTTTTCCCATGAAATGGTAATATAAGGTGGCATCTGAGCTCTCGCTTAAGGCCAGGTAGAGGGGCTGGAGCTGCTCATAGCCGTGGCGATCGGAAAGGTGGATTTCAGGCAAAAGAAGGCCGCTCTGGCGTTTGGTCTTGGCGGGAAAGAAAAGCCAGGGCGTGTACAGCGCAGGAAGACCGCGGATGCGGAAAGCGCCGTGGTTCAGCGTGCCATAGCCCTCCAGGGTCAGGGAAATGCGGGAGGCGGTGATTTCCCAGTCCGGCCTTTCTCCCTCACAGGTGGTGAGCCCGGCATCGTCTACCACATAGGTCCGCTCTCCTGTGCGCTCAATGCGGCGGCCCCTCACCCGGAACTGGGATTCTGAGATAAAAAGGCGGCCGTTTTCAAAAAAGCCCCTCTGTTCTTCGAGATGATAGACCAGGCGATCCCCTTCCATGCGGTCTTGACCCATGCGCATGACAATGGAGCCCTCCCCATGGATGATACCCTGATCCGGCGCATAGGAGACCTGATCCGCCGTGATGATGAGGCCCTCGCCCTCAATGCGGACATTGCCCCTTGCCGTATAGAGGCCTGAGGCGGGATCATAGCCCATGGCGTCGGCGTAAAAGTCATAGGGCTGGGCTTCCTCGGCTGATGCGGAGTTCAAAGCCGCCGCAAGACAGCAGAAAAGAATGCCCAGACAGAGATATGAGCGCATATGGAAAGAATCCTGATGTTCTTGATGAAGGAGAAGAAGGGATTCCGGCTTTCCCTTGAACCTCTGAAGGTTATGGACTATACATGCACTTTCCCCACCGGACAAGGGTCGGGAGTCTTAAAAACAGGTAAAAACGCAAAAGAGACCTTGGGTAAGGCTTCTGAACAGGCCGTAAAGCCCAAAAAACCCCGATCCGGGAAGGATGCAAAGCCCAAGGTTAAGCCTTGGACGGCCGGATTCTGAAATAAGGACACATCATGCTCATCACCCTCTGTGGCGGCGAAGGCGCAGGCAAGAGCACCCAGGCAAGGCGGCTTGCCGAAGAACTGGAAAAACGGGGGTTTGCCGTGGTCTGCACCCGTGAGCCCGGCGGAACGGCCATTGGAAGAAAAATCCGTGCGCTGCTGCTGGATCCTGAAAATATCCATATGGCCAAAGAAACCGAACTGTTTCTTTATGCCGCAGACCGCTGTCAGCATCTCAGCGAGGTGGTGCGACCCGCCCTGGCCGCGGGAAAGGTGGTCATCAGTGACCGCTTTTCTGACAGCACCACCGTATACCAGGGCGTGGCGAGGGGGCTGGATGCGGACCGCATCCGTAAGGTGCATGCCTTGGTGCTTGAGGGTTTAAAACCGGATATCACCTTCTTACTGGATCTGCCTCCTGAAAAGGGTCTTGCCCGGGCCATGGCCCAGATCGATGCAGGCGGCAGAAACGCCTGTGAAACCCGCTTTGAAAAGGAAAGTCTTGCCTTTCATCAGAAGATCCGGGAAGGTTTTCTTGCGTTGGCGGCCGAAGAGCCGGATCGTTTTTGGCTTGTGGACGCCTTGAAGCCTGTGGAGGCCATCACGGAAACAATGCTTGAACGCTGCCTCGTTCTTCTTGAAAAACGACATAAGGAGACCCCATGAACAGTCTGGATGAAACGGAAAAATGGCGGGAAACCCTGTTTGAGGAAACCTTTGACCGCATCTGTGCGGAGGTGAGACGGCAGAAGGCGGCCAACCCCCGTTTTTCCATGACGGATCTTGAAGCCCGCCTCAATGATCGCTACCTGAGCCATGGACATGGCTGGGATGGAGGCAGCCCGGTGCAGGAGGTGCGACTTTCTGCGGAAATCGCGGCCCTTGAATCCCTGCTTGCGGAATGGCGGGGCGGACTTTCCCCCTTAAAACGGATCTGAGTCATGGGGGATTTGGGCTTTTCCAGATCCAGGGTGGCAGGAGCGCGCGTTCGTCGGTACAATGACCGACCCTTTCGTAAGGATGGGGAATACGTTCTCTACTGGATGCAGCAGTCCCAGCGGGTGGAGGAGAATCATGCCTTAGCCTTTGCCATGGAGACAGCGGCCTATCTTGAAAAGCCCCTGGTCGTGGCCTTCTGCCTTTTTGGGGCCTATCCTGAAGCCCGGTGGCCCCACTTTGTCTTCATGCTGGAAGGTCTGAGGGAGCTTGCCAGAAGGTTTGAGGCGTTAAGACTTCCTTTTGTTCTGCGCATCGGAGATCCCCTCACCGTACTGCCTCCTCTGGTGGAAAAGGCTGGAGCCCTTGTCCTGGATGTGGGCTACCTGCGTCACCAGAAGGAGTGGCGGGAGCATTTCGGACAAAAGGCGGGATGCGCTGTGATGGCCGTGGAATCTGATGTGGTGACCCCGGTTGCCTCTGCCCTTGACCGCAGGGCGTACGGGGCCCATGTGCTGCGGCGGAGTCTCGGCGTCCGGTGGCGGGCTTTCCTTGAAGAGCCCCTCTTGGGGCCGATTCCGGCCTTTCGCGGACTCCCCCCCGGCGGTGAAGATCCGGAAGAAGGGGAGAATCTTCTGCGACGGGCCGGGGTGCCCTTTTCACCCATGCCTCCTGCCTGGTCTTTCCGGGGAGGCGAAGGGGCGGCAGGGGAAAGGCTCAATGTCTTTATCACGGATAAGGCAGCCTTGTATGCGGAGGCGCGCAGTCTGCCCCACCGTCAGGCCGTTTCCTGCCTTTCGCCCTATCTGCACTTTGGCATGATTGCCCCAAGTCTTGTGGTACGGCGGATAGAAAAAGCGTCCCTTATTCCTTCGGAGGCAAAGGCCGCTTTTTTGGAACAGCTTGTGGTGCGGCGGGAGCTGGCCATGAATTTTGTGTACTACACAAAAGACTATGACTGCTACGGAAGCCTGCCGACCTGGGCCCTTGAGACCCTGGATGCCCACCGAAAGGATGCCCGAGCCTTTGTCTATAGTCTTTCTGATCTTGAAAATGCGAGAACCCATGACCCTTACTGGAATGCGGCCATGATGGAGGCAAGACGGACGGGCTACATGCACAATGTGATGCGCATGTACTGGGGAAAAAAGGTTCTGGAATGGTCCTCTTCCCCGGAAGAAGCCTTTGAACGTTTGATTTTTCTCAACAACCGCTATTTTCTCGACGGTCGGGATCCCTGTTCCTACGCAGGCTGCGGGTGGATTTTCGGTCTGCATGACAGGCCCTGGCCCAGCCGTCCGGTATTCGGCAGCGTTCGTTTCATGGCCGCTTCCGGGCTGGAGCGCAAAAGCCGAATCGGAGAGTATGTATCCTGGGTAGATTCCCTTGTGTGAGCCTGCTATGTTTGGGTCCGTCTCCGGACCAGGCCCTGGGCCAGAGGTCCGGGCTTTGATCTTATTTTGCAACCCATCAGGATTTTTTTATGGCAAATTCCCTTCTGGATCTCATAGGCAATACCCCGCTGGTGGAAATCCGGCGCATGAACCCCAATCCTGCGGTGCGGATTCTCGCCAAACTTGAATACATGAATCCCGGCGGCTCGGTAAAGGATCGGGCAGCCCTCTACATGATCCGCATGGCCGAAGAGGCGGGGATTCTCACCAAAGACAAGGTGGTGATCGAGGCCACCAGCGGAAACACGGGCATTGGTCTCGCCATGGTCTGTGCTGTGAAGGGTTATCGTCTCATGCTGGCCATGAGCGAGGCGGTGAGTCTCGAGCGCCGTCGCATTCTGAAGGCCCGTGGGGCTGAAATTCTTCTGACTCCCGGTCATCTGGGAACGGATGGGGCCATTGAGGCCGTCTACCGTCTGGTGCGGGAGCAGCCTCAGCGGTATTTCATGACAGATCAGTACAATACCGAAGCCAACTGGCGTGCCCATGCCGAAGGCACGTCCAGGGAAATCTGGGAGCAGACCCAGGGTCGGGTGAATGCCGTTGTGGCTACCATGGGTACCACAGGCACGCTCATGGGACTTTCCAGGGGATTGAAGGCTCTGAATCCCGAGGTGCGCATCATCGGGGTGGAACCCTACCTCGGCCATCGTATCCAGGGGCTTAAGAATATGAAGGAGGCGTATCAGCCTGAGCTTTATGAAAAGCACCGACTGGATGTGAAAGTGAACATTGAGGATGCCCGGGCCTTTGAAACCGCAAGACGCATGGCAAAGGAGGAGGGGCTTCTTGTGGGCATGAGCAGTGGTGCGGCCATGGCGGTTGCCCAGGATGTGGCCGCTTCCATGAAAGAAGGCGTGGTGGTGGTCATGCTGCCGGACAGCGGGGAGCGCTACCTTTCCACCGAACTTTTTGCCAGTAAGGCTCCGGCTTCCCTTCGTTTCTACAATACCCTCACGCGTTCACGGGAAACCTTCGCTCCCATTCATGAAGGCAAGACATCCATTTATTCCTGCGGTCCCACGGTGCATGACCGCATGCACTTAGGAGGGTGCAGAAGGGCGCTTTTCAGCGATCTGCTCTGCCGTTACCTGAAATTCAGGGGCTTTGATGTCACCCATGTGATGAACATCACGGATATGGATGACAAAACCATCGCAGGCTCCGAAGCCGCAGGCCTTCCTTTGGATCAGTTCACAGAAGGTTGGATCCGGATTTTTCATGAGGATCTCGCCCGTCTTGGGGTGGAACCGGCCAAGCATTATCCCAGGGTGAGTGAACACCTTGAGGATATGGTGGCCCTTACGCGCAAGCTGGTCAGCTCGGGCCTTGCCTATGAAAAGCATCACTCCATCTATTTCAACATTTCCGCCTTTCCCGGATACGGCGCCCTTTCCGGCGTGGATCTGGATAAAATCCATCTGGGCGCTACCGTGGATCTGGAAGAATATGAAAAGGACAATCCCAGGGATTTCACCCTTTTAAAGCGTATCCGGCTTTCTGAGCTCAAAAGGGGGATTTACGCGTCTACGGAATGGGGAAATGTGCGGCCTTCCCTGCACCTTCAGTGTGCAGCCATGTCCATGAAGTATCTGGGCCAGACCTTTGACATCCACACCAGCTCCAGGGAGCTGGTCTTTCCCCACCATGAAAACGAGATCGCCATTGCAGCCGCAGCAACGGGTGCGCCCCTGGCCCGTTTCTGGATGCACTGTGACCGGGTTTTTGTGGATGGTCAGGCCGTGGGCCCTGAAAACCGCCTGCACCTCGGGGATCTGGAAGGCCGGGGTATGACGGATCGGGAAATGCGTTTCTGGCTGCTTTCGGCCCATTACCGCAAACCAGCCCTGCTCACCCAGGACATCCAGCTTTCCGTACGGCGCTCCCTTTCCCGCATTGACAGCTGCCTGCAGCGCCTTTCTTCTGTAACCGGAGAGCGGGAGGATGGGGAGGCCCTGCGTCTTGCCGATGAACTGAAAGCCCATTTTATCCGGGATATGGATGATGACCTCAACATTTCCGCAGCCATGGGGGGAATTTTTAATCAGATCCGAAGCATCAATCGCCTGCTCAGTGAAGGCCGCATGGGGCGCAGGGGAGCTTGCCGGATTCTTCAGGTTTTCCGGGAAATGGATCAGGTGCTGGGTTTTTTCAATGTGGTGGATTTTCAGGAGAATCCGGATATTGCCCGGAAACTGATCGAGCGGGAGGCCGCCCGAAATCGGGGAGACTGGGAGGCTGCGGATCGTCTCCGGGCAGAACTCGGGCGCATGGGATGGATTATCCAGGATGGCAAGACGGAACATGAGATTCTGATTCCCCAGGAAAGCTGACCCTGCATATAGAAAAGAGAGGCGCTGATCCATAAAAGCGCCTTTTACCGCAGAATGAGTCAAGGAGAGTTGATGCAAGCCCTTTATTTTCCCTTTCTGGATCCAGCCCCCCAGGCCCTTTCTCGTATGCGAAGGCTTTTTCCAAAGCTTTGGCTCCTTGCCCCCGTTGAGCTTCCCCCTGATACGGGTGACCTGGCTTTTTCGGAATCGGATCTGAGATTTCTGAGGCCTCAGGGACTGGATGAAAAATTTTTGCAGGCCATGCTCCAGGACTTCAAGGCGCGTCTTCACCTTCTGGGAAAAGAGGCTTTTTTGGATTTTTTTTCGGAGCCAGAGGAGGAAAGTCTCTCTCCTGCGGGGCTTGCCTTTGAAATCTGCGGAAAAATTCCTGAAAAGAAGGCAAGGGAGCCAGAGGGCATAAAACTGGCCATGGCGGCTTTTTTTCTCATAGAGGCCGAAGCCCTGGATCGCATGCAGCAGGAGCTTGATGAAGACCTCTTTCAGGTGGACAGGGCAAGACAGAGGATGATGGCCGCCCTTAAAGGGGAAGAGGAAAAGGTCATTTTTCCCTCTCCCACTCAATCCGCCTGCCGCATTGAAGCACGGATGCGGGCCTGGCTCCGCCTTGCGCGGCACTGTTCAGGCCTTCCCTCTTTCTGGGTGACGGATATGCCAGGGCTTGCCGATGTGCTGGAGACCCTTTTTCCCGTGGGCTGTGAAGAAAGAGCTGTCCACGGAACCGAAGGGTTTTCCTGGCTCTCTCCACAGGCGAAAGGGCGGTTTTTTCGGATTTCGAGGGCTGAGAATGCGGAAATTCTGGGCTCGGGTTTTTCGGAAAAGGCTGAGATTCCGCCTTTGTGGGTGGCCTGCCTGGAGGCGGAATCCGCTGTGGATTGAAGGAAGGAAATATGGAGTTGACAGAAGCTTGGAGAAGCCCCTATAAAACCGTTGGTTTTTTCAGAATCAGGCTTGTGGCAACTCGGTTCGGCATGCGGTAATGGTTCGTATGGACATTCCGCTGGACTTTGGATAAAGATGTGCTACATCCCTTCTGTGTGTTAACCTTAAATTTTTTTAAAAAGGAGCAGGACCAATGAGTGAGTACGCCCCCCTTGTGGATGAAGAGAAGTGCGTAGGCTGTGAAGAGTGCGTGGACGTATGCCCTGTGGATGTTTTTGAAATGCAGGGTGGCAAGTCCGTTCCCGTGAATGCGGATGAGTGCCTTGGCTGCGAAAGCTGCATCGAAGTTTGTGAGCCCGGCGCCATCGTTATCCAGGGATTGTAATTCTCTTTTCCTTGACGTGTTTTGTGGCTTCTGCCCGAAGACCCGGACCCGCCCTTTTAAGGGCAGGCCGGGTCTTCGCTTTTTTGAAAAGGCCGGGTCTTGGACCCTAGCCTTTGACCACGGCCAGGGGGCGCAGCCGCACAAGAATTCGGATGAGATCCCTTTGCTGTTCCATGACAAGGTCAATGTCTTTGTAGGCACCCGGCGCTTCTCCGAAATCCGTTCGTCCTCGGAGGGAGCCCTTCTGGATTCTCGGGAAGGGCGCATGCACAATGCCCCGCATGGAGTCTGCCACGGCTTCGGGGCTGAGCATGCGGCAGGCCTCGTTGCGACCCATGGTTCGGCCTGCCCCGTGGGAACAGGAAAAAAAGGCGTCGGGATTACCCAGGCCCTCCACAATATACGAAGATGTTCCCATGGATCCGGGAATGATGCCCTTTTCCCCCTGCCTGGCCGAAGTGGCTCCCTTGCGGTGAATCCAGACCTCTGCCCCCAGATGCCTTTCCTTTGCTGCGTAATTGTGATGGATGTTCACTTCCTCGCCAAAGCCACAGCCCAGCACCTCCCCCAGCACTTCCTTTACAACAAGCATCATACGTTTTCGGTTTTCCCTTGCAAAATCAAGGGCAAAGGTCATATCCCGTATGTAGTCCCGGCCCTTGGCCGTATCCGCATCCAGAAAGGCCAGATCCTCGGAGGGCAGAAGAATTTTTTCCCGCTGGTTTTCCCTGAGGGCCTGGTGATGGTAAAATTCCGCAATGGTTTTTCCGAGATTGCGGGAACCCGAATGGATCATGGCCCAGATCCGGTTTTGGGTGTCACACTGAATTTCGATGAAGTGGTTGCCTCCCCCGAGGGTGCCAAGACTCTGGGCCGCAATGTGGAGTGTATCCTTTTTCATCCATCCCGGAGTCCGGGAAAGGGCCTGGGCATAGTCTTCCATGCCCTTCCATCTCTGGGCCATCCGATGGCGATCAAAACCCGTGGGAATGCGGGAAAAGAGGAGGCGGGTGATGGTTTCCAGGGTCTTTTTTTCCGGGATCTCCTGAAAGTCCGTGGCAAGGGCGCACATGCCGCAGCCGATGTCCACCCCCACCGCATTGGGGATGAGGGCGTTACGCACAGCCACAACCCCTCCGATGGGCATGCCATATCCGGCATGGCAGTCCGGCATCAGGGCGATATGGCCCATGACCCTGGGGTGACGGGAAAGGTTTTCCGCCTGAGCCATGGCTAAGGGGTCGGGATCCGGGCACCAGGAAAGGATGGGAATGCCGTTTTCTTTGGGTTTCATGGGAAGGCTCCTTGGTTGTTGCCGGTTTTCTGGGTGTAGGGACTCCTGGAGAGAATGGTGGCAAGGGTGCTGCGCCGCATGTGATAAAGGTCTTTGAGGGCGAGAATCAGAGCCAGCCACATGCGAACGATGTCCGTGTGGGCCGTATCCGGGATCAGATGCGCGAAGGCGGGGTGCAGCTCCATGAAGGCCTCGGAGCGGTAGCGGTAGTTGTAGTGCTGCATGGTGGTCAGGGTTTTGAGAAAGTGGCGGATCTGCTTGTCTTCACAGGGACGCAGGGCTTCCTTTGAAATAAAACCCAGGGTGGCCCGTTCCAGGATGCGATCCACCATATCCGCGTCCAGCCAGGGAAGTCCCCGTTCATTGAATCGCAGGGATGTCAGTTCCCAGACATTCCATACCCTTTCGGGAATCATGCGTCGGGAAGCCCGTTCCGTGGCCCAGCGGATCATGTCGGGTTTGCGGGCTTCATCGGTACACAGACGTTCAGGTACGGGGATTTTGCCCACGCGCCCGAGATCGAGACGGTCTGCGTCCCAGCAGGTGCGCACAGTGATGTCCCCTTTGGTCTTTCCTTTGGTGTGATCCGTGCAGGCGGTCAGCAGAAGGGCGAAACGGGCATCATCCAGATCCATCAGGTGATGGCGCAGACGCCTTGCAAGGTTAGCTCCCCGGAGGCCATGATTGAAATCCAGACCTTCGTTTTTTCTGCGGGAATCGTGGAAAAGGGAAAAATAGGTGACAACCGCCCTGTCCGCGCCATTTTGTTCGGCAAGACAAAGACCGATTTCCAGAACCCTGGCCCAGTGCGAAACCCCATGGGTGCCAAAGGGATTCAGGCGATACTGGGAAAGGATTTTTCCGACAAGCTGTTTTTCGTTCATTCCGACACTCCTGGAAGAAGCCTTGAACAAAGGCGGTTTCATCTTTACAGTAAAAAACTGTTCTGCCCTGCATCCTGAGAAAAGCATATTATCAGGGGGCTGTCCATGATTGCCGCCCATAACCCTGGAAGAGAATGATGGCCGGAAAAATTGCGACAAAAATTTCGGATATGGTGGATACGGAGTGGTTTTTAGCTCTGGATACGGAGCTTGGGGAGAAAACCCTTTCAGATCCAGAACTTGTGAAGGGGATTTTGCCGGAGATGCCGGACGCAGCTTGTCTCAGCCATTGGCTTGCTTTCCAGAGAAAAAGGGCGACTGCGGAAGGCCAGCGGCCCCTTGTGGGGGAGCAGGTGGTTTTTGCTCTGAAACTGGGAGTTTTTTTACTGGTCTTTTTGGGTTTTATCTGCGGATTTTCCGTGGCCCTCGGGCTTCTCACCTATGACGGAAAAACCCCTGTGAACCTTCTCTACGCCCTCTTGCTCCTGGTGGGCCTGCCCCTCATCAGTGTTTTTTTAAGCCTCCTGATTCTCTTTTTTCGCAAAAAAAGTCTTCCCCTTAGTTACCGGCTTTTTCTTTCCCTGATCATAGCTTTTCTTTTCCGCCTTCTGAAAAGTGCGGGCCGGAAAATACCCTTGAAGGTTCAGAATCTGCTTGCGGTGAGGGGGAGGCAGATGGAGCGCTTTTCCGCACAGTATGGTCATCTTGTGCGGGCCTTTGCTTTTTTTGCCTTTCAGGCGGCTGGTTTTGCCCTGGTTTTGGGTATGATGTGCGCCTTTGTATTAAAGGTGATTGGAACCGATCTGGCCTTTGCCTGGCAGAGTACCCTGATGCCAGGGGCTGAGCTGGTTGAAACCCTGACCCGCACCCTGTCTGCACCCTGGCGTTTCTTTCTGCCTCAGGCCTTTCCGGATCCCGCACAGATTGAGGGATCGCGGGTGATTTTAAAAGAGGGTATTGGGGGCCTGGATGCCCGTCATCTCACGGCCTGGTGGTCTTTTCTCCTGATGTCCCTTTTGCTGTACGGTGTTTTTCCAAGGGCGCTTCTGGCTCTTTTTGCCCTGTGGCGTTTAGGGGAGAGGGTCAGGGAGGCAGGGATTCAGGACTCTCGGGTGCAAAGGCTTGGCTTTGTCCTCCGGCGTGCGGCCTTAAGGGGGGAAGAGAAAAACAGAACGCCTTCCCCAGAGCCCCCTCGTCCGGTGCAGAAAACTCCCCTTGAAGGGCCTTTTTTGGAAAAAACGGAAAAGCCTGTGCCTGGACCGCAGGCCTGGGAGCTTTGGATTATCAATGAAATTCCTGAAAGCCTTCACCAAAGGATTGCTGAAAAAGCCGCAGCGCTGATGGGCATAGAGCCTTGCGGCGTTTTTACCGTGGACATGGATGCGCTTTCCTCGATGAATATGGAGGCTCCCCTGACAAGGGTGCTGGCTCTGGAAGTTTTCATGCCGCCTGTGCGGGAGGATCTGCAGATGCTCCGGGAGGCGGCAGTAAAAAACAAGGCACCTTTCTGGATTTTTCCCGTGGGAAGGCCTCGGATTTTTCCTGGGGAAGAAGCGAGGATGGAAGGCCCGGATCCGGAAGATGTGGCCATCTGGTCAAAACGCCTGGAAGGCCTTCAGGAACCCAGACCCCTTCTTCACGGGGAGGTGAACCATGGCCGCTGAAGCGCTGAGACTGGAATTTGCCGTGGTGGGACATCCCAATGAGGGCAAATCTTCCGTGGTGGCCACCCTGGTGGAAGATGATGCCATCCGCATCAGTCCCTGGCCCGGAGAGACCCGTGAAAGCCGGGCTTATCCCGTGCGTGCAGGCGATACGGTGCGCCTTTTGTTTTCGGACACCCCCGGATTCCAGTCTCCCAAAAAAACCCTTGCCTGGATACAGGAACATGAAAAACAGATGACAGGGAGGGATCTTGCCCGGGCCTTTTGCGCGGCCCATGCCAGAGATCTGGATTTTACGGATGAGTGTGAGATTTTTTCGGCCCTGGCCCGGGGGGCTGGGATTTTATATGTGGTGGATGCGGCACGGCCTGTGCGGAAAACCGATCTTGCGGAAATGGAAATCCTGCGTCTTGTGGGTTTACCGCGCATGGCCCTCATCAATCCTAAGGGCGGATCGGATTCCGTGGAAGAGTGGAAGACCGCCCTGCGTAAAACCTTTAACGCTGTCCATGTGTTTAACGCCCTGACCGCAGGATTCAGTGAAAGGGTGAGACTGCTTTCCGCTCTGAAGGCCATGGACCCGGACGTGGAGCCCATTCTTCACCCGGTGATTCATGAGCTGGAGCAGGACTGGGAAAAACGTATTCGTCTTTCTGCAAAAAAGATTCAGGATCTGGTGACTGCCGTTTCCACCTATGCTCTGAAGGCGGAAGCTGTGGATGCCAGAGAAGTTGAGGTGCTTTCCGCACGACTGACCTTGCGCTGGCAGGAGGGGGTGCGAGGTCTGGAAGAAGACTGCTGGGAGCAGTTGAGGGAAATTTTCCGCCATCGTTTTTTTGCCCCTTCGCCAGACCTTCTGGCCCTTGTGGAAACGGATTTGCTTTCGCGCGAAGCCTTTCGTGTGTTCGGGCTTTCCAGATTACAGTTGGCCGCCATCGGCGGAGGCGCAGGCGCTGCTGTGGCCGCAGGGGTGGATATCGCCCTGGGCGGAGCGGCCCTGGGGCTGGTCACCGCAGCGGGAGGCCTTGCGGGTGCGGCCTGGAGTTATTTGGGTACGCGGAGTGGGGATGTGCGCAGGGTGGCGGGAATACGGGTCAGTGGCTTTGAGGTTTCGGCAGGCCCGGTCCGGGATGCGAGGATTCCCTGGATGGTGCTGGACAGAAGCCTGCTTCTCTTCCATGCCCTGGTGACTCGCACCCATGCGGCCAGGGAGGGAGAGAAGGAAGCGGGGCAGGGGCTTCTCAATGTTTTTGACAATGAGGAAAGAAAAACCCTGGCCGCCTTTATCAAGGATGCGGCCAGGGAGAAAAGGGATGGGGATCTGACCCAGAGAGTTGAAGAGCTTCTGGTTTCCATCCTGCGGCGTATTTCTCTGGGGAAGGATCAGAGGAAATAGCCAAGGATGTAGGAAAGGGAGGTCCAGGCGATCACAAGACAGAGGCCCCACTTGATCCATCGTTCCGGAACGAATTTCTGAACCCTTGCACCACAGTACATGCCGCAGAATCCGCCTATGCCAAAAAGAATGCCCAGGAGCCAGTCCGGCGAAATGGCCTGCTCAGGGTTAAAATAGGCAAGCCCCTGATAGAAGATGACACCTGCCACGCTGGTGATGAAGGTGCCCATCAGGGCCGCACCCGCCACCGTGTACACGGGAAGCCCGAATACGGAGACAAAAAAGGGTGCGATGATCGCCCCACCCCCAATGCCGTAGACCCCGCCGATGATCCCCACAATGCCGCTTAAAAGCATGATGCCGCCCGCGCTGACGTGGTATTCCTTTTCCCGGAAGATGAAACGTACTTCAAAGAGGCCCGAGGGCAGCACTTCCACCCGGCCGCTTCCCTGGACGCCTGGGGGGGCAGGGGCTTTTTTTCCCAGAAGATCCTTGAGCATGCGGGTGCCGATATAGAGAAGTACGCACCCCACAAAGAGTTTAAAGAGGGAAGGGTTGGGCAGATAATAGATTCGGATGATTGCACCGATGAAGACCCCCGGAAGGGTGCCGATCACCACGGCCCGTACCAGCGGAGGGATGAGTCGGCCTTCCTTGTAAAAACGCCAGACTCCGCTGGGGATGGCCACGATATTGTAGAGCTGGTTGGTGGCGCTGACCGAAGGGGTGGTAAAGCCCAGAAAACTCATCTGGAAGGGAAGGAGCAGAAAGGCCCCGGAAATTCCGCCCATGGCGCAGAAAAAGGCCAGTACAAAGCCCACCAGCACGGGAATGAAGGGGTTCAGGCTGAGCCCGGATACGGGAAAAAAAATTTCCATCGTCATGATCTCCTTTTTTGGGGTAAAAAATCAGGGGTGCGGCGTATCTTTTTTCCATTTTCATCTGGTGAATTTCCTGTACGTAATCCCAAGGAGTTTGTGCGTCAAGCCCCTCTTGGGGGGCAGGCGGATTCCGGGATCATCCGGCGTCTCCCAGGAAAGCCTTTGGGTCCGCATCCGCCTGCTGTTTTTGAAGTATTTTGTTCCAGAAAACAGGGGAAAAGGGCTTTTCATCGCCTTTTTGTATGCAAAAAAGATGCAAAAAATGAATCTTTATTTTATTTTTCCCTGTACAGGAAAAACAGCTTGATTTTTTTTGTTTTTCTGAAGCGCAACCGATCCTTATGATCCTGGCGATTTCCAGGATCTGTCTTTTTTCAGACAGTTTTTTCTTTTTTTTTACACCCCTTGGGGTTCGGCGTGGTGTCCAGGGTTCCATGGGCTGTTGAAAACCACAGTTGGGGATGATTTTTTTCTTGACAGAAAAGCTTAAGCTGTGGGAGAGTCGAATCCAGAAGTGAACGATGTTCGCATAGAAAAGATTGCTTTCAGTGCAAACACCTTCTTGCAAACCATCCTCCCGCCTTACTTCCTCCCTTGAAGGGCTGCATCCCATCCCCAGGATGCAGCCCTTCGATTTTTTCACTCCCTCCGCAGGGCTGGAAAGCCTTGAAATAAAAGGGCTTTCCGGATGCAGGGTTTCACTTCAATGCCCGTGAACCAGTTCTTGGGTGAAAAGGGCTTCGTCAAATCCGCACCCCAGGTAATCCACGATAATCCTGAGATCTTTGTGGGCATTTTCAAGACAGACCGTTCCACCGGGCGACGGGGTCATGTTGAAGGTGATCCCCCTGCCCGTGTCGATTTTTGCCTCTCCCAGAAGAAGCTCGCCCTTTTTCTTATCAATGAGCTGAGGTCTCAGCCCGCCAAATCCCTTGGCAAAGGTGAGATCCTCAAGTTTGGCGGAAGGAATGATCTTTCTCACATCCTTAAGAAAAAGGCGCTTGTTGATATGGGGGATTTCAAAAAGAAAGTTTTTCAGGATGTAATTGCGGATATCGCTGACCCCATAAAGACTGAAAAGTACCTTGAAAACGCCCTTATCCAGCCTGAGAACCTTGAAAAAATCAAAAATGGTGCGGACATTGTAACGCTCCAGCATGGGGAGGAGGAGGGCTGTGGGTCCGATGCGGGTGAGGCCCGGTGCTGTGATATCCGGATCACCATGGATGGCAGCAAAGGGGAGCTTGTCGTTTTGCACCGTATACACCTTGCCGTTAAGGTAGGGAGGAGTGAAGTAATAGGATCCGCCCACGGGCAGGCAGCTGAATTCATGACCGTACCCCATGCGCTGGGCAAAAAGAAGGGAATGGCCGCCCGCAGAAACCACAACAAAGCGTGCAGAAAGACGGGCTTTGGAGGTCTTCACACTGTAAAGCCCCTGTTCTTCCGTGATGGAGAGAACCGTTTCCCCAAGGCGCACGTCCACAAGCTTTTCGTTTTGTTTTTTCGCATTGCGGGCAAAGGAATGGGCAAGGGCGTAATAGTCCACAGCCGTATATTCCCCTTCCACGCCCAGGGCCACGATTTCTTCTTTTCTGTCTTTCACCACAAGGGGTTCAATCCTTGCAATGTCTTCCTTTTCCCACAGGCGCATATGGGGAAAGTGGGGGCTGAACAGGGAAAAACGTTTTCGGAGCAGCGCACACTCCTCAGGCCCAACGCCTAAGACCATTTTGGGATATTTTTTCATGAGCCTGTCGGTGTTTTTCTGGGCCTTTGCATAGTGGATCAGCATGTGGGCGGCTTTATTCACCTTGATGGCCTTTTCAAGGGAGTAATTGGTCTCAATATCTCCGCAGTGCAGGGTCTGGGAATTGTTGCTTGCTGCGGAATTGACCTGGGAGAGATCCTCATATTTTTCAAGGAGCCCGATGCGTTTGAGGTCCGTATACCGCGCCAGGGTATAAAGAAGGGAGGCCCCTGAAATGCCTCCCCCAACAATCAGAACGTCGTATGTCGTGCTTGTCATGTGTGAAGCCTTTTTATCATGAATGTTTATGGCACAAGACGCCTTCTTCGGAAAAATCCGATCCGGCCCCATTCTCTGTTCCGTTTCCTTCACCTCTTATAAACCATAGGGAGAAGGGCCCGCGCCTTTTTATACCGGATTTGAATAAGCCACAACCAATACAAGGCATTTTCATGAAAAAAGGGGGGAAAAAGCCTTCACGGATAAAGGCTTTGTTCCTGCAGGTAAAGGATTGTACTCCCATTCAGCTTCTGGTACGGTGTAAACCTTTGTAGTCAAAAGCCATCACCAAGTGCTTTGGCGGGGGATTCCATGCAGGTGAAAGAAAAATTTCAGGCCATCATCAAAGAGGCCCGTCTTTACAGCTCCCAGGGGCTTTATGACGAGGCTCGTATTCGTTTTGAGACATTGGCAAAGCTTGTTCAGTCTGTGGAGGCTATCCGGAACCGGGACAGTCTTCTGGCGGATATCCGTGATCGGATTGCGGAGCTTGATAAAAAAATTGCTGCGGTTTCATCGGAAAACGAGGTGCGTACCTTTACGGCAAAGGAGTCGGACCTTGTGAACACCCTTTTGCCGGACACCGAGGAAACCCCTGTGGAAATGCGTCTTGAAAAGGCAAAGCTGCTTGCGCGCTATGGATCCTATGCAGCGGCCATCGCACTTTTTTCCGTACTGATCCGGAAAAAGGAGGTGCGGGATGAGGCGGCCATCGGTCTGATCACGGCCATGGTGAAGGATGGCAAGGAAAAGGACGCAAAAAACCTTGTACAGAAATGGGAAACTCAGGGGCTTTTACCGGAAAAACATCTGGCACGCTGTAAAAACCTTGTGCCGGGTATGACGTCAGGCATGGAGGCTGTGGAAGACAATGAGATGGAGCTTCTTCCCGTGAGTTCTGTGGGCATACGTCTTGAAAATGTTCCTGAGGATCTCAATGAACAGATTGACCTGGATGTGAGCTTTCAGTCCGGCAATCTGGTAAGCCTGATTATTTCGAGCAAGGATAAAAAGCTGATTGATGACCTGAAGGTCGGATTGCGGCTCAATGACATGCGCTGTTATTCTCCGGTGGCCGTATTCCGCAGCTCCGGTGTTGTGGCTTCCAAACATCAGATTGACGCAGGTCCCAAAAAAGGGGACTGGTGCCTGAATATTGAAATCAAGAGCTGAGGGCGTGTTTTTGGGGTGAATGGATCCCGATATCCCGCGATCATAAAGGGGATACAATAGAATTGTGGAGGGTCTTTATGGCCGTTTTTAATATGCAAAAGCGGGTCATCGAGTGCAAAATTGTTTACTATGGTCCAGGCAGATGTGGTAAAACCACAAATCTTGAAACCATTCATAAGCTGTTTCGCAAGCAGACCGAAGGCGATCTGGTTTCCATTGATACGGAAGGGGACAGAACGCTTTTTTTTGACTTCCTTCCCCTGGGCCTTGGCAAGATCCACGGCTGCGATGTGCGCGTACAGCTTTTCACGGTTCCCGGCCAACCCCAGTATGCTTCCACAAGAAAGCTTGTACTCAAAGGCGCTGACGGCCTTGTCTTTGTTGCCGATTCCTTAGCTGTGCGCAGGGAAAAAAATATGCTTTCCCTTAAGGATCTGCATGAGAATCTGAAGTCCTATGGCCTTAACATCATGAAAGTTCCTTTGATTTTACAGTACAATAAGCGGGATCTGGCGAACGCCGGTCTTCCCGTCATGTCCATCGAACAGATGGAAAGGGACCTCAATCGTCAACTCAAGGTACCTTCCTTTCCCGCCAGCGCTGTGACGGGTGAGGGGGTGGGAAAAACCCTGAAGGCCTGCATTGAAAGCACCTTGCGGCATCTGCAGAAGGAACTGGACTGGGCGGGAAGATAGGGCGGACTCATGCAGACGGCAGACGTACTCTCCGGACGATTATCCTTTGTGGGCCTTGCCGATCTTCTCCAGTTTCTGGGAGCTGCGGTGGCCGCAGGGGAGTTGCGTATTTTTGCGGAAAATGGCGTTGAAGGCGTCATTTTCATGAAAAATGGTGAGGTTTTTGACGCAAGAATCGGCCGGGAACAGGGTGAAGAGGCCTTTCATACCCTCTTTACCTGGCAGGAAGGCCGTTTTTTGTTCATTCCCGGCAATCCTGAGATAAAACGTGAGATTCACCGCAATCTCACAGGACTCATTCTGGATGCCCTGCGCCGCATGGACGAGTTTCAGGCCATTCATGCGGGAAAAGATACGGAATCTTCCAGGGATCTCTGCCTTAAAGGCCCGACCATTGAATATAGCGATGTGGTGGATGAGGAGTTTCACCGGGATGGAACTGTGGTGGTGCGTCAGGGACGTTTTGGCTCCTGGCTCTGGGTCATCCTTGAGGGGAAGGTGCGTCTCTATAAGGAAGTGGGGGGACGCAGTGTTCCTTTGTTCTGCCTTGGAAAGGGTGCTTTCATCGGGAGTGCCGCAAGCTTTGCCCTGATGAACCGTCCCCGCAGTGCTTCCGTGCATGTGGTGGGAGAGGCCCTTCTGGGGGTACTCGATTCCCAGCGACTGGCAAGGGAATTCACCACCTTGGGTCCGGGCCTGAGGGATCTCGTCCTGGGACTCGACCGGCAACTCAGCCAGCTGGGGGATCTGCTTGCCCGCCTGCGGTCCTCTTCGGCGCCCTTACCGCTTATTCCCGAATCCTGGGAAATCCTGCGTCGTTCTGAGGGGGTTTCAGGCGCCTCCTTTTGTCGCGTGGCGCGTGGAAAGGTTGTACTGGGATACAAGATCGGGAATCATTTTTCAGAATTGGCTTCCTTTCCGGAAGGTGTCGTCTTTGCCGACCCCATGCCCGCCACCCGCATATGCCGGGATGGGATGGCTTTTTTCGGAAACGCCACAACGCGCATTCTTCCCCTGGAAGACGGGGATGCAGGTATGCTCTGGGACAGGCTTTCTCCCACTTTTCGTAAAATGCTGGGTTTTTCGGTCAGTTCCATTCAGACCAGCCTGGAGCTGATCGGAGAAGCCATAGAATGCAAAGGACAGCAGGATGACGCATGATCAGGGGATATCGGAAAAAAGACGTTTTCCCTTTCGACCAGAAACACGGAACCTCGTTCATTTTTCTGTGCTGGGCGAGAATGGGAGGATTCTGAACCAGGGTATGGGAAAAACCTTGAATATCAGCAGGGGAGGACTTCTCCTTGAGGCGCACAGCCCCATTCCTGAGGAAAGCCGGGTGCAGCTTTCCATTGGCATGGGGGATGAGATCCTGGATCTGGAAGTCATCATCGTCCATGCCCGGCCAGTGAAAGAAAAGCTTTGGCAGGCGGGCATGGCTTTTTTACCCATGACAGGCCCCAAGGCCAGGCTTTTATCCCTTTTCATTGAACGCTTTGAAATGGAAATGGATACATGATGCGCATTCAAGACCAAGGTCCTGTGCGGGTGGGAGTGCTTTCCGATACCCACATGCGAAGGGCAGAGGCAGACCTTTTTACCCTGCGGCAGGGACTTTTTTCCGATGTTTCCCTCATCCTCCATGCTGGAGATATTGGTTCACCCGCAGTTCTGGATGCTTTTTATGATGTGGAGGTGCTGGCTGTGGCGGGTAACTGCGACGGCCCGGAAATTCGTGCGCATCATCCGGTATCCAGGGTTATCTCCGTGGGGGGTGTTTCCATCGGCCTGATTCACGGCTGGGGCGAGCGCAGCGGCGTTCGCATGCGGGCAAGAAATTTTTTTGAAAATGTTCAGGCTGTGGTGTTCGGACATACCCATGTTCCGGAATGCTGCGAGGTTGAAGGGGTGCTCATGTTCAATCCAGGGAGCTTTTCAGACAATCGCGGGGGACCCTGGCCCGGTACGGTGGGGATATTGACAATTTTTCCCAATGGGGATATCAGCGGGGACATTTTTCCCGTTTGTTCTGTATAACCCCTGAATACGAAATGAAAGGATGTCTGAACGATGAGCGTTCCTGAATCCAATGTGGAACTCAGCGGCTTAAAGCGGCTTCGGAGCGGTAAGGTCCGGGATATTTACGAGCTTGAAGACAGTTTTCTCATGGTGACCTCAGACCGTATCTCCGCCTTTGACGTGGTGCTGCCGGATGCCATTCCCGGAAAAGGACGGGTTTTGACCCAGCTTTCCCTTTTCTGGTTTGACCGGATGAAGTCCCTTGTGGACAACCACCTGATCAGTGGGGATGTGGATGTGTTTCCCAAGGTCTGTGAACCCCATAAGGAATATCTGCGCGATCGGAGCATGTGGGTGAAAAAAGCCGAGCCCCTTGCCATTGAGTGCGTGGTCCGGGGGTATATTTCCGGTTCCGGGTGGAAATCTTATAAAAAGGATCAGACCGTGTGCGGCATTGCCCTGCCCGCCGGGCTTACGGAATCCGATCGCCTGCCTGAGCCCATTTTCACCCCCTCCACCAAGGCGGATGTGGGGGACCATGATATTAACATTTCCTTTGGCCAGGCCGTTGATCTTGTGGGTCGGGAAACGGCAGAGCGCGTGCGGGACTTAAGCCTTGCCATTTATAAGGAAGCTTCGGAGTACGCCCTTGAAAGGGGCATCATCATTGCGGACACCAAGTTTGAATTCGGTTTTGTGGACGGGAAACTCATCCTCATCGATGAGGTGCTGACTCCGGATTCTTCTCGCTTCTGGCCGCAGGAGGGCTACCGCCCCGGTGGTGCTCAGCAGAGCTTCGACAAACAGTTTGTGCGGGATTACCTGGAAACCCTGGATTGGAACAAGGAAGCGCCCGGTCCCAGGCTTCCGGAGGCGGTGATCCGGAAGACCGCTGAAAAATACGAAGAAGCCCTTTTCCTCCTGAGTGGTCAGCGCTGAAGGAAGGGAAGGCAGGGAATCGCATGTTAATTTCTGGGATCTGGGCGGTATCAATCCCTTCCGTGGATTTTTTCCATCTGAATGGATTGCCTGTGAATTCTGCATGCGATTCCCCCTGAAGATGGGGTCGATCTGATATTTCTGTGATTTTTTTTGAAAAAATTTTCTTATATATACGTGTAAACGCTGTTTATCTGAAAAAAAGATTGCTGCCCATGGGGGGTGGCGGAATCTTGATCTGGAAAATGCCTGACTGAAAAAAGACCCGATTCTCCCATTTGAGGGCAGAGGATAAGGGCATGCGGTATGCCCGCCCCATCCGGCAAGGTTTCAAAAAGCTGGCAAGGGCCCTTTGGGAAAGGTCGTTCAAGCAGGCCATGCGCAGGAGGACGATGATGCGATATGCAAAAAGAGGAGGCTTGGTATTGCTTCTGCTGGTGGGGCTCATGGGAAGCGCTTTGGCGGATATCCTTGTGATTGCCAACAGGGGCGTGCCCGCAGCAAGTATTTCCAAAGATGAAGTGGAGCGTATCTACCTTGGCAGAATGAGCCGTTGGGAAGATGGCAGCCGCATCAATTTTGTCGTGCTCAGGGACGACACCATGGACACCTTTTTGTCTTCTTATGTACGGACCACCTCCGCCCAGTTTGCCCAGCACTGGAAACGTCAGGTTTTTACGGGAAAGGGCCAGATGCCGCCCATGCTGGACAAGCCAAGGGATGTGGTGAGTTTTGTGGCCAACACGCAAGGGGCCATTGGTTTTGTGCCCGAAGGCACGCGTACGGATGAGGTGAAGGTACTGGGAGTGACCCCTTAAGAAACGGGTCTGTTTTTTAAAAAAAAATGAAAACGGATTCTCATACGCAAAAGGAGGATTTGCATGAAAAGTTTACGAGCAGTGGTGGTGGGCCTGAGCCTGCTGTGCCTGGCGAGCCCGGCAATGGCCATTGAATTTGGCGATGATTTTTATGGCGGCGTCACCGTACACGGCTTTATCTCCCAGGGCTATCTGAAAAGCGATAACAACAATTTCTTTGCAAAAACCGAAGATGGCAGCACGCGCTTCAACGAATTTGGTATCAACGTGAGCAGCCAGGTGAGTGACAGGCTCCGGGTGGGACTTCAGATTTTTGCAAGAAACCTGGGCGAGTTCGGAAAGGGTGAGCCTGAAATTGACTGGGGCTTTGCCGACTACCGCTGGAAAGACTGGCTGGGCCTGCGCTTTGGTAAGATGAAACTGACCCATGGTCTTTACAATACCACCCGTGACGTAGACATGCTCCGCAACAGTATTTTTCTCCCCCAGAGTATTTACAACGAGGCCTGGCGGGACACGGTTGCGGCCATCAGCGGCGCGGAGATTTATGGGGATATCTACCTTGGCGGCGCAGGCTCCCTTGCTTATCAGTTCCAGGGCGGGGAAACGGATTTTCCCGTGGACGGAGGTGTTGTCACCACAACCAAAGACCAGTCTCGTCTGAACAATATCCTTTCAACCCCGCAGTCCACGCACACCAAATATTCCTTCACCGGTGGCCTTGTCTGGTCGACCCCCATCAACGGCCTTCGCCTGAGCACCACAGGCTGGGTGGTGGAATTTGACACCGACGGCGTCTTTTCTCAGATGGATACTCAGGCGCAGGCCAATGTGCGCACCAACACCAATTCCAAGGTGTATACGGCTTCTCTGGAGTACATCCGGGGTCCCTTCACCTTTGTGACGGAGTACATGGGTGCCACCTACGAGTTTGCTACACGGGCCAAGGGCAACAGCCCCTTTGATCAGGCCATTAATGCCAACAAGCCCATTGATCTGGATACGGAAGGCTACTACGCGGCCATTGCCTACCGCTTTACGGACTGGCTGGAGCTGGGGCTTTCCTATTCAGAATACTATGCGGACAAGAACGACAAAGACGGCAACCTGAACGTAACGGACCCAAGACGTGTGGCCGCAGGATACAAAAAGCATGACGCCTGGCTTAAGGACACAGCCCTCACAGCCCGCTTCGATCTGACGGATAACTGGGTCTTCAAGCTGGAAGGGCATGCCATGAATGGGGCGGCCATTCTGATGAAAGACATCAACTCCGATGATAATAACAAGCTGAACACCTCGGAAAACTGGTTCCTTTTTGCCGCCAAAATGACGGTAAGCTTTTAATGAAAAAAGTTTAACGGCTTGAGTGTTTTATTATCCATGAAACGTGGCAGGGCTCCGGATCCTGAAAGTCAGGTCGGAGCCCTGCCATCGCAAAAAAAGACGGGGGGATCATGGGGCGCAGGATCGTTTGGTGCGGCATAGGCGCGATAACCGTTTTCTGTTTTTTTCTGGCCGCCCAGGCCATGGCCACTTCCGTGCAGTCGGAAAAGGAAGTGGCCCTGCTTCTGGAGCTTTCTGACACGGCATCTGTCGCCGATACCCTTGCCCAGGCGCGCGAGCAGGTTGTGCAGCGCCAGACCCGAAGAGGGCGCAGCCTTGCCATACACGGCATACGGGATTTTTTTGACTTAAGTGACAAGTATGCGGCGGTGGCTTACAGCGCCACCATTGTCCCCGATACTCCCGCCATTGCCATGGTCCTGTTTGAACGCGGAGCCTCCACGCTGATCATGCCGAAAAGCTTTCCTTATCTTCTCTTTGTGGGGGCTGGGGACATTGCCACCTATGAGCGCATCGATGACGCCGGGATCTGTGGGTATTTCCGTGAAATGGGCGTGAGCGACTGCGTTCCCGTATTCACCCAGCGCAAATGGAAGCAGATGCTTTCCGAAAAGGCGGACAAGAATCATACCCATGACGCCAGCACACTCACGGGAATCATCCCTGCGGAGCGCATGGATCCCTCCCTGGTCCGCCGATCCGAACTTCAGGCCGCCCTGGAAACCAAAGCGGATTTTCACCTGGTTCAACCCCTTCTTGTGGGAGCTGTGGCCCTTCCCGGAGGGGGGGGGGAAACGGAGCAGTTGCAGCAGCGCATTGCAACTCTCGAGGCCCAGGTGACCCGGCTGACCCGTCTGCTCGAAGGCGTGCAACGAACAGGCCAGGATTTACAGCTTCAGGGCCTCAACCTCGTTCTTGTGAACGGAGACGGAAAAACCGCCAGCGCCAATGGCGGCGGGAATCTCATCATCGGATACAACAGCTCAGAAAAAGTGACCGGCTCCCATAACCTCATCATCGGAGAAGGGCACCAGTGTTCAGGATATGGGAATATTATTTCGGGAAGCGGGCATCGGGTGGAAAGTTCATATGGTGCTGCCATTGCCGGTAAAAACAACAGCATTGGCGGCAAATCCGCCTTGGCCCTGGGGGGCGAGGGCAATCAGGCGGGCGGCGATTTTGCTGCGGTCCTGGGAGGGCGCAGCAATAAGGCGGAGGGGGATCGCTCCATTATTTCCGGCGGAGAGAATCGGGCAGTACTGAAAAGCAATCCCCATTTCACCGGAGAATAAAAAGGTCTGACCCGCAGGCCTGGGAATTTTATAGGGTCATGGGTGTCAGGTCCTGATGTTCTTCCTCAACGAAGTCTGTTTTTTGCGCTCACTTTTCGTATCCGGCAGACCTGCCGGTGATGTGTGAGGAATTTTTATGAATCCAGATCCATCAGCACACAATCAGGGCAAGTTTTATTACATGGTAAAAAGGATCTTTTTTGCCCTTTGCCTTCTCATGATCACATCCCACGGTGTGTTTGCCGGAGAAAATCGGGCCCTTGTGATCGGTATTGATCAATACCAGGACCCAGGCATCCTGTTTCCCGCTACGGCTGGAAAGGATGCAGCGGTTCTCGGGGATTATCTGGAACGCCATCTGGATTTCAGGGTGACCCGTCTTCTGGGCGCTTCCGCCACAAGGGAGGCGATTTTAAAAAGCCTTGAAACCATGGCCAGAGCAGCAAAGCCCGGAGATGGGCTTCTCATTTATTTCTCTGGGGCTGGGGAAACGGAAAATCTGTACGGGTACGGTTGGTGGTTGGGTGCCGATGCCCGCAAGGGAGAAACCGAGACCTATGTGGAGGTGAGCGCCATCCAGCAGGCCCTCCGGCAGACCCAGGCCAGACGGCTTCTGGTCATCTCGGATGCGCCCTTTCCGGATTCCGCCTGCGGACCCCAGGTGTCGCCCTCTGAGGACAAAGTGCTTCCGGGTTCCCAGGAAGAAGCATACGGCCATACCATTTTACGCAGAAACAGGGTGGTGAATTCAGAGGGTGGAGGAAAAAACGGGGTTCTCGTCTCAGCCCTCCTGGAGGCCTTGCCCAGGCTTGAAGGACGCATCGAAGGATACAAACTCTTTACGTATGCCCAGGCCTCGGCCAAAGCCTCAGGAGAAAATCTGGATTACCGGGCTTTACGGACAGGGCGAAGGGGGGGGTATGATGTGGTTTTTCTGCGGGAACCCGCTTCCCTGCCCTTGGTCACACCCACGGCCGCAGCACCGCCTGTGCAGGAGGTTTTGTCGGCAAGCCTTGAAATCCGCTCCCGGACAGAAGGGGCAAAACTTCGTGTGAATGGCCAGGACCGCGGTTTTCTTCCGGTGCGGATGGGCGCACTGGAAGCAGGCCTCTATCGTCTGGATATCACAGCTCCTGGGCATGAGGATCTGCGCGAGGAGTTGCGACTGGGGCCGGGAGAAGAACGGCAGCTGATCGTTACCCTGAATCCGGAAAAACCCAGAGAGGGCAGACTTTCCATTCTGACAAGCCCGGAACATGCCACCATCCGGTTTGAGAACAGGGCACTTACCTACTCTCCGGATATGTCCCTTGGTCCAGGCCTCTATCCTTTACGGATCACAGCGCCCCTTTACGAAGAAAGTCGCGTCAATCTGCGCATTGAAGCAGGAAAAAAAGAAGAAACCCATATTCGGCTTTCCCTTGTTCCCCGCCACGAAAATAGCCTGGGAATGGATTTTGTACGAATCGAGGAAGGTCATTTTCTCATGGGAAGCCCTGGGGGCGAGGTTCGAAGAAACAGCGACGAAGAACAGCACCCGGTGACCCTTTCAAAACCTTTTTTTATGCAGACCCATGAAGTCACTGTGGGGCAGTGGCGGCAATTCATCCTGGCCACGGGGTATAAGACCCAGGCCGAGCAGGGGGGCGGGGCCTATGGTTTTGAAAGCGGATTTCGCTGGGTCCGGGATCCCGATTATGACTGGCGGAATCCCGGTTATCCGCTGAAGGATACTTTGCCTGTGAGCGCAGTTTCCTATCATGATGCCCAGGCGTTTATCCAGTGGCTGCGTGAGAAAGAAGGCCTGCCCTATGATCTGCCCACAGAAGCACAGTGGGAATATGCGGCAAGGGCGGGCAGTGGATCTGCCTATGCCTATGGGGCTTGCCTCACGGATAGTCAGGCAAACTTTGCCGCCAACTCTTTCCGTCCGGGTTGTGCCGTGGGCCAGTTCAGAAAAGAGCCCCTTGCCGTGGGAAGTCTTGCGCCCAACGCCTGGGGTCTTTGGGATATTCATGGCAATATGTGGGAGTGGTGCAGGGACTGGTATGGCAAGTATCCCGAAGGAGGCGATTCCCGTAAAGACCCCGTGGGGCCGCCAACCGGGCAGAAACGGGTTGTACGTGGGGGAGGATGGGATACGGATATGGATTCAAGCCGTGTGGCCAATCGTTATAGCATGGACCCCTCTCTGGCCTATACCCATATTGGTTTTCGCCTTGTGATTCAGCCTTAAACTTTAGGTCTTTTTGTTTTTGAGGGGGGCCGTCCGCATGCGGACGGCCCCCGTTGTTTCAGGGATGGAAGGCGTAAAGCTCGGAAAAGGAGCGGATGGGGGACACAAAGCCACCCGGTGCGATCTGGATCAGATAAATTTCTTCAGAACCTGCATGTCTGTTTTCAGAAAAACTGAAACGGAAGCCACCAAGATCCACTTCAAATTGCTTGTAAGCCGTCTGAATAAAGGTTGGTGGGGCTGGGGGAGAGGGACTTTGACGCAGAATATGGGCAAAGGCCCGGACATTGAGATAGGCTTCAAAACCCGGAAAATCCATTTCTATGGTGGGGTCTTCTTTTTTGAAAGCGTCAACGGCCGCCGCATAGGCGTTAACGGCCGGAATCCTGCGGTAGTAGGGAAAGGGGACCGCCTGGCTTAAGACCACCCCGAGGCCACGATTCATGAGGGTATCGGCCAATGCAATGGGATCTGCGTGGGAAACCACAAGAAGAACAATAGTCCCATCGTTTTCCCGTATGTTCCGGATAAAGTTCGCGGTGATTTCCGGGGGGGCTGAGATGACAATGGCATCTGGTTTTGAGCTTAAAAGCCTCTGAGCCGCCGTCTTTGTATCACTATTCTCATCGGGGCTGGCAAAGCTGTGAACCGTCAGTCGTTTTTTTTCCAGAGCCGAACGTACGGCATCCAGATATTCGGCTCCATGGACATCATCCCCATAAAAAACAGAAATCCGGTTTTTGCCGGTTTCATCAATGAATCGGTGTACAAGGGTTTCAGCCTCACCCCCCACATCCGGACGGATGGAAAAGGCCGGAAGGGCTTGTGGGGTGGAAAGGCCGCGAAGGCCTGTGCTGCTGCCAAAAAAAAGGGTGGAGGTGCGTTGGGCATGGAGAAGGGTTTCACGGGTTCCCAAAGGGCCAAAGGCGCCAAAGAGGGCAAATACCTTTTCTTTTTCCGTAAGCTCTGCCAGGTTGGCCTGTCGTTGCCTGGAATTTCCTGCGTCATCCAGAGCAAGGATGCGTAAGGTTCTTCCGTGTACGCCGCCGCTGCGGTTGATATCCGCCACCGCAGCGGACATTCCCTGAAGCCATTTACCCGCATGTGAGGCTTCATTGCCGCTTAAAGGAAGGCTGAGGCCAATGGAAAGGGGAGGGGAAGGAGAGCTATCCGCAGAAGCAAGGTCTGTGGTTAGCATAAAGAAAAAAAGAAGAAGTAGGCTCAAAACGCAGCCTGCCCATCCAGGCAATGCCTTGCATGTCATATCATCACCATTTCTGTTGCTTTTTAAGATATGTGGTTTTAAAAAAAATGACGAATAAGCTGGGTGGCGGATCAGGACAATAATGTTTGCCATACATACGATTCAAGCCCTTTCTTGTCAAGAAAGGCCAATGTTTTGTCAAAGAGATTTTTGTAGCCCTGCCAAGGGGTTTGATGTGAAAAAACGGTTTTTCCATCTGCATCGATCCTCGGAAGAACCTTTGGGGTCACATATAAAAAAACAGGCCCCACCTCTTCATCCCGTACCTGAGGTAAGGTCCCCTGTCTGACATATAAATACAGAAACTTAAGGTTTGCCTCTCCCGGAGATTTAGGCTATACAATACGCACAAAGTTTCGTGGATGTGAGATTTTGGCATGCCTTCGGCAAGACAAGATGGCAACAAGGCTTTGAATGGATTGCAATGCGATCTCTCCGGCCTTCTCAGGCGGTAGAGGCATTGATCACTCATGACCCAGGGAGCATTCGAGGAAGGGACTATGGAGTTTACCCTTGATTTGGACAGACGTCAGATTGAAAAAATTGAAAAGATTCTTGATGAGGAGCTCATTGATCTTGGCGTCAGCAATGTGATTCTTCTGGATCTTGCCGGGAACGTCATTGTGAATCTGGATAACGGCAATACCCAGCATGATGTGTATTCCCTGGCAGCCCTTGCGGCAGGGAATTTTGGCGCTGTCAGCGCCATGGCCAACCTCATCGGAGAACAGGAGTTTTCCCTGCTTTTCCATAAAGGAGAAACGGACAGCATCCATTTCAGTAAGGTAACAGACGACCTCCTTTTGTTATCCATCTTCGGCAAAGAGGTTTCTCTTGGTTTTCTCCGGTTAAAGGTCACGGAGGCCGTACGAAAAATCGAATCGCTTTTTGGATAAAATAATCGGAGGCTTACCTTGGCGCTGATCAATCCTAAAAAAAAAGAAGTGCAGGTAAAAATTGTATATTATGGCCCAGGTCGGGGCGGCAAGACAACCAACCTAGAATACATCAATCAGAAATTCAAAAGCCGCATTAAGTCTGAAATGGTCACGGTGAAAACCTATGGTGACCGCACCCTGTTTTTTGATTTTCTTCCCTTGGATATCGGAACAATCAATGATTATAACATCAAAATCCAGTTTTATACCGTACCGGGACAGGTGAAATACAATGCCACCCGAAAACTGGTTCTTCGAGGTGTTGACGGGATTGTTTTTGTTGCAGACTCCATGACGCTGCGTCGGGAAATGAATATCCGCTCGCTGCAGAATCTTGAAGAAAACCTGCGCTCCTTCAATAAAGATCTTTCGAGGATCCCCCTTGTCTTCCAGTACAACAAGCGGGATCTTGCCTCCCACAATATTGCCTTGCTTCCCCTTGAAACCATGCAGCAGGATCTTAACGCCAAACTCAATGCGCCTTACATTGAAGCCAGCGCCATCTCAGGGGAAAACGTTGCACTGACCATGAAAAAGATTATCTCCATCACCATTGGATCCCTCAAAAAAAAGCTGGAGGAAAAATAAGTGACGGATAAAACAGATACGCTCACGATGGAACTCGATAAGCGTCTGGAAGATCTTTTTGATGAGGACACGCTTATGGAGCCTGAAAAATCCTCCTCTCCTCCCAAGCCCGTCAGAAAAGAAACCAGCAAAAAGAATCCGGATCTCCGCTTTGCCGGGGGAGAGAAGCCAGGGGGGGATCCCCTCCGGGGTCTCAATGCCCTTCTGCTCTCTATGGAGTGGGAGATTGATGACAGTGTCATGGATCAATATCTTGGGGAAATCCAGCGATTGCAGGGGACCTGGGAAAAGGATCGTATTGTTTTGAATTTTTTCCGCATACTGGAAGCCCTGGGCAGTTATCTTAAGCAGAAAAAGGTGCATGCGCATCAGGACACCCTGCGCCTCCTTCAGGAAATACAGGGTGAGCTGGGCATGCTCATGGATAAGGGAGAGACGCTTCAGGATTTACAGAGAAAGGAGCATTTCCAGAAAGCCTACCAGCATTTTCAGGATTTCCGGAAACAGATCACAGGGAAAACAGGGGATCTCTCATCCACGGCCAAGGCCAAGGAAGAGCAGCTTTCCGGGCTGATTCGCGGAATTGTCCGCGAAGAACTTGAAAAATTCCGTCAGCGTCTGCTCCAGGATCTTCGTTCCTGAGAGAAAAAAAGACGGTTGCGGACATAAGGCTTGGAGTGGAAGCCGGAACGTTTTGACGCAAGGGGCAGCCATGGCATTCTTTTCTGACGATCCATCCAAAATAATCCTCCGGCAGAGTGATTTTGACAATGACCGCGCCTTTTCCATGGATCGGGACATGCTGAAGGTGTTTGCGTCCATTGATGGAAAACGGAATCTTTCGGATATTGCCGCCCATGCCGGAATGTCCCTGAAATCTCTGAAAGAGGTCGTCCACCGGCTCCTGGCAGCCGGATTGGCAGAAACGGTGCAGGATCCGGGAAATGGGAAAACAGCCGCTTTCATGCACACCATCGAAGAACATCTGGCCATAGCCATTGGACCCATTGCATCCGTTGTCATTGATGACGAGATTGATGCAATGAAGGAATCCTGGAGTGCCTTTCCAATGGAGCGTGCGCCGGAACTTGTGAATTTACTGGCCCGACAGATACCCAGGGAAGAAAAACGCGTTGCGTTTCAGCAGGCGATGATTCCATTCCTCAAGGATATGGCGCGCTAAGGTCGAGGAGATCCCATGACAACCCTGATTTGCGAAGAGTGTGGCAAGATTTATCACCTGGATCCTGAAAAGCTTAAGGGCAAGCTCTCCGGGGATGAGGCAAAAACCCGTTGCCGGGAGTGTGGGCACCTGATCCGCATTTCCAGAGAGCAGCTGGAAAACGGTGGAGATACCAAGCCTCCACAGGCGCCTGCGGATGAAACGCCGCCCATGGCAGAAAAAATGGAAACGCCGCCCAGTCCAAGTCCCCCGGCCCCGGAAAGAAAGTCCAGCGCAAAACCCAAAAAACAGGGTTCAGGAACCAAAGGAATGGGCCTCAGAACCAAAATGTTCCTCCTCTTCCTTGTGGTTCCCCTTCTTCTTATGGCTGCGTCGGGAGTTTTTTCCCAGAACCAGCTCAATGAGCTGGCACGGCGCATTACCCATGAGAGTACCCGGGTGGTCCAGGGAATGGCTGAGGAAATCATTGCTGAAAAGGCCCGCTCCGTAGCGCTTCAGACCAAGATTTACCTCCGCAGCCATCCGGAGCTGGGAAAGATGGATTTTAACTATGATCCGGAATTCAGCCGCATTGCGGTCCAGCGTGTGGGAGACTCGGGGTATACCGTACTGTTTGAACGGCCTGGGGTGGATGAGCCGGACCAGGCATTCCGTATCTGGGCGCATCCAGATGCCCGTCTCATCGGGGTCCCGGTTCTGGACAGCCTCCGGGCCGCATTGGGTGCCCAGTATTTCAGCGAGTTCAGAAAAATATTTGAAGAGGCTCGCCTGGGGCGGGAGGCAAGGGGATATTATACCTGGATCGAACGGGATGGACAGCTTCGCCAGAAGTTCATGGTGATCAGCCCGGTGGAAGGCACCCGGTATTTTATCATCAGTACGGCCTACATTGATGACTTTACCATACCCGTGAGAAAACTTGAGGCGGAAGCAGGTGCCATGGCCCTGCAAACCCGGAATATTGCCCTGGGCATTCTGCTTTTTTCCCTTCTGGTCATCGGCCTTTCCATCTCCATTTATGGATACCGCATCACCCGAAACATCAAATACCTTACCCATGCAGCAGACCGCATCAGCGTAGGAGAGCTGGATACGGAAATCCGTGTATATGCAAAGGATGAAATCGGCAACCTGGCGGATGCCATTTCCCGTATGCAAGACAGTCTCAAGCTTTCCATTGAACGCCTTCGCCGTCGTCGCTAGCCAGAAAATGACGTTTTAAAAAAGCTGCGGAGTTTGCCCTATGTCCGAGATCCTTTTTCCCAATGACACGCCCGTGGCAACCGGCATGAACAGCTCTTACCTGCTTTTGAACCGGCTGATGGAGTATTATCAGCGTGAAACGGGCTGTGGGTGCATTCATTTCAGAGGCTCTTCGGTCGAGGCCTTACTTTTTTTCAATAAAAATCGTCTTGTGGAAGCCCTTTTCTGGGATGGAAAGGGCAAATCCACGGGAGGAGCGGCAACGGAGTTTTTAAAAAGCGAAATTCAGGTGCAGGATTTCAGGGTTTCGGTATATGGCATAAGGCCTGATGCTCTTCCCTATTGGGCAGGCCTTATCCATGCCACGCCCTTCGGACTGTCCCAGTCCGTTTCCTTCACAAGACTTCTCAGCATGCTTGAAAAACAGTATGAGGGACGACCCCATACGGGATATTTTCGCGTGCAGGGGGATAAGCGCAGGCAGCTGGGTTGGGTTCTTTTCCAGGAAAAACGGATTTACGGTTTTCGTCTTCCCGGCGAAAGGGCTGTATGGATGGAGCCTGAAGAAATGCCGGATTTCATCGAAAGATTTCGAAACGCCTCGGAAATACGCATCGATGCCTGGGCCCTTCCTGTGGAAAGCAAAGGATCCGAGGGCCAGCTCAAGCCCCCTGCCTCCCAGGAAACCATCGCCATGCTCCAGGACCTCATGCAAAAGGCCGAAGGGGTTTTTGGCCAATCCCGTACCAGCAAAGGACCCTTTCCCATCCAGTTTCGTAAAATATGCGTGGAATGGGCGGACTTCTATGAATTTCTCGATCCTTTTGCAGCTGAGTTGGAATACAGGGAAGGCACTCTGATATTTAAAGGTCAGGCCGGAGACGGAGAGGTTATCGAGGGCCTTTGTCGCGTTCTCACGGAATTGATGAAATCCGAGAATCTGGGGGAAGATTTTGCCGCCCACCTTGAAGCATGGAAAAATCAGCACCACAGACGGATTTCCGAACTGCAGGTTCGTTTTTCATGAATCACAGGTGTTTTTTGTCTTTTGTGGGTTTTAAGGGGATGGGAACATGAAAGCGTCCTTTACCTTGTAAAAAAAATATTTTTTCAGGTGTTTTAAGAAAAATCCATTTATTCTGAACGTGTTTTTGTCCCTGTTTTGATGTGCGGCCACGGAATCGAGCAGGAGGTTCAATGCGTATCAAGGTTTTAATCGCAGATCCAGATCCCGAATCCGCAAGACAGATGCTTGCCTGGATTGAAGAGTATGGGAAAAATTTTCAGTGCGTCACCGCAAGTACGGGAAAGGCCGCAACGGATCTTCTGCGTCAGGAAAACATCGGGATTCTGGTCACAGAATTGATTTTTTCCGACCTGGACGGGTTCGGGCTGCTGGATTTCATCAACACCCACAGCCCAGAAGTTCCCGTCATTGTGGTTTCTTCCCACGGAAGGCCAAAAACGCGTGAAATTCTCATCCGCAAGGGCGCCCAGGCTTTTCTGGAAAAACCTCTGGAGGCAAAAAAATTTCTTCAGACCTTTGACCTCACCGCACGCCGCATCCAGGAAGGAGGCTCGCTCAATGGTGCCTCTCTGGATACCTTTGCCCAGATGATCGAGATGGAACAAAAGACCTGCACATTGCGCGTACTTCACCCACCAAGCCAGGGCTATGGGCTTCTTTTTTTTAAAAACGGGGACATTGTACATGCGCGCATGCCGGGTGGTCTGGGGGGAGTGGACGCAGCTTACGAAATCCTTGCCTGGCAGCCCGTATCGCTTATGATTGAAAACCAATGCAGGATTCAGACCGAGGCCATTCAGGCCGACCTCCAGGCCCTGCTCATGGAGGCCATGCGTCTGAAGGATGAAAGATCGGAAAGGCGTACGGAAGTTCCTGTTGCCCCTCGATCTACCTTGCCTACAAAATCTGAAGAAGATGTTCATAAGCCCAACTCTGCTCCTCAGGACCCGGTTTATGCCTGGCTGGAAACCATCGGAGCGCAGTCCCTTGGCATTGAAAGTGTTTACCAGGATGCCGCATGGCGGGATCTTGTGACCCATGCCCAGATTATCGGTTCGGTCTTTGACGCAGGAAAACTCAAGGCCTGTTATCTCAATGCGGGCCATGGATCCCAATCCATTCTCCTTCCCGATGAACAGGATACGGTCCTTGCCCTGCTGCCTGGGTGCAAACGGGAGCAGATTGTGGCTGTGCTTGCCCATCACCCTCCCCGTTTTCAGTGGTAAAAACGCCGAATGCATCAGATGATCAGGGGTGGGAGTACGGCCGATGGATGGCCTGTTTTGGTTTTGTAATCCGTATGCGAGAGAATTATGAAAATTTTTTCCGAAATCCTTGCCCTCCAGGATGTTGAAGGGGTTGTTCTGTTTTCCCAACAGGGAGAACTTCTCGGATGGGAGTTTGCCCCCGTGCTTCGTTCAAAAATGGAACAGGGGACCTGGCAGACGGTCCTGGATCCCGATGGCGTGCGCAGAATGATCCAGAGTTTTGAAGGAATGGAAGAGGTGGAGCTTTTTTTTGAAGAGAAAAAGGTACTGCTGCGAAGGGCTGGAACCAACCATCTCATTGTGGTGATGGGGCGGAACGCTTCAACGGATATGATCCGTTTGGTTTCCGATACCTTGATGCCAAGTCTGCGTAAAGCTGTAAAAGCAAAAAAATTCAGTAAATTATTCCGTTTGTAAATGGGATGAGAACGCATTCCCGGCGTGTCCTTAAGACCGGATAGATACAGATTTGTTCAAAGTCATAAAAATTAAGGAAGGAATCTCCATGAATGCCCCGGCAGATACGCAGATCCGGATTCGTGAAGCAGAGGAATATTATCGACACGGCCTGTATACGGAAGCCAGTCAGTTGTATGAACGCCTTCTTTCCGAAGCATCCCTGGATCCGGAGACTGCGGACAGCATTGCCGAAAGAATCCGGGAAATTGATAAAAAAATCAAAGAAATGGAAAGCATCGACCGCCAGGTGCTTTCCTCGAGGGATCTGGATTGTATCCGCAGCACCTGGGGCAAGCAGGAAAAACCCTCGGATATACTCCAAAGCGGCAAAGCCTTTGGTGAGCTGGGCCTGCACAAGGAAGCCCTTGGAGAATTCATCAAGCTCCTCAGCAAAGACTATCCCTTACAAGAGTCCGTGCGATGGATACTGGACAGTCTGTGCGCAGCCCATCCCGGAGGCCGCATGCTGGAACCACTGCAGACCGCGCTCAAGGAAGCGGAAGTGGAGGCAAAGCTTGGCCTTGATCTGATCTTTGCCTGCGGAAAAGAGCTGTGCAAGCGTCAGATGACCGAGGTGGCAGAAGCCTTTTTCAACGTGGTCAAAGAAGACAATCCAAGATATCCGGGGCTTGCTGCGGAATTGGCGCGTTTTGGCAGTTCCCAGCGATATGATTCACGCTACGCTTTTTTATTGGAAAACAAGCTGGTCAACACAGAGCAGCTCCAGCAGGCCCTGGCCATGGCGAAAAAAAGCGGCAAAAGCGTGGAAGCTGTGCTTCAGGAAGAGTTCCGCATCCCCAAAACCCAGATTGCGGAATCCCTGCGACTTTTTTACAATGTCAACTTCAAGGCCTTTGATCCCAAGACACCGGTTCCCATTGAACTGATCCAGAAGCTTAAGAAAAGTTTTCTTTTTGAAAACAAATGGGTTCCCCTTGCATGGGATCTGAATGCTGTGGATGTGCTCATTGATGACCCCAAAAACATCATCAAAACAGACCAGGCCCAGGCCCTGCTCAAGGCTTCACACCTGAGGCTCTTTGTGGGATTCAGGGAAGATATTGAAGCGTATATTCACCTGTTTTACAAAGAAAACCACGACGAAGTGGATGCGGAGCAGTCGGAGGATGCGGTAGAGGGCTTTGACATGCTTCCGGATGTGGCCTTTGAGGAGGTGGAGGAAGAAACGGACAGTCGTCTGCATGATCATGACGATGCCGGATCCAGCCACACGGTGCGCATGGTGGACCAGATTCTCATCAATGCATACCGCAAAGGAGCTTCAGACATCCATATCGAGCCTTCTCCCATCAGTAAGAAAACCCGTATCCGCTACCGCATTGACGGTGTCTGTCAAGAAGTCCTGCAACTGCCCAACCAGGCGGCAAAACCGCTCATTTCGAGGATCAAGGTTATGGCGCGCCTGGACATTGCGGAACGTCGCATGCCCCAGGACGGTAAGATTAAATTCCGGCGCAAGGGTATTAGACCCTTTGAACTCCGGGTGGCCACTCTGCCAACGGCAGGGGGATTTGAGGATGCGGTTCTTCGTATCCTTGCAGAGTCCGGCGCCATGCCTTTGGGCAGGATGGGGATGAGTGATCGGAATCTTACCCATCTGAAAAAAATTATCCGCCAGCCCTATGGATTGATTCTGGTGGTGGGTCCCACAGGAAGCGGTAAAACCACCACCCTCCACGCGGCCCTGGGCGAGATTAACAAACCGGGTATCAAGATCTGGACTGCGGAAGATCCTGTGGAAATTTCCCAGGAAGGTCTGAGGCAAGTGGAGTGCCAGTCTAAGATCGGGCTTGATTTTGCAAGGGTTATGCGGGCCTTTCTCCGGGCGGACCCGGATGTCATCATGATTGGTGAGATGCGGGATCATGAGACCGCCGCCATCGGGATTGAGGCTTCTCTCACAGGGCATCTGGTTTTTTCTACCCTCCACACCAACAGTGCTCCGGAAACGGTCACCCGTCTTCTTGATATGGGGCTGAATCCATTAAATTTTTCCGATGCTTTCCTGGGCGTTATGGCCCAACGCCTGGTGCGTCGGCTCTGTGATCACTGCAAGGAAAAGTACCATCCCACGCCTGAGATGTTTGAAGAAATCCGCATGCTCTATGGCGAGGGCATGGAAAAAGCCGGACTGGTATATGATGAACATCTGTACCTTTATAAAAAAATGGGCTGCCCGGAGTGCAGCAATACGGGGTACAAGGGGCGGCTTGGCATTCATGAACTGCTTTTGGGTACTCCGAAGGTTAAGCTCTTAATCAAAAGGGCCGCCCCCACAGAAGAGCTGTTCATCCAGGGGGCTGCGGACGGCATGACCACGCTGATCCAGGATGGGATTGCCAAGGTTTTCCAGGGAATGACCGATTTTGAAGAAGTGCGTCGCGTCTGTGCAAGCTGACTCGGAAAAGGGGAGGGGCCATGGAGGAGAGAATTTTTGTGAAAGACAAGAAGGCCACTTTCATCTGCCCGGATTGCGGTTTTTCTGCAGTCCGGGATGTGAGTGCTTTCCTGACGATTCAGACCAAGGTCCGGATACGGCGCACCTGTAAAAAATGCGGGCGCATGGATTCTGTACTTCTGGAGCGCAGGCGTTTTGCCCGGAAACCCCTTTCCTTTGCAGGCCTTTACTGGAAGCTCAAAAATACCGAGATTCAGGGTTTCATGACTGTGGAAGATCTTTCCCGCTCAGGAGTCAGGGTAATGATTCCCGTATATCAACCCCTTTTTCCGGGAGACCTCCTTGGTATTGAGTTCCGCCTTGACAGGGGAGCCCAGCCGCTCATTCAGCGGGAGGCCATTGTCCGTAACATCCATGAAAAATCCGTGGGGCTGGAATTTTTATCCATGGAACACACGGATTCCCTGGGGCCTTACCTGGCTTTTTTGTAGCAGAATCCGGGAGTAAAGCTTATGGGGCGTATGAAAACGCAAGGAGGGGGGGCTGGCCTTTCTATCCTTGCATTTTTTATGTTTTTTTTAATCTCTGGGGCGTTTTTTCCCCTCCATGCCATGGAAAAGGTGCGTGCTGACTTTATTCCGGATGGAGACACCCTGCGCCTTAAAGATGGTCGATGGGTACGGCTTTGGGGACTGGATGCGCCGGAAGTGGGGCATGGACAAAAAAAAGGCAGTTGCGCAGGAGAAGTCTCACGCCGCGCTCTGAAGAGGCAGGTTACAGGCAAGGACCTTTATCTTCAAAGCGAGGGCAAGGACCGATATGGGCGTCTTCTCGCGAGGATTTACCTTGAAAACGGTCTGTGCGTGAATGAAGAGATGATCCGCTTGGGCATGGCATGGGTGTTTTTTCACGGGAAACCCGATGAGACCCTGCTCCGATGGATGGGGCTGCAAGAAGTGTCTGTGCGGAGCAGGAGTGGATTCTGGGCACAAATTCCGGACAACCCCTTTCCTGTCATCGGCAATCGACGCTCCCATCGTTTCCACCATGCAGAGTGCCCCCTTGCCCAGAAAATCAGTCCCAGAAACCGTATCCGGTTTTCATCCTATGTGAAGGCTTTCATGGCGGGCTATGCCCCCGCCCGGGAGTGTATTCCGGATCCCGTATGCCCACAAGGCCTTTAAAACCCCTGGGTCCATGGTTGTCAAAGGGGTTTCAGAGGCCCGAAGTGCTCCTGCAGATAGGCCTGGATACTGGTCAGAACTCCTGTAAAAACACGCTTCCCCGCAACACCTGCATAGGCATCCTTTGCGTCTCCGCAGAGTTTGGCATAGCAAAGTCCCACCTCACGGCCCGGATCTTCGGGATTTTGGGCCTCGGTAAGCGCAGAAACGTACATATCCAGACGGCGGCGCAAGGCGGCGAAATAATCAATCTCCGTGCCGGAATCCTTGCAGAGGGCGTCAATTTCCTTGGAAAGCAGGGCGATTTTCTGCCAGAATCCTTCACTCAGCGAAGTTTTTTCCGGGTGTTCGGATAAAAGAAAAGCAAGCCCCCATCCTACCGAGAGAATTTTCAGCATGCGCATTTCATATTCCATGGCGGGCCTTGGGATATGACTGCTCTCGGGAAGCCCCTCCACAAGGGGCAGGATATCGTTGCTGCGCGTGGCATAGGCGACAAGGGCTTCGGAAAGTGCAGCGATTTTTTCTTTGTCTTCCATTCAAAAAATCCATTCTTTCATGAGAGGTTTGATCCCGCCTGCGTAAAAAAACGAGAAGCGGGAGTGCAGGGAAAACCTTGGATCAACGGAGAAAGAGCCTTGTTTTACGTGGGATGGTGGTGTCTGACCTATGCGACCTATTATCACAGGATGGACCCAGGACGCCAGTCATACCCAGAAAATTTACCTGGCTGGAAGGGGCTTTTCTTTTTGCTTTCCCGCGGGTATCCCATTCACAGGGCCTGGATGGGTTCGCCTTTGTAAAGATGGGGGGATGAAATTTCCACAAAGCTTTTTCTTCTCATTTGAAAAGGCTTTTGTTATCTTCCCTGAGCAGCAGGGCAGGCATCACCCGATGCGGGAGCCAAACCATCTTATCCTGTCTTCACGCGTCTCGTCCCAATCCTTCCCTATCCGCCCATGCCTTTAACCCCATGATCTGAACCCGAAGCCAAAGGAGTTTTCATGAAGCGCAGTCTGATCCGCAGCACCGGTCGTTATATTCCCCCCCGTCTGGTTACCAATGAAGATCTCACCCGGTACATGGATACCTCGGATGAATGGATTCAGCAGCGAACCGGCATTGAGCAACGCTACTGGATCCCGGAAGAGGGTGGAGTGGGGGCTTCGGACCTGGGCCTTGAAGCTTCCCGCATCGCTCTGGACCGGGCAGGGTGGAAGGCCCAGGATCTGGATCTCATCATTTTTGCCACCTTGAGTCCGGATATCTTTTTTCCGGGATCCGGCTGCCTTCTGCAGGATAAATTGGGACTGGACACCACCCCAGCTCTGGATATCCGGCAGCAGTGTACGGGATTTCTCTATGGTCTGGCCACTGCCGATGCCTATATCAAGGCCGGTATGGCCAATCGTGTGCTTGTGGTGGGAGCGGAGGTGCACAGCTCAGGCCTGGACATCAGCACCCGGGGCAGAGATGTGGCGGTTCTTTTTGGTGACGGCGCAGGAGCCGCCTGTGTGGAAGGCGTGGAGACGGACCAGGAAATCGGCATCCTGGCCTCTGCCCTCCATGCCCAGGGGCGTCATGCCCAGAGCCTGATGCTGGAAGTGCCCGCTTCCCGGTATCCGGAACGGATCACCGTGGAAATGCTGGAGCAAGGTCGACATTATCCGGTTATGGAAGGAAAAACCGTATTCAAGCATGCCGTACGTCGTTTGCCCGAAGTGAGCCATGAGGTTCTGGAAAAGGCGGGACTGACCCTGGATGACATTGATCTCATCATTCCCCATCAGGCCAATCTCCGTATCAACCAGTTTTACCAGAAGGCCCTCGGCGTTCCCGAGGAAAAGGTTTTCCACAACATCATGCGTTACGGGAATACCACCGCAGGTAGCATTCCCATTGCTATGGATGAGGCCATTGAAATGGGCCGCATCAACACGCAAAAGGATACACTCCTGCTCACCGCCCTGGGCGCAGGTCTCACCTGGGCCGGGCTGGTCTACCGTTTTGGGGTCTGATGAAATCCCTCATGAACAGGCCCTGGGTTTGTTTCCTGAATCCATCCCAGAAAATCCCCCGCAGCGGAGGGCCCGGAGGTATTGGGGGGTGGTTCCGGAATCAGCCCCTGGCTGGGAAGAATGCATGGCCTTGACCAGGGTATCGGCCAGCTTTTTTCCGTTTTCAACCCCAAACTGGTCAAAGGGATTGATTTCTTTTAATAATCCCACATAAACTGTGCGGGCTTCCAGAAAAGCAAATAGGCGGCCAATGTCTCTCGCGTAGAGATCTGTGAGGGTGAGGATGCTCGAAGGACGGTTGCCCGGGCAGATCTGTTCCGGGCGGCCTTCACTGCGTCCCATGGCAAAGGCATCGGCCTGGGCAAGGAGATTGGCCCAGAGTTCCTGGTGGGGGTCTGGATTGGTTTCATGGTTGCCAAGGCTGGGCGGAGGGTTCAGGACACCAATGAAGTCGATGGGAATCCCCCGTCCCTGGTGGAGCATCTGGAAAAAAGAATGCTGGGCGTCCGTTCCCGTATCTCCGAAACAGAGCATGGCCAGAGAGGAAGCCGGGAGGGGCTTACCGGAAACCGTCAGTTCTTTGCCAAGGCTTTCCATATAAAGCTGCTGCATGTGTGAAGGAAAGCTTCTTAAAGGATGGGCATAGGGAATCATGGCAAAGGCGGGGTATCCGAGATAGTCCCCATTCCAGATATCGCAAAGCGCCGCGAGAAGGGGAAGATTGACGCTTTCACAGGCCTTGGCGCTGTGCATGTCCATTTCCCGGCATCCTGCGAGAAATTCTTTCACCACCTCCGGCCCGTACACAAGGCTTAGGGGCAGAATTCCCACGGCAGAGCTTGCGCTGTAGCGACCACCGATGAAGTCAAAGATGTGAAAGACATCCAGGCAGGCATCGGCCCCCGTATCCCCCGGACTTCCCTGGGCCGTTATGATCACAAGATGCCTTGAGGCAGGAACATGCGCCGCCTGCATCCACGTCTTTACCTGCTCAAGGTTTACATGCACCTCCTTTGTGGTAAAACTTTTGGAAACCACCAGCACCAGGGTGCGCCTGGGGTCCAGATCGCGGGTTTCGTGGAGAAAAGCATTGGGATCCATGGTGGAGAGAAAACGAAGGTCCATGGCGGGCGCATGGCGACCCGCCAGAGCGTCATGAATGGCCTGGGTTCCCAGACGGGAGCCTCCGATACCCAGAACCAGGATATGGGTAAAGGCTGCACCGTCATCGGCCTTTATTTTTCCTGCTCGCAGGGCTTCGGCAAAGGAGAAAACCCGGCCTTGCACATGAAAAAGGTCTTGGCCGACATTTTTCCCCTCCACCCATACGGTGGTATCACAATCCCTGGCTAAGGTATGAAGTGCAGGCCTTTTTTCTGAAATATTGACGTATTCCCCTTGCATCATGGATTGAAATTGTTGACGTAGGTCCTTTTCCCTTGCCATATCCACCAGCGTGTGAAGGATGGGAAGGTCCAGGCGCTGACGGGAAAGATCCAGGTGCAGCCCACCGCCGTGGAAAAACAGGTTGCTGCAGCGGGTGTTTTTTTTGACGAGGGATCTGAGGTGGGCAGAAGGCCGCTCTGCTTGCCGGGCAAGGTCTTGGAGCTTTGCATGAAAAGGGGACACAGGAATTTTGCTCCTTTTTTTGAGGATCAGGGACTGGGTAGAGGGGATTTTCAATCTTCAGGTTGTGGAGCATAGCAGGATGAAAAGTATCTGTGCAAGACTTTTGGAAAAGGGTGTTCGGATGCCGGATCCGCTGCAGGTCTGCATTGCAGAGGATGTGGATCTTGAGCGCATTGAGCCTGGGGTGACCCTGTATCCGGGATCCCGCATTTCCGGAGAGGAGACCCTCCTTCTGACGGGTACCCGCATCGGAGAAGAAGGTCCTGCAACCCTGCATAATGTGCGGACAGGACGAGAGGTGAGGTTGAAAGGTGGGTTTTTTCAGGACGCTGTCTTTCTGGAAAAAGCCTCGGCAGGGACAGGCAGTCATGTGCGTGGCGGCAGCATTCTTGAGGAAGGCGCTTCCATAGCCCATACCGTTGGGCTGAAGCAGACCATTTTATTTCCTTATGTCACCCTGGGAAGCCTGATCAATTTCTGTGACATTTTCATGGCCGGAGGCACAGGCCCTAAGAATCACAGTGAGGTGGGCAGCAGTTATATCCATTTTAACTTCACGCCTGATCAGGACAAGGCAACGGCTTCCATGCTGGGGGATGTGCCTTCCGGCGTGATGCTGGACAAAGCGCCCATATTTCTGGGAGGGCAGGGGGGGCTTGTGGGGCCCTGTCGGCTTGCCTTTGGAACGGTCATTGCTGCAGGTACCCTGCAACGAAAGGATGAGCTACGGGAAAATCGACTGCTCTTCGGTTCCTCCCTCAAAGCCGGGAATGTGGAAAGAAAGGCGGGGCTTTATCCGGGACTGCGACGCATTCTGGAGAATAATTTTTTTTACATCGCCAATCTTCATGCGCTGAAGGCCTGGTATGTGTTTTTCCGAAGCCGACTGATTTCTCCTTTTTTTCCGGAAAGCCTACTCCAAGGCCTTGTGACCATGGTGGATGCGGGGATTTCGGAAAGGGTGGAACGCCTTCTTCAGCTAAGGGAAAAAATCCGGACACTGGATGGGGCCTCTCTGGCTTCAAGCCCCCTGCACAGCGCCTGGGTTGAAAGGGCAGAAAGCGTTTGCGCCTTTCTTGCGGAGACTGAAAAGGCAGAAGTGCATGCTGAGACCGCTGTCCTGAAAGATTTTTTTTTCAAAGATCTGACTTTTGACAAAACCTACCTTGGCACCCTGGCCCTGTTGGATGAAAAAAAGCGGGAAGCCGGGCGTGCGTGGCTCAGCAGTGTTGTGCACACAAGGCTTGCGGGTGCATGGCGGAATCTTTAGTGGTGCGGAATAAAGGAAAAGGGCATGGAAAATTTTTTTGGTACGGATGGGGTCAGGAGCAGGGCGGGCCATCCTCCCATGGATGCGGAAACCATTGTGCGCCTTGGAAAGGCCTGGGGGGTATGGCTTTTGTCCCAGGATGAACAGAAGGAAGGGGCCCCTTGTGTCATCATCGGAAAAGATACCCGTGAATCCGGGGACATGCTCGCAGCGGCTCTTGCCTCTGGTATCATGCAGGCGGGTGTGGATGTTGTGGACGCCGGTGTATTACCCACGCCTGCGGTGGCTCTCATGGTTCGCGACCATAAGGCCGCAGGCGGGGCTGTGATTTCCGCTTCTCACAATCCCTTCTGGGATAATGGGGTCAAGTTCTTTAACCATGAAGGTTTCAAACTCACGGATTCCGAGGAGGCATCCATTGAGGGGATTCTGCGGTCTGCTGAAATTTTTGTACAGGGTTCCATCGGCCGTATGCGGGCTTCAGAGGATGGGCTTTCCTCTTATGTGCGGTTTATTGTGGAAAGGGCAGGGGAGGGAGAAAGCCTTTCCGGCCTGCGCCTGGTTCTGGATACGGCCCATGGGGCCATGTACCAGGCGGCTCCGGAAGCGCTGCGTCGGCTGGGGGCTGAAGTCGAAGTGATGGCAGCAGATCCCGATGGCCGGAACATCAATGATGGCGTGGGATCTCAACACACCGAAGCCCTGGCGCGCCAGGTCCGGCTGACAGGAGCCCATGCAGGCATGGCCTTTGATGGCGACGGAGACCGACTGATCGCTGTGGATGCCAGTGGCAACGTTTTGCGGGGTGATCTGCTTCTGGCCATCTTTGCCCTTGAGGCAAAAAAAGGGGGAAGGCTGAATCCCCCGGTTCTGGTCAGCACGGTGATGAGCAATCTTGGCCTTACCGAAGCCCTTCGGAGTGCGGGGATCTCCCATGAAATCACGGCTGTGGGAGATCGCAAGGTTCTGGAGCGCATGCGGGAAAAGGGCGGGCGTATCGGAGGGGAGGACTCCGGACATATGATTTTTCTGGATCCCCACTGCACTGGAGATGGGCTTTTTGCTGCGGTGCGTCTGGCAAGGCTTTGTCGCAAGACGCCCTTGGAGGAGCTGGCCCTGTGCATGAAAACTTATCCCCAGGTTTTGATCAATGTGCCCGTACGGGAAAAACCTCCTCTGGAAGAACTGAGGGAAGTGCAGGAAAGTATTTTGGCTTCAGAAAACATCCTGGATGGAAAAGGGCGGATTCTTGTGCGCTATTCTGGTACGGAGTCTTTATGCAGAATTATGGTGGAAGCGGCCTCGGAAGAAAAAGCCCTCCGTGCCTGCGCGCCCATTCAGGCTGCACTTCTGGCTGCAATTGGCGGGGTTTTGTAACAGTTTTCTCTTATTCCGGATGTCTGTCTTATTTCTTGCGGAGTTTTTATGAAAAAAATACGGATTGTTCCCATCATCCTTGCGGGTGGTTCCGGATCACGCCTCTGGCCTTTGTCCCGGCAGCTGCATCCCAAGCAGCTCATTTCCCTTAACAGCACCCGCACCATGCTGCAGGAAACCGTTTTGCGCCTGAAGGGCCTGGAGGGGGCCACGGATCCCATTGTCATCTGTAATGATGATCATCGTTTCATGGTTGCAGAGCAGTTGCGTGAGGTAGGCATTCGCACCACAGCCATCCTGCTGGAGCCGGAAGGGCGCAATACTGCACCGGCCATTGCGGTATGCAGCATTGAGGCTGCGGAGCGTTACGGCGATCCGCTTTTGCTGATTCTCCCTGCCGATCACTTCATTTCCGATCCTTCACGTTTTCTGGAAGCTGTGCAGTGCGGGGCTGGGGAGGCGCAAGAGGGACGTCTTCTGACCTTTGGCATTGTACCCGATGCGCCCGAGACAGGGTATGGTTATATCCGAAAGGGCGTTCCGCTGCCATCCAAGGCCTTCTCCATTGGAAGTTTTGTGGAAAAACCGGACAGCAAGACCGCCGAAGCCTATGTCAATTCCGGGGAATACTTGTGGAATTCTGGAATGTTTCTGTTCAAGGCCTCGACTATTCTTGAAGAGTTTCGCCTGCTCGTTCCGGAAATTCTCTCCGCCTGTGAGGCGGCCCGCAAAAAGGCCACTGTGGACCTGGATTTCATCCGGCTGGATCCTGCGAGTTTTCATGCCTCACCATCGGATTCCATTGATTATGCTGTGATGGAGCGAACAACGCGGGGGGCCATGGTGCCCCTGGAAGCGGGGTGGAATGACCTTGGGTCCTGGGAAGCGCTCTGGCAGGTGGGCGAGAAGGACGCCAATGCCAATGTTATGCAGGGGGATGTCTTGATCCATGATGTGAAACATTCCTTTCTTCACGCGGAAAACCGCCTCATCGCAGCTGTGGGCCTTGAAAATCATATTGTGGTGGAAACCCAGGATGCTGTTTTAGTATCTCCCAGAGACCGTGTTCAGGATGTGCGGAAGCTTGTGGACGCCATGCGCCTTGCCAGGCGGGAAGAAGCCATTTCCCACAGACGAGTCTATCGACCCTGGGGAAGCTATGAGACTGTGGCCATGGATGAACGCTTTCAGGTGAAGCGCATTACCGTAAAACCCGGTGCCAAGCTTTCCGTGCAGAAACACTACCATCGTGCAGAACACTGGGTTGTGGTGCGGGGTACGGCCATTGTTCGGAGGGGGGAAGAGGAGATTCTTCTGCGGGAGGATGAGTCGATTTATATTCCCCTTGGGATGACGCACCGCCTTGAGAATCCTGGTAAAATTCCTCTGGATCTCATTGAGGTGCAGTCGGGAAGCTACCTTGGAGAAGATGACATCGTGCGCTTTGATGATGTGTACGGAAGGGCCGCGGATCCAGGCTGATGCGGCGGTTTGCTTAAAAGAAGAAGCATCCGGCGCTTCCAGGAAACCTGTAAAGCACCGGATGCTTTTACGTGCGGCAAAGGGATTTTTTTTAAGAGATCAGTCTCTGTCTCCGAAGATCCGAAGCATCATGATAAAGAGGTTGATGAAATCCAGATACAGGGAAAGCGCTCCGAAAATAGCGCCTTTTCTCAAGGTGGCGTTGTCCAGATCCGCAGGCTGGGCAAGGGCCATCTGCTTGATTTTCTGGGTATCCCATGCCGTAAGCCCGATGAAGACGAACACGCCCACATAGCTGACGATCATGCTCACCGCAGAACTGCGGAAGAAGAGGTTCACAAGGGAAGCAATGATGATGCCGATCAGCCCCATCATCAGGAAGCCGCCGAAACTTGTGAGGTCCTTTTTGGTTACCATGCCGTAGACACTGGCCGCTGCAAAGGTCAGGGCGCAGATGAAGAAGGTTGAAACAATGGAGGCCTTGGCATAGACAAGGAATATCCATGAGAGGGTGACGCCGTTTAAGGCCGCATACAGCACAAAAAGACTTGTGGCCGTTGAGGCGGAAAGGGACTGGATTTTACCTGCCAGCACAAAGACCATGCCCAGCTGGGCAATGACCAGAATGAAGAAGAGTCCCGGAGGGACGATGAAGTGTTCGGATACAAAGTACGCAAGGCCGCCTGTGACAGCAAGGCCGATGGCCATCCAGTTGTACACACTCTGGATAAAACCATTGACGCGGACCTGGGCGGACTGATGGGGAGCAAGGATTTTTTCCATGCTGTGTTTTTCCTCCTTTAAGTATGTTGTGGTTCATGTGTTTTCACGTGTTCCGCATGAACACCAGGGGACATGCACCGCATCCCGCGTATCTGCGGTTTAGCAAGAGATACTATAAGAAAGGCTGGCTTCAGAATCAAGGAAAGTCGGAATTTGAGCCTACGATTTTTAAAATGCACTATAAAAGTTTACATAATTCACATTATCGGTTAATCAGACCCAGGTCTTCCTTGCGAAACGCTTGTCAAACTTTATAAAAAAGCATAGGATTTGCCCCATTTCCGCAGGCTCTGGATGCCCTCCGGGTCCCCAACCCCTGGATTTGCCGAGCATCCGCCTGTTTTTCAGAGATCGGCCAGGACACAATGCGGATTGCGCTTGTGGCTTTGGCCCCCCAGAAAGAAATGGGGATTTGGGAAGAAAGGCGGCGTCACACGCCATGGGGACAGAGCTTCAGGAAAAGGAAACACGGAAAATTTATACGGTCTCCGAACTGACCTCGGAGATTCGTTCCTGCCTGGAGTCCGCTTATCCTTTTATCTGGGTCACAGGCGAGATCTCCAATTTTTCCAAAGCCGCTTCCGGACATCTGTATTTTTCCCTCAAAGATGCCGAGGCCCAGATTGCAGCGATTCTGTTCAAAGGACAAGCCCGCCAGTTGCGCTTTCAGCTTCAATCTGGTCTGCGCATCGTCGGGCTGGGGCGCATTGGCGTCTACCCCCCCAGGGGCAGTTATCAGCTGATCCTCGAATATGTGGAACCCATGGGAACGGGATCCTTGCAACTGGCCTTTGAACAGCTCAAGCTGCGCCTTGGGGCTGAGGGTCTCTTTGATCCCGCCCACAAACGTCCCCTGCCCTTTTTACCCCACCGTATCTCCCTTGTCACATCGCCCCATGGGGCTGTAATCCACGACATGCTCAAGGTTCTGGGCAGACGGTATCCCAATCTGCATCTGGAGATTGCTCCGGTTCGGGTGCAGGGAAACGGGGCAGCTGAAGAAATCGCCCGGGCTTTGCATCGCATTGCCATGCAGGGCAAAAGCGATCTGATCATTCTGGCCCGGGGGGGGGGTTCCCTCGAAGACCTGGCGGCTTTCAATACCGAGGAGGTCGCCCGCGCCATTTTTTCCTGCCATATTCCCGTGATCACGGGGATTGGGCATGAAACGGATTACACCATTGCGGATTTTGTGGCGGACCTCAGGGCTTCAACCCCCACGGCAGCTGCGGAAACTGCTGTTCCGGACAAGGCAGAGCTCAAAGCCACCTTACAATCTGTGACCATATCCCTTCACCGGACCTTTGGCGGCTCCATCCAAAACCTGCACCGGGATATCCGAAATCTCCGGGAAAGGCTGCTGCATCCCAGCCGACACCTGGTTCTTTCCCGCATGCGACTGGATGAAACCCAGGAGGCCCTGCTGCGGCGTTTCCAGCGAATCCGCACCTGGAAGCAGCACCAGCTGGCCTGGATGCTGCGCAGCCTCTCCCCTGCCCCTTTGGTTCAGAAACTGCACAGGGAACGCAAGGCCCACATGGCCTGCCACAAAAATCTTTGTTTCCACGCCTTCTCAAGGCTCCACGGCCAACGCATGCTTCTCAACGGACTGCACCATCGTCTGCAGAATCTGGGGCCCTTTGCCATCCTGGGCCGGGGGTATGCCGTGGCGAGAAAGCTTCCGGAAAAAACTATCCTCAGCCACACAGGGGGACTTTCCCCTGGCGATGCGGTGGAAATTCAGCTCGCGGCGGGTTTTTTACGCTGCCGCATTGAGGAAATTGAACATGGCAAAAAAAACCTTTGAAGAAGCCCTTGCCCAGCTCCAGGGCATTGTGGAAGAACTGGAAAAGGGCGATCTCGCCCTGGAAAAGGCCATCCGGAAGTTTGAAGAAGGGATGAAGCTTTCCCGATACTGCAGCGACTGCCTGGATGAAGCGGAAGCCCGCCTGACCCGGCTGACGGAATCCGGAGAGGAGGCGCCTTTCTCCTTTGAAACGGGACCCCAGGAGGAGGCATGAGCATAGCCGATCTGTCAGCTTACCTGAATGCCTGCCGCATCCGGGTGGAAAAACGCCTTGAAAGTTTTTTTAAGGAAGACACCGCGCCCTGGGCCAGCCGACTGGACGCGGCCATGGTCCATTCGCTCTTGGGCGGAGGAAAGCGTCTGCGTCCCATTCTCTGTGTGGCGGCGGCTCAGGCCATTGTTCAGGACCGGGAAACGGCCCTGGACCGCTGTCTGGACGTGGCCTGTGCCCTGGAAATGATCCATACCTATTCCCTCATCCATGACGACCTTCCCGCCATGGATAACGATGACCTGCGCCGGGGGCGGCCCACCTGTCACCGGGCCTTTGATGAAGCCACCGCCATTCTGGCCGGAGACGCTCTCCAGGCCCTTGCCTTTGAAGTCCTTGCCTCTTTCGGGAAAAACAGCCACAATCCCCTCCTTGGGCTTTCCCTTGTGGTGGCCCTTGCCCGGGCTTCGGGCAACCGAGGGATGGTTGCAGGGCAGATGCTGGATCTTTCCGCAGAAGGGCAGATGCTGAATCTGGAGGATCTTGAAAAACTGCACCGTCTTAAAACCGGAGCCCTCATTGAGGTTTCGGTCTGGAGTGGCGGTGTTCTGGGTGGGGCCAGCGTCGAAGAGATCCAGGCGCTTTCCACCTATGGCCGCCATCTGGGCCTGGCCTTTCAGGTGACCGATGATCTTCTGGATGTCACGGGTGATCCGGCTGTAATGGGAAAAACCGCAGGATCCGATGTCCAGAACCACAAAGCGACCTACCCTTCCCTTCTGGGAATGGCAAAGGCCCAGGCCATGGCTGAAGAATTGATTCAAAAATCTCTGGACGCTCTGGAAGCCTTCGGGCCCGGAGCGGATCCCCTGCGGGCCATAGCGGCCTATGTACTGGAACGGAAACAATGACACTCGTGCCGTTTTGTTTTGATGAAGGAGTGTGTGCATTGGCTTTGCTGGATACCATCCATTCTCCGGCGGATCTTAAAAAACTGAAGCGGCCGGAACTTTTCAGGTTGGCCAGTGAGATCCGTGCAAAAATCATTGATGTCACTTCCCGCAATGGAGGGCATCTGGCTTCAAGCCTCGGAGCCGTTGAACTCACCCTTGCCATCCACTATGTCTTTGACGCGCCAAGAGACAAATTGATCTGGGATGTGGGGCATCAGGCCTATGCCCATAAACTGGTGACAGGTCGAAGCCAGGCCTTTGAAACCCTTCGCAAACCCGGAGGCATTTCAGGTTTTCCCCGCATTTCAGAAAGCCCCTATGATGCGTTCAGCACCGGGCACTCCAGCACCTCCATTTCCGCAGGCCTGGGTATGGCGCATGCCAAAAGGCTGTCGGGTGACAACCACAAGGTTGTGGCTGTGATCGGAGACGGGTCCATGACCGCAGGCCTTGCCTATGAGGCCCTGAACCACGCTGGGGATTCAAGGGGAAATCTACTTGTCATCTTAAATGACAATGACATGTCCATCTCTCCCAATGTGGGAGCCCTGTCCTCCTTTCTCAGCCGGACCTTTTCCGCAAGATACCTCCAGGATCTGCGTGCGGAATTCGGAAAATTCCTGAAATCCCTGCCCAGGATCGGGGATGATGTGTACCAGCTTGCCAAACGATCCGAAGAATCCTTCAAGGCCTTTGTGACCCCAGGGATGCTCTTTGAGGCGTTTAATTTCGACTACTTTGGCCCCATCAACGGCCACAGGTTGGATCATCTCATTGACATTCTGGAGAATATCAAAGAGCTGCAGGAGCCGGTTCTTCTCCATGTCACCACGCGCAAAGGCATGGGGTATCCGCCAGCGGAAAAAAATCCCACCTTCTTCCATGGTGTCGCTCCCTTTGATATCAAAACCGGAGAAAAGCTGCCCGCTGCCCCCTCTCCCCCAACCTATACGGAAGTTTTCAGCGAGGCCCTTTGCCGTATGGGCAAGGAGAATCCTCGAATTGCGGCCATCACAGCGGCCATGCCCGAAGGAACGGGACTTTCTGCCTTCGCGGCCCGATTCAAAGAACGTTTTTTTGATGTGGGCATTGCGGAGCAGCATGCGGTTACCTTTGCGGCAGGTATGGCAACGGAGGGATACAGGCCCGTTGTGGCCATCTATTCCACCTTCTTGCAAAGGGCCTATGATTCCCTTGTCCATGATGTCTGCCTGGACGGCCATCCCGTACTTTTTGCCATAGACCGGGGAGGTTTTGTGGGAGATGACGGCCCCACCCACCATGGTCTTCTGGACATGGCCTCTCTGCGTCCCCTCCCAGGCATGCTCATTATGGCGCCAAGGGACGAGGCCCAGCTCGTGGCCATGCTCAAAACCGGCCTTTCCCACGATGGGCCTTCCGCCATCCGATATCCAAGGGGGGCGGGGGTTGGTGTTCCCGTGGACTGGGACTGCCCTCCCCTGCCCCTGGGCAAGGCGGAGATTCTGCGTGCAGGCCAGGACTTAACCCTTTTTGCTTTGGGCCGACCCGTTCAGGCGGCCCTGGAAGCCGCAGAGATACTGGCATCCCAGGGCATTGAGGCTCAGGTGGTGGATGCCCGTTTTCTTAAACCCCTGGATGAAGCCTTCCTTGAAAACCTGGGGCTGTCGGGAAAACCCATGGTGACCCTGGAAGAGGGGGTACTTGCGGGAGGTCTGGGTTCGGCTGTGCTGGAGTTTTTTGCCGACCGGGGGATGGTCTGCCCGGTCAGACGCCTTGGGGTGGAAAATCCTTTCATGCCCCATGACCATCCCGATACCCTGCGAAGAAAATGCGGCCTGGATGTCGCCTCCATCGTCAGGGTTTCTTTGCAGATGCTGGAAAAGGCAGCAACCTGATGGCAAAAACGCACGCTGTCCGGAAAAGGCTGGACGCTCTGCTTGTGGAAAAGGGGCTGGTGCAAAGTCGTGAAAGGGCCAGGGCACTGATCCTTGCCGGTAAAATTCAGGTGGATGGCCTGCGGGTGGACAAGGCTGGTGCTCAGGTTTCTGTGACATCCCAGGTCTCTGCCGATGTTCCGGATTTTCCCTATGTCAGCCGGGGTGCTCTCAAGCTGGAGGCCGCCCTGAACCACCTGGCCCTGGACGTAAAAGGCATGGTCTGCATGGATGTGGGAGCTTCCACAGGAGGATTTACGGATCTGCTCCTGCAACGGGGGGCGGCCAGGGTCTTTGCAGTGGACGTGGGATACGGACAGCTGGCCTGGACTCTGCGTCAGGATCCCCGCGTTGTAACCATTGAAAGAATGAACATCCGCCATATGCCCCAGGATGCGGTGGATGTACCCATGGATCTGATCACCATTGATACAAGTTTTATTTCCCTGCGGCTTGTGGTGCCGGCGGTAAGAAAATTTTTAAAAAAAGACGCCCGTATCCTTGCCCTGGTCAAACCCCAGTTTGAAGTGGGAAAGGGTGAGGTGGGAAAAGGCGGGGTGGTGCGCGACCCAGAGCTTCAGGCTCGGGTCGTTACGGATCTCCGGGCTTTTTTCACCCAGCAAGGTTTTTTTGCAGGCAGGGCCATTGCCTCGCCCATTCAGGGGCCCAAGGGTAACCAGGAATTTATCCTGCCGCTCTGGACCCAGGCTGAACGTCAGAAAATGGAGGAACATCCGGAGTCTGTGGAACCGCCGTTGCCGCCCGAATTTTCGGGATTGTCAGACGGGCCTTCTCTGCCTTCCGGTTCGCATGAGGGAGACGTATAGACGTATAAACGAAAAAACAGCTTTTGATTAGGAGGAATTGGATGAGCGAAAAAGCCAAGTTCAAGCGGAATATCGCGCTGGTCGGTCATAGCGGTTCTGGAAAAACGGTTCTCGCAGAACGCCTCCTCTTTGACAACGGGCTTCTTTCCCGTATGGGACGTGTCGAAGACGGTAATACCGTGATGGATTTTGAACCTGAGGAAATTGCCCGCAGGGGAAGCGTTTCCACAGGGCTCCATGCTTTTTCCTGGAAAAAGCATGAAATCATGCTGCTGGATACACCAGGCAATGCCAATTTCTTTTCCGATACCCTCCTTTGCATGCAAGCCGCAGAAACCGTGATCCTTGTGATTGATGGCGTGGATGGCATCCGCGTTAAAACCGAGGAAGCCGCGGAAAGCGCTGCGGAGCAGAAAAAGCCTGTGGTCCTTTTTGTGAACAAGATGGATAAGGAACGCACCATTTTTGAGCAGATCCTTCAGGATGCGGAGATTCTTCTGGGCATACGGCCCGTCAAGGTACAGCTTCCCATCATGGATGGAGAATTCTGCACGGGCTTTGTGGATCTTTTACATCTTCAGGCCTATGGTTTTGGAGATGACGGCAAATCCAAAAAAATGGAAATTCCCCCAGACCTGCAGGGGGATGTGGAAAATGAGCGCATGGCCCTGGTGGAAGCCATTGCGGAAGCTGATGACACCCTGCTTGAAAGGTACCTGGAAGGGGAGGAGCTTGCCGGTGAAGAGCTGGCGGTGGGCCTCCAGAAAGCCGTGACCGACCGGGTCTTTGTTCCTGTGCTTCTTGGCTCTGGCCTGAGCGGTGCTGCCATGGACTTTTTTCAGGATTTCGTCGTACAGTCAACACCCTGCCCCCTGGATATGCCCCCCCGCCCTGCCCTGAAAGGTGATGAAGAGGTCGCCATTGCCTATGATGAAAATGCCCCCTTTTCCGCCTTTGTCTTTAAAACCGTGGTGGATCCCTTTGCAGGTCTTCTCAATATCTGCAAGGTGGTTTCCGGAACCCTTGGGAAGGATGGTGGATTTCTCAATGTCGGCAAGGATGAGAAGGAACGTTATTCCCAGCTTTACCAGATGGCGGGTAAACAGCAAAAACCCATCACAGAGGCGGGCCCTGGGGATATTGTGGCCTTTGCCAAGCTGAAAAACACAGCCACCTTTGATTCCCTTTGCGATGAATCCTATCCGGTCTTATTCCCCCAGGTTGCCCCCCTGGCTCCCTGCATGGGTTTTGCTGCCTACGCCGCCAAAAAAGGGGATGAGGACAAAATTTATGCTTCTTTGGCCCGTCTGGCCGAAGAGGACAAGGCCATACGGCTGGAACGCAATCCCACCACAAGTGAAATTCTTGTTTATGGCGTGGGACAGGTACACATAGAAACCATTGTTGAAAAACTCCGTCGTAAGTTCAAAGTGGATGTGGATCTGAAGACGCCCAAGATTCCCTACAAGGAAACCATCACACGTAAGGTGCGCGTGCAGGGGCGCCATAAAAAGCAGACCGGAGGTCATGGTCAGTTCGGAGATTGCTGGATTCGTTTTGAACCTCTGGCCCGTGGCGAAGGCTTTCAGTTTTCCGATGAGATTGTGGGCGGATCCATTCCACGGCAGTACATACCTGCGGTGGAAAAGGGGCTTCTTGAAGCTTCTGTCAAAGGTGTGCTGGCAGGTTTTCCCTGTGTGGATTTCAGGGCTACAGCGGATGATGGTTCTTTCCACGCTGTGGATTCTTCGGAAATGGCCTTTAAAATTGCCGCATCCCTTGCGTATAAGAAAGGGATGGAAGAGGCCAGACCTGTTTTGCTGGAGCCCATTTATAATCTTTATGTCAAAGCGCCCAGTGATTATATGGGAGATATTATGGGGGATCTCAACTCCCGCAGAGGCCGGGTGATGGGGATGGATACGGAGGGAAAAACCGGTACCATCAATGCCCAGGCTCCCCTTGCGGAGATCCAGAAGTACGCCCCGGATCTCACATCCATGACCGGCGGTCGGGGGACCTTCACGTCAGAATTCTCCCATTATGAGGAAGTACCCGCGGAAATAGCCCAGAAAATTATTGATGCGGCGCGTAAAGACGCGGATTAATCTGTTCTGTGAGGGCTTGTGCATCGTTTCTTTTCATCCCCGAGGGGAAAAGGAGTGCTGCACAAGCCTTTTTCTTTACAAGAGCTTGCGGCTCTGGTACGAACCTGAACCAATGAAAACAGCCTGATCCTTCTGTATCCGGCAAGATCTTTATGGCAGTGTTTGCGTATGCAGGCACAGGATAAGGCGCGTCGGGATGTTTTTCGTACAGACATCTGCGTTTCCGTTCCTGTCCGGGAACAGAGCACGGATCTGTTTTTTCTTAATCTTTCAGGTTTTCCGATCTTTTAAGGAAGGAAGTATGCGCAGAGATATCGTTCACGTGGGTTCGGGAAAACTCACCTATGAAATCCGGGAAATTGTAGCTGTGGCCCATGATTTACGCCAGCTTGGCGTTGAAATCACATGGGAAAACATCGGAGACCCAATACAGAAGGGCGAAGTGGTTCCCCAGTGGATCAAGGATATCGTCCATGATCTGGTGGCGGATGACGTAACCTACGGTTATGTGGCGACCCCGGGAATACAGGAGACCCGTGAGTTTCTTGCAGCCCAGGTCAATGAGCGGGGCGGTTACAAAATCTGCGCCAATGATATTCTGTTTTTTAACGGGCTGGGCGATGCGGTTGCCAAAATTTTTGGCTTTTTAAAACGAGAGGCCCGGGTCATCGGACCTTCTCCTGCCTATTCCACCCACTCTTCCGCAGAAGCGGCGCATTCGGGCTATGAGCACCTGACCTATGAACTGGATCCCAACAACGGCTGGATGCCTGATCTTGTGGATCTTGAAAACAAGGTAAAATATAATGATTCCATCGCAGGCATCCTTCTCATTAACCCGGATAACCCCACCGGAGCGGTTTACCCCAAGGAAATGCTGGAAGCCATTGTGGCCATTGCACGGCGCTATGATCTTTTTGTGATTTGTGATGAAATCTATGCCCACATTGTTTACAACGGCGCTCAGACCTGCCATCTGAGTGAGGTGATCGGTGATGTTCCTGGGATGGCTCTCCGGGGTATTTCCAAGGAATATCCCTGGCCGGGAAGCCGCTGCGGCTGGATTGAAATTTTCAACCAGGATCGTTTCCCCATGTTTGCCACCTACATCAAAACCATACGGGATGCTAAGATGCTGGAGGTGTGCTCCACAAGCCTGCCCCAGTTCTCCATTCCCAAGGTCATGGGTGATCCCCGTTATCGGGCCCATCTGGACGCACGGGCCAAGATGTTTGAGATGCGGTCCAATGAAGCCTATGAGGCTTTGAGTCAGGTTAAGGGGATTTCCGTTGTCGCCGCACGCGGAGCTTTTTATATGACTGTTCTTTTTGATGAGCATGCTCTGAATGCCCAGCAGACCCTTCCCATCGAAAACCCTGAAGTAAGGGCCTATGTGGAAAACAAGGTCAAGGGCGTGGAGGTGGACAAGCGTTTTGTCTATTACCTTTTGGGTGCAACCGGCATCTGTGTGGTTCCCCTCACCGGATTCTGCTGCAAAAAGCAGGGTTTCCGTATCACGCTGCTGGAAACCGATGACCAGAAGCGACCCTGGATCTGGAAAACCATTGGTGAAAGCATCGAACGCTACATTGCGTCCGCCCCCTGACCGGATTTCCATACCCTATTTGTCTTCCAAAGCCCGTTTTGTTCAGGCATCCGCTGCTGGCCATGGCAAAGCGGGCTTTATGCTGAAAAGACCTCATCTGAAGTCATGAACAAGGCACTGGCCATAAGCCTGCACCTCCCCTGCCCTTTCACTGGTCCAAAGGAGGCTCCATGCACTCTTCCCCCCTTGCCGAATATATGCAAAAGTCCATCGGTCATCAAAAAAAACTCTATGGCGCATACATTGATTCCTGTGTGATGCTTCAGGCGGAGCTGGAAAGAACCCTTGCCTTCATGTACTCGGATTTCCAAGGCATTCCAGTGGAAATCCGGGATATGGTGCAGGATCTGGGGTTGCGGATGAATGCCTGCAGAAGCGCTTACAAAAAACTCATCAATGCCCAGTTTGATTACTATATCCAGGCATGGGGAAAGCCCAGCGATGAAAGAGCATGAGCCGTCTGCCCAGGCGCTTCGGATGGCTGTGCTGCTTTTGGGCAGAAAAAGCCTTTCCAGAGAAGAGTTGAGGCAGAGGCTTCGCAGAAAAGGCATGGAGACGGAGGCTGTGGAGGAGGCTCTGCGGGTCTGTATGGAAAGGGGCTATCTGGATGAGGAGGAAAGGGCCTCTCAGATTGTGCGATCGGGTCTGCGTGCAGGCCATGGGCCTTTACGTGTACGTCGGGATCTCAAACAACGGGGCATCCCAGAATTACTGGGAGAAAAGGTCATGGAAGCCCTGATGGCCGAGGGGGATGCGATGCTTTCTGTCGCAGCCCGGAAAAAGCTTGGTGAAATGCATCAAAAGGATCCCGCAAAGAAAAAGGCCGCCTTGTATCGTTTTTTGCTTTCAAGGGGTTTTCCATCCTCGGATATTCTGCACTTCATTCACCATATGGAAGAAAACCCCCCTACCTGAATCCGGAGTTTTTTTTATAAGCCGGATCCGTTTTCTTCATAGGCCCTTCTCACCTCTTCACCAATGATGCCAATGCCCTTTTCAACCAGGGAGGGCGCTTGCCCATAGGTAACGCGGATGCATTCTTGGCAGTGAGGCCAGGCGGCATCCTGAATGCCAGGGAAAAAGTGGTGGCCAGGAACCACGAGAACGCCCCGGGCTTTAAGTCTCTCATAGAGTGTCTGGGAGCTGATGGGAAGATTCCGGAACCAGAGCCACAAAAAAATGGCTCCTTCGGGTTTGTGGATAAAATAATCCGTTCCAGTCAGAGCTTTTTCAAAAAGCGCCACAGCTTGGGCAGCCCTTTCCCGGTAGTAGGGCTTCACCACAGACTGACTCAAGGAAAGGATTTCCCCTGTCCTGACCATGTCCAGGGCCATCATGGCCCCAAAACTTCCCGTGGCGAGGTTCATGACAGCGTTCATGCGGGAAAGGGTCTGGATCACATCTTCCCTTGCAATGACAATGCCCGTGCGTGCTGCGGGAAGTCCCAGCTTGGAGAGGCTCATGCATAAAATGATATTTTCATTCCAGAAGGGCTGGGCTTCGGTGAAAATGATGTCCGGAAAAGGAGTGCCATAGGCGCTGTCCAGGATCAAGGGAATTCCAGCTTCCTTTGCCAGGCCATCCAGGGTGAGGATCTCCCCATCGGTGAGTACGTTTCCTGTGGGGTTGGTGGGCCGTGACACGCAAAGGGCCGCAATATCCGGCGACAAGGTAAGGTGCTGAAAATCTACCCGGTATTTAAAAAAAGGTCTTCTGAGAAATTCGATTCTGGGTTTAAGGGCTGTGAAAAAATCCGGCACAAGCCCCACATCCGCATAACCGATATATTCAGGGGCCAAAGGCAGGAGAATCTTTTTTTGTCCGCCCTCTGCATCCGGTCCTGCAAACATATTGAACAAAAGGAAAAATGCGGATTGGGATCCATTGGTGAGGGCGATATTTTCCGGTTTCAGGTGCCAGTCAAAACGGCGGTTCAGCAGACAGGCCAGTTCCGCAATGAAGGCCTTTTCTCCTTGGGGTGGATCATAAATACCAATCATCCTGCGGGTTTCTGAAGGACTGTCCACAATGGCGCAGAGGCGTTTTTTCATGGCAGCCTCCACCTCCGGAATATGGGCCGGATTCCCCCCTCCCATCATGATCATGTCTCCAGGCCCGGCCAGGGCATTCCCCAGATCTTCCATCAATTGTAAAATACCGCTGTTACCGCTGAATTTTTTGCCGAATGCGGAAAGTCGCATGCTGATTGTACCTTTCTTCCTGTGAGCAGATATCAAAATCTGTGCTAATAGCGCCTGAGGTGGAGGCTGTCAATGCGGGAAAAAAAATGAGCGGGAGAGCCCTGAAAAAGGCCCGCTCCGCTCATGGGTCAGGATGCCGCTTCTCTCTCAAAAGACAGGGTTTTTTCGTGCCCCCCCGTTTTTCCAGGCTCTGGTCCATGGGATTTGGGAAGGGGGAGCCCAAAAAAATTACCGTTTCGCCGGATATGCTGCCCTACCTTTTCAAACAGGTGAAAAGGTGGCATGAACCCTGGGATTTACCCCATGGGCAGAAGCTGCGCCGGGAATATGGAAAAAGGAGCTTAGCCGTTTTTTTCGTCAAAGCGTACGGACTCAGCACGATCCATGGCTTCGGGAAACTCGGTAAAAGGAAAGGGCCGCCGGTTTTCATTCAGGGAAATATAACGCAGAATCCGATAACTGAGAACAGCAAGGCGATCGGTGAAGTTCCGCAGGGGCTCCAGATGCTTGCGTGTGGCGAGGGCCCATATGAACTGTACACAGGAAAGGAAAATCTGTAGGGTTTTCAGAAATTCAAAGACAATGAAGAAAAATACCGTATAAAGTAAACGAACGGCAATGTCTTTGCGGGAAACGAAAAAGTTTTTTACCTGGTCCATGCACCTGCTCCTTATGAGTAAAAATATTTAACAAACCTACCCTGATCATCCCATGCCGGATCATCGATCAGGACTTTTCTTGCTGATATGGGAAAAAGCCAAAAAAAGTCTTTTTCCGGACATTGACAAAAAAGGCTGGAAAGCCTATAAAACCCTGCACTTTGTTTCCAGTGCCTGGATGGCGGAAATGGTAGACGCAAGGGACTTAAAATCCCTCGGTCGAAAGGCTGTGCGGGTTCGATTCCCGCTCCAGGCACCAACGTTTGATTTTACCAGATCGGGCTTAAAAAACATTGAAAGGGTCGCCCCTTAAAAGAGGCGGCCCTTTTTTTTCAGCGAACCCGTTTGTTCCGCCTGTGCTGGTCCACAAAAATACGGGTTCTGGCATAGGGTCCAAAGCGCTGATCTTCGGTTCGGATATGCTCCACAAGCCAGTGACCCAAAAAGACCAGAGCCTCATCCCGGATGTTGTCTGGGTCATCGGATATCAGACGGCGCAGGTTGAGGGTCTTGCGGATGAAAAATTTATGCAGTTTGCGGTGTTCCGCAAGCTCGGGATAGCCCAGCTGCTGCATGATTTTTTCTTCCAGGGCAAAGTGGATGCGCAGCCCCTCCCCTAAGTCGTTGAGAAGGTCAAAGAGGACGCGGGGCTCGGCTTTTTCCTCGTGTTTCTGGTAAATTCTGTTGATGTGGTCTGCAATTTTCTGTTTCTGTTCATCAATATTCTGAACACAAATGTTCAGATTTTCTTCCCATATGATCCGTTCCATACGCTCTCCTGATCCGTGGACGCTGGCCTGAAAAAGGCTCAAACGATGTTTTTTTACTTCTGCCACTCCTACTGCACAAGCTCTCATATCATGGGGAAGCCGGAGGAACAAGATAGTCCGCTTCTTGTGCATGGCGAATACGCATGGGCACCTGGATATGGATCCGGGCGCCTGTTCCCGGGGAGGACTGGATCTTCATTTTTCCTCCCAAAAGTGCTACGCGCTCTTCCATGCTGCGCAGCCCCATCCGTTTTTCATGCAGAGCCTCTCCCATGCGGACCTCTGGGTGAAATCCCTGCCCATCATCTTCAATGCGGAGAATAATGTGGGGGTGGGAGGCCACAAGACGTACCGTCACCTGCCTTGCGGAGGCATGTTTGCGAACATTGCTTAAGGCCTCCTGCAACAGGCGATAGAGGTTGATTTCCGTATCAAAATCCAGATCCAGCGCATCAAGGCCTGCGGATGAAAAATCCACCTGCAGACCATATTTGCTGCTGAGATCCTCGCAATAGACAAAGAGGGTGCGCACAAGACCCAGGGCGTCCAGGGTGGGCGGACGCAGGTCATAGGCCAGATCCCGCACTGCCTGAATGGAATTGCCCAGGGTGCGGTTCAGAGTTTCCGCCTTTATCCGCAGAGCCTGAGGAACATCCTCCCAGGCTCCGAAAAGATTCTGGGACATGATTTTCAGGGTTGCCAGGTCCTGGGCAATATGATCGTGCAGATCCCTTGCGATCCTCTGGCGCTCATTTTCCTGGGCCCGGATCAGCTCCTGGGTGAGAATCTGTATCCTGTGTTCCGCAGCCTTTAAGCGGGTGATATCACGCCCCGTACACAGGACACTGATAACCTGGCCGTCACTGGACCATTCCGGAATGAGGCGCCAGTCATACACACGATCTCCCTGACTGCCCGGACAGGAAAAAGTGAGGCTGCGGGCTACGCCTCCGTCAAATATAAGGGGCAGGTGGCGCACCAGCATCTGACAGAACCCTTCGTCAAAGCCCACATGCCAGAGTCCGTGATTGCGGATTTCCAGGGGTTTTAGACCGGAAATCCGGGTGACGGCGCTGTTGACAAAAACAAGGGAAAGATCCCTTGAAAACCGCATGATGATATCCGTGGAATTCTCGGTAAGGGCGCGGAAGGTTTCTTCCCGCTGGAGCAGTTCCCTTTCCACTCGTTTGCGGTCTTCGATTTCACGGAGCAGCTTCTGATTGGTGAGCAGGAGTTCTTCCGTGCGCTCCATGACCCGCCCTTCCAGTTCATCCCTGGATCTTCTCAGAGCACTTTCCACCCGTTTGCGGTCACTGATATCCCGCATGGATCCAATAACCCTCAGGGGTTCGCCCGTCTCATCTCGGATCAGCTCCGCATTCAGGGAAAAATCCCGGATCCGGCCATCCCTGTCTTTGAGCTGCAATTCAAAATCCTGGACCAGACCTTCCCTTTCAGCCTGGGAAAAAAGCATCTTTCTGGCCTTTTCTGGATGGATACAGTAGCCAAAGAAGCTGTTTCCGATGAGTTCTTCCCGCTGATAATGGAAAACCCTTTCAATGGCCGGACTGACTTCAAGAAATTTTCCGGTCATATCCGTTTCATAGTAAACATCCTGGATATTCTGAAAGATCCCTCTGTACTTCTGTTCACTTTCCTCCAGAAGACGGGCTGCTTTACGCCATTCCGTCACATCCCGGAGGGTTCCGTAAACGCGTACGGGCTCCCCTTTTCTGTCCCTTTCCAGGATGCAGTTCAAGGAGCCTGTATAGATATTCCCCCAGCGGGTGCGGAAATTGACCTCAAAATCTTTGAGTTCTCCATGGGCGAGCAGCAAGCGGACCATGGTGTCTTTTATTTCCGAATCCGCATAGAATCTGTGGATTTTTTTTCCGATAAATTCTTCGCGACTGTATCCGGTAAAAGCCAGTACCGCAGGACTGACTTCTACCACCGTACCGTCAAAAAGGGCCTCACAATAAATATCTCTTATATTTTCAAAGATTTTTCTATACTTTTCCTTGTATGAATTCAGCTGAACCAAAGTATCCTGTTGTTTTTTTGCAAGCTGAAGCTGATCCCAGCTTCTCCGAAGCGCATACAGAAAAAAAACCAAGGCCAAAGCCATGGCTGTGATTTCCGGGTAGGAAAATTTTTTTTCAAACTCCGGAAAGTTCCATAAAAAAAAGACAAAAAAGATAAAGACAAGCCCCAGGCCCACGTAAAAAAGATCTGTAAAAATTCTTTTCAGGTGTGGATGGTTGAAAAAAACACCCAAGGGTGGTCTCTGGGAATCCCGTACAGAGTGCATGTTAGACGATTTCCACTTCCGAAGGCGTGAGAACATCCGCGCCTCTGGCGTCACTGAATACGGGCATGCGTATGCCTTTGGCCCGCCAGCCCCGGTGCCGGAGAATTCCCTCAAAGGGCGGTTCCCCCGCCACCTTGCCCACAAGCTTGATCCGGCCAGGATCAAAGCCTTTGGGAACGGTGAGACGTCGACCTTCTTCCTCTTCCATGACCGGGATCATATCCAGATATCGGGCCAGGGTTTTCCGGGCGTTTTCGTGAACAGGACGCACCGCTGCCCCGATCTGATCATCTTCATACAGATCCAGGTCTTCGGCAAAAAAATCCAGGAGCCGGGCTTCTTTCTGCAGGGCGGAAAGGAGATACACAAACATGCGCTGCTCCCTGGCTTTTCTTGCTTCAGAATCTTCGACCGGCTGGGCAACCGAGGCTTTGGCGTCCTTTTTTTGAACTTTTTTTTCCTTTGTTTCAGGTAGTTGTCTGAAAAAAAGAGCGCACAGGGCTCTGAAAATGAGGGCTGCCATCAGGCCCCCAAGGGCACCTAAGTGGGGCAAGAGAGGGCCCAGAGAATGAAAGGTACCCAGGGTATCCGGAGAGGCAGAGGAGGCAAACCACCCGGTGAGGGTGGATAAGGGAAGGAAAAAGATCAGAGCAAGCCAGAAAACACGTCTTGAAAGCACAACAGAAGGGTTCACAATCACTCCTTATAAAAAACCGCTGGTCATGTAGCCTGCCCTATTGGGCGTTTGTGTTGAAAGTTCTTCAAAGAATCCGGGTTTTGCAAAACCCCGTGTGACATGATATAGATCCAGATTAAATTTTTCATGTGCGGCTTTTTTATGCCGCCAAAAAACTCAAAAGGCCCCTGATCCCTCACTATTGAAGGATCAGGAAAGCGCCGGTTACCAGAGCGGCTTTTGTCCGCTGAGTCTTTTCTGGGCTTAAAAGGGCTCTTATTCCCTGAAAGGCCAGCCCCCATCAGGATTTATCGTCAAGGAAGCCTCAGATCATGAAAACCATGGGAAGTCAAAAATCCTATATCAAGCGAGACACCTTTGATTTTGAAATCGGGTATCTTAAAAAAAGTCCCTGCCTGGCTTGCAAGCGCAAGGAAAAATTGCCCGCATGTGCAGCCTTGTGTCCGGAACTGGACGCCATACAGACGATACTGGCTGCGGGCATTGAACTGGGCAGAAACGAAGACTGAAAGCCGAAGGTTCAGCGGCATGGCGCCTGATGCTGAACCCCCGGATTCTTATCCTTCCTGGCGGAAAGCCGGTTCTATCTCAATTTTTGCTTTTTCCCGCAAAGAAGCCATCCACTGACCATACATGCGGTTTTGCTTGCGGTTTTTCAATTCCCTTTCAAGGCGCGGACGCTCTGTTTCAAAACTGGCCGCATCGGGAAGAGTTCGTCCTGTAATGCGGAAAACCGCATATCCTTCATTAAGACGGACCGGCTCATCGGGTATGGTGCTCTCCTTATCCAGGGCAAAGGCCGCACGGTTAAGCATGGGCAGGGCTCCGAGCTTGGGAATTTCCTCCTCCCGGCCAAAAAATCCTGTCTCGACAAGGGGAATCTCCGGATGCTCTCCCTTTTGCAGGGCCACGAGGATGGTCTGCGCCTTGGATTTTGCCATGGCCTCCCGCCCTTCCCTCTCAAGTTCCGCCACCATGCGTTCGCGCACTGCATCCATGGGAGGTACGCTTGACTCCTGGCGATCCACAATGGAAATCAGGAAAAGGGCGTCTCCGATTTCCACAAGCTCGCTGACCTCATCGTGGGCCAGGGAAAATGCCGTTTCCGCAAAACGTCTGGCATCCACCACGCCGGAGCTGGGACCTCTGCGGCCAAAAAAGGAGGTCTCATGCAGGGTCAGTTTCCAGGTCGCGGCCACTTCCTTGAGATCCGCACCCGCCAGGGTAGCGTCATATACCGCATCCGCCATATCATAGCTCTGGTTTTTGGCCTTTTCTTCCTTCAGAGCTGAACGCAGCTCTCCGGCAACAGCTTCATAGGGCTTCACCCCTTCGGGCAGACGCTCATCCACATGGATGAGATGCCAACCAAAGCGGGTCCGGACCGGCAGACTCATCCCATTGAGTTCAAGGGCAAAGGCTGCTTCTGAAAATGCGGGAACCATGGCTTCTCGTGGAAAAATTCCAAGCCTCCCTCCATCCGAGGCGCTGGGACATTGGGAATGTTCCCTGGCGGCATCGGAAAAATCCATTCCCTGGACAATCCGTTCACGAAGAGCCATAAGCTCCTGATACTTGGCGTCCACAAGGTTCTGGTCCGCATTTTCATCAACCTGAAAGAGAATATGACGGGCGGACACCCTTTCCGGCTCCCGGAAATCTTCGATGTGCATCTCATAGGCCTGGCGGACTTCTTCGTCGGTGATCTCAATGCGATCTTTGAGTTCTTCTGGGTCAAAACGAAGATAAGCTGCCTTCACCATGGGTTCTGTTCGGTAGCTTTCCTTATGACTTTCATATCGGGCCACAAGTGCTTTTTCTGTGACAGGTTCCGGTGTGAAATCCAAAGGCCGCAGCACAAGGGCTTCCATGGCAATTTTCTGGTTCTGGGCGTTGTAAAAATCCAGGGCTTCAGCCTTGGAGACATGAACTCCGCCAAAAATCAGCTCCTGCAGCTTGCCAAGGAGAAGATCCTCCCGCTGACGTTCTTCAAAAAAGACCGCATTCATGCCGTTGGCTTCCAGAAGACGGCGATAAAGAGCTGCGTCAAAACGGCCATCGGTCTGAAATACAGGAATGGCGGCAATGGCGGCGGTCACTTCCGCATCCGTTACCTGCAGTTTCTGCGTCTTGGCCTCCTGCATGAGAAGCTGCCTGTCTATGAGTCGTTGCAGGGCCTGCTCCTGCACCTGAAAGAGCTCAAGAATTTCAGGGGAGACCACCCCACCGAACTGACGACGGATCTGATCCACAAGGGATTGGTACTCCGCGCGATAGGCGTCCACGGTTATAACCGTTCCATTGACAACGGCAACCCGGTTTTGTTTTCCTGTGTGATAACTTTCCACTCCCAGAAAGACAAAAACAAGGACGATAATCCCCAGAATAAACTTGACCATCCAGGAGGAAGCTTTCTCCCGTATCCGTGCCAGCATAAAAGAATCCTTTTCTTTTGCAGAAGTTGAAAGCCCTGTAAAAACCTGATGCAGGGACTCGGAAGGGGTATTTTCATGAAAAAGCCCTTCACAGCTTCCCGCATCAGGACTGATTTTCACATGTAATGTGGATGATGGTGGATAGGATTGCTGAAAAACCCCATTCTTTTCAGCAAAAAACTGAATACGAATGGTTTTTTGCGCACAACCGGCGCTTGGGGTACAGCCCTCAAATATTTTAATGTATTCCAGTCTTTAAAATGATCACCTCCTGAAGCCAGTGTCTTATGATATTTTTTATTCTGCCACAAATTATGAAGAATATAGAATCCCAATCTTTTTTCAATGATTTTTTCCATGGATTTAAGATGCACAAGCCCGAAAAGTAAAAGTGGGCCTCCTTTTAAAATTCCTTGGCTCCTTTCTATTTTTTTATTGACAGCCTGACGCCTCTGCTGGTAGATGGTGCCTCGTTATCTGCATGTGGGGTTGTAGCTCAGCTGGGAGAGCGCATGGCTGGCAGCCATGAGGTCAGGGGTTCGATCCCCCTCAGCTCCACCAAAATATCAAAACGGTAAGGATCATCATGAAGGTGATCCTTTTTTTATGCGTTTATCCTGGAATATTTTTTTCAGGCCTCAGTACCCAGGCCAGCCATCGTGTCCCCACAGCAGACGTTTGTCTCTTAAAGTAACAAATGTCCAAACTCAGGCTTTGCCAGAGCGCGCAACCCGCATCCTCCTCCCAGAGATAAAAACGCCGTCCATCGCCATCCGTCTCCACGCCGCTTCCCTCTTTGAGGGATACATAGAGTCGTCCCTCTTCTGAAAGGCAGGGCAGAAATCTTGCAATGACTTGTGCCACTTGCAAGGGGGGCAGATGCACCAGCGCTCCGGAGAAGAGAAGACCATCCACCTGGAAAAGCTCAGATGCACAGGATGTGAAGTCTTCAAGGTGGACTTTGCACCCCGAATGGGAGCGAGCGAGATCCGCAAGCTCCGGAGAACGCTCCAGTCCCTGGGGCAAAAATCCCTGATCCCGCAACCAACGCAGATCCCGACCACACCCACAGCCCACATCCAGAATACGGGCTGCGGGTTTGAGTCTTACGACAAAGGGCTGAAGAAAGCTTGCAGGATCCGCAGCCATGGCTTTGCGGGTAAATTCCGCAGCCTTATTCCGGTAATAGCGGATTTCAGCCTCCGAGGCCTCAGGGCTTGACATAGGCGCAACCATCCTCCTGCTGGAGCCGTACAAGCTCCAGAATCCCTGCAGGGACGGTTTTCACCCCAGGCGGGAGTTCGGAAACATCCACCTCTTTGGCCTTGAGCGCATTCTGACAAGCGACAAAATGCACCCCTGCCTCCGAGAGAGCAAAAAGCCTTTGCGCAAGGGACTTGTCCATCTGACGAAAAAGGAGTACTCCGGGACCGTTCACCACAAAGTGGGCATTGACATGGGCAGGGCCTCCGGCAGCCCGGATCAGGTTTTCAAGGTTGGTCAGACCAATGGCAAGACGTTTTTCTTCGGGTTCATCCATGTGCAGCACCACACGCAGTTCCGCCACAACGCCTCCTTCAATGTTCATGTTGTTTTTTTATGGGGGACCCTGAATAAGGATCCCAGAATAAAAAAATCAGAGAAAAAATGAAACATCCTATGGAAAAAAAACATGCATTTTTCCACACAAGAAAATGAGCTCAGGGCTTTTCGAAAGGCCCTCCTTTCCTGGTACAGGACGCATAAACGGGATCTGCCCTGGCGACGCACCACGGATCCTTATGCGATCTGGATCTCGGAAGTCATGCTCCAGCAAACCCGCGCGGATACGGTGATTCCCTATTACCAGGCTTTTATGGAAAAATATCCGGATCTGGATGCTCTGGCCCAGGCCGAACCCGAATCCCTTCTTAAAAGCTGGGAAGGGCTTGGATACTATCAACGACTTTTCAATCTTCAGAAGACCGCCCAAAGGTTGAGGCAGCAGGGGTTGTCTCGCCTTCCCGAAGATCCTGAAAACCTGCGCCAACTTCCCGGAGTGGGACCATACATTGCCGCAGCTGTGGCTTCCATTGCCTTTCATGTACAGGTTGCTGTGGTGGACGGTAATGTGAAAAGGGTTATGGCCCGGCTTTTCTCAGACCCCTTTCCCGTTAATGCGGGAACTGCGCACAGGCATTATCTGCGCCATGCTTCCCTTCTTCTGGATCCCAAAAATCCCAAGGACGCCAATCAGGCGGTGATGGAGCTTGGAGCCACCTGCTGTTCTCCAGCAAAACCTAAGTGTGCAGACTGCCCTGTTTCCTTGTTTTGTGAGGCTTGGGCACAGAAAAAAACGGAGCTGTATCCCCTGCGGGAAAAAAAAAGACCCATTCCTTTTTTTTCCGTTGCCTGCGCAGCCATTGTGGATGAAAACTTCCGCATCCTGGTCACCAAAAGGCCGGAAACCGGCATGCTGCCCGGATTCTGGGAATTTCCGGGGGGTAAATGCGAGCAAGGAGAAAGTGAGGAAAGGGCCTGTATCCGGGAAGTGCGGGAGGAGACAGGACTGATTCTGGAAAAACCTGAGAAACTCTGCACCATTGGCCACGCCTATACCCATTTTCGCATTGCCATGACCCTCTTTGGCTGTCGCACCCGGGAAAAAATCCCTGCTCTCTTATCCCAGAGGGAACATCGCTGGATCTTTCCCGATGAACTGCAGACCCTGGCCTTTCCCGCGGCAAACCGTAAATGCATGCCCGCCCTTCATTCATGGCTTCAGAGGTATGCCTGAAATATCCATATAAGGAGTGTCTATGAGAAAAATTGTTGTGATTCCTGCTCGTTGGGGTTCCAGTCGACTTGAGGGCAAACCCTTACGCCCCCTTGCAGGCAAACCCATGATTCGCCATGTATATGAACGCTGCAGAGCCGCAGCCGTGGACGACGTTGTGGTGGCCACCGACGATGTCCGGATTCTTGAAGCTGTGGAAAATTTCGGAGGCAGGGCGGTACTCACCTCGCCTGAAAATCGTTCCGGAACGGATCGTGTTGCGGATGCTGCCCGCATTCTCGGCCTTTTGCCTGAGGATCTTCTGGTCAATGTGCAAGGTGACCAGCCCCTCATCCATCCCCGATGCATTGATGAGGTTCTGGCACCTTTTCAGAAGGAGTCGGATCTTGCCATGACCACCTTGGGTTTTGTCATCCAGGATCCAAGGGAAATCACGGATCCCAAAGATGTGAAGGTGGTGATGGACGCCAGGGGAAACGCGCTTTATTTTTCCCGGGCCACCATCCCCCATGTCCGGGATCGGGAAACCCCCTGCACCTACATCAAGCACCTTGGTGTTTATGCCTATACCCGGCGTTTCCTGGATATTTTCAGGGATCTTCCCACAGGAACCCTTGAAGAGATTGAAAAGCTCGAACAGCTCCGGGTTTTAGAGCAGGGATACACCCTCCGCGTGGTGATGACCTCCCATGATTCCCCGGAAGTGGATCTGCCCGAAGACATTGCCCGCATTGAAGCCCTCATGCAAGATTCTTCCAAAGGAGAATGAAGATGCGTCCATCCCATCCCCCTGAACTGATCCTTGCCTCCCAGTCACCGAGACGGAGGGAGCTTCTTGCGCAGGCGGGCGTTTTTTTCCGCGTGCTTTCCAGTGATATGGATGAAGAAAGTGTGCAGGCGGATACGCCGGGTCAGCTGGCCCAGATTCTTGCCGCAGAAAAAGCCGCCATCGTGAGCCAGCGTCATCCGCAAAGCTTTGTGCTTGCCGCAGATACCCTTGTGGTTGTGGGGCATGAGGTACTCGGTAAACCCAGAGACCGGGAGGATGCCGAAGCCATGCTACGCAAGCTCAGCGGCATCACCCACCAGGTGATCACCGGTGTGGCGCTTCTCTGCCATGAAAAGCAAAAGCGCCTTGTGTATGCGGTTTCCACGGATGTACGTTTCAAAATCCTTTCGGATGCGGAGATTGCATGGTATACAGCCACAGATGAGCCCTATGACAAGGCGGGTGCTTACGCCATCCAGGGTCTTGCCGCCCACTTTATTCCCAATATCTGCGGATCCTATACCAATGTGGTGGGCCTTCCCATCTGTGAAGTCATGGAAAGCCTTGCCCAGGTCGGAATTCTGCCCGCCTATCCTGCCCAGCCCTGAAAAAATGAGGATGCACCCATGATTGCCCAGAGACTGGAAACGCTGAGGGAAGCCATAGGAAACGCCTGTCTTGCCTGCGGCAGAAAGCCCCAGGAAGTGAAGCTTTTGGCTGTGAGCAAAACCAAACCCGAAGCCCTGATCCGTGAGGCGTATGGCGCAGGTCAGGAAATCTTTGGTGAGAACTATGTCCAGGAAATGGCATCCAAAGCGGAAACTCTCCAGGACCTTTCCCTTTGCTGGCACTTTATCGGCCACCTGCAGCGCAACAAGGCCCGTCTTGTGGTGCAGATGGCCGATCTTATCCATTCCGTGGATTCCCTGCGCCTTGCCCAGGAAATTCATAAGCAAGCTGAAAAAATGGGGAAAATCCAGAAAATCCTTGTCCAGATCCATCTGGGCGGAGAGGAAAGCAAGTCCGGGCTTGCGCCGGAAGATCTGTTTTCTCTGCTGAAGGATCTCGCGGATCTCCCCCACCTTGCCGTGCAGGGGTTGATGACCATCCCTCCGCCTGCGGAAAAGGAAGAAGACAACCGCAGGCATTTTGCCTTTTTGCGGGAACTGATGCAGAGCGCAAACCATAAAGCCCTTCTCCCTGCCCCCCTGCATATCCTTTCCATGGGTATGAGCGATGATTTCAGGGTGGCCATCGAAGAAGGTGCTACCCTCATCCGCATTGGATCGGCCATTTTCGGAGCCAGGGAGTAAAGCATATCATGAAAGTCCTGCTCCACACCTGCTGTGGTCCCTGTACCATCTATCCTTTGCGCATACTGAAGGAGGAGGGGCATACGGTTATGGGTTTTTTTTATCGCCACAACATCCACCCCTACGCTGAATGTCTGCGCAGGGAAGAAACCCTGAGGGCTTATGCCCTGGAAATGGATATGAAGGTGATTTTCCAGGAGGACTATGCTCTCGAAAAATTTTTACAGGATATGGTTTTCCGGGAGCCGGATCGTTGCAGAATCTGCTACCATAAACGTCTCAGCGCCACTGCCCTGCTGGCCAAAAGGGGAAAGTTCGACGCCTTTTCCTCCACCCTTCTCTACAGCCGTTTCCAGAACCATGCCCTCATCCGCGAGATCGGAGAGTCCGTAGGAAAAAAAACAGGCCTTACCTTTTTGTACCGGGATTTCAGGGAGGGTTGGCAGGAAGGTATTGAGGTATCCAGGCAAAGGGGTATGTATCGCCAGCCCTACTGCGGGTGCATTTACAGCGAAAGAGATCGTTACTACAAAGCCCCCGCTCCCCAGAGATAGGGAAAATAGCCCCCCATGTTTCATCACCTCTTCTCCACCATTGCGGCGCTTGTCCTGGTCACCACCCACAGCCCGGTTGCGAATCCCGGAGCCGTTGGTCTTCGGTGGCTGTGTATCCTTTTTGGCATAACGCTTTTTTTTATGTTCATTGACCGTTGGAACCGCCGGGCCATGGCCCTGCCCCTTGGGGCCTTCCATGCAGGTTTTGCAGAGGCCTGTCACCGGAGGCTCCAGGTACAGACGGTCTTGCTGCTCATACTTTTTGCGCTTTTCATCCATATCCTGCATCTGCCCCTGTTGCTCTGCCCGGACGTCGTTGCTTGGGTATTCCCTTTTTTGCGGGATTTTTCCAGCATGGCCTTTTATTTTCTGCTGCAGTCCGGCCTATGGTTTCTCGCATCAAAATCCGCAGGCGCCTACACCGGGACCGACGCAAAGGCTTTTATCCGGGAGCAGATGGGGCTCAGCCTGCCCGCCCTTTTGCCCTGGTTTCTGCTCTCCGGTATCCATGATCTTCTCCTGCTATTGCCCTTTTCTGCCTTTCAGGAAGTTTTTAAAAGTACCCCAGGTCAAACCATTTATTTTCTTTGCCTTTTTCTGGCGATCTTTCTTTTTGCGCCCATTGGGATACAGAAATTCTGGAATTGCACTCCCTTGCCCCAAGGCCCCCTGCGCCATCGCATTGAGAAGGTTCTTCGCCTTACGGGTACGGGATGCCGGGATATTCTCATCTGGCCGCTTTTTGGCGGTCGCATGCTCACCGCAGGTATCATGGGGCCCTGGTCCCGTTTTCGCTATATTCTTGTGACTCCTGCTCTTTTGCGCCACCTCTATCCTGAAGCCCTGGAAGCGGTCATCGCCCACGAGGCAGGCCATGCAAAGCGCTATCACCTGCCCTTATATGTCCTGATCCTTGCTGGTTTTCTTCTGGTCTCCTGGGCCCTGCTTGATTTTTTTTATCAGGGCCTTCTGCTGGGTGCTTCCTTTTTTTTCCTTCCCCATCTGCCATTCCTGCCGCCCGCAGGTGTTGCCACAGGCCTTGCCATCGCCCTCACCCTTTTTTTCTTTTTCTTTTATTTTCGTTTTGTCTTTGGTTTTTTCATGCGTAATTTTGAACGCCAGGCCGATGTCTTTGCCCTGAGTGTCCAGGGTAGGGCCGATCATCTCATTCATACCTTTGAAATGCTGGGACAGCTCACAGGGCAGGATCCGGATAAACCCAACTGGCATCATTTCAGTCTTTCAGAGCGCATGGATTTTCTTAAAGCCTGTGAAAGGAATCCCCGGAAAATCCTTCAGCATGACGCCAAGGTAAGGCGCAGCCTTGCCCTTTACCTTTGCGGCCTTTTCCTGCTCGGCCTTGGCGGAGGATATCTGCATTTTACAGGCGCGGCGACGGAGCTGCGTCTGCGGCTTCTCACCCGCAGTCTTGAAGTGGAGGCAGAGCGGAGCCCGGAAACTCCTGGAGTCCTGCGTTACCTTGGGGATCTTTATCAGGAGCAGAAAGCCTGGGAAAAAGCCCGCAGCGCCTATCACAGGGCCCTGATCCTGACCCCTGAGGATCCGGAACTGCTCAATAACCTTGCCTGGCTTTACATCACAGCCGAGGACAGAAAGGTCGCGGATCCTGACCTTGGAAGCTATTATGCGGAAAAGGCAGTGGAGAAAAGCAGAGGACAAGAACCCCACATTCTCGATACCCTTGCCGAAGGATATCACAGAACAGGGCGCGCCACAGAAGCGCTTGGTTTTGCGGAAAGGGCGCTCTGGCTTCAAAGGGAGAGGGGCCAGGATACAACCTACTACGAAGAACAGCTCCGCAGGTTCAGGGTCCCGGAAAACCCGGATAGCCCCTGAAGTCTCATTTGATGCAGACCTTACGGACCTGGAGCAGATCTGTATTCCCGCCAAAGATTTTTACAATTCCATCCTGTTTGAGGGTTGTCATCCCCTCGGCAATGGCCAGCTCCCGGATTTCTTCCATGGGAGCCTTACGCTGGATGAGCCGTTTAATGGAATCCGAGCCCACAAGAAGCTCATGGAGTCCCATACGTCCGGCATAGCCTGTGTGGTTACAGCGATCACATCCCTTGGGTCTGTGGAGTTTCAGATCCTGAGTATATGAAAGTCCGGTTTTTTCTTCAAAGCCTTCTCCGTATTCCCGAACGATCTCATCATACTCAGACCGTGAGGGCTGATATGCTTCCTTGCAGTTTTTGCAAAGGGTCCGCACCAGACGTTGGGCCAGAATGCAGAGAATGGCATCGGCAAAATTGAAAGGATCCATTCCCATGTCCAGAAGACGGGTCACGCTCTCCGGCGCGCTGTTGGTGTGCAGGGTGGAAAAGACAAGGTGGCCTGTGAGTGAAGCTTCAATACCGATCTGCGTGGTTTCCTTGTCCCGCATTTCCCCTACCATGATGACATCCGGATCCGCTCTGAGAAAGGAGCGCATGGCCGCTGCAAAATCAAAACCGATTTTGGGCATGACCTGTACCTGACGAAGCCCCCTCTGGGTGATTTCAACGGGATCTTCCGCAGTCCAGATTTTACGTTCCGGCTTGTTTATATATCCTAAGGCCGAATGCAGGGTAGTGGTTTTACCGGAGCCCGTAGGCCCGCAGACAAAGATAATGCCATAGGGTTGTTCAATGGCCTGGATGAAATGCTCATAATTGCGCTGGGAAAAGCCCATCTTGTTCAGAGGAATGGGTTCACCCGCAGCGAGAATACGCATGACCACATCCTCCATGGCACCTTGGGTCGGCACTGTGGCCACGCGTAGTTCAATGTCTTTTCCACCGTATTTCTTGAACTTGATTTTACCGTCCTGGGGCTTTCTGCGTTCGGCAATGTCCAGATCCGCCATAATCTTGATTCTGGAAACAATGGCGTTCCTGTAGCTGTAGGGGATGGTCTGGTAGACGGCGCAGGCACCATCCACACGAATACGGACCTGGGTGCTCTGTTTGCCTGGATAGGGCTCAATGTGAATGTCCGAAGCGCCCCTGGCATGCGCCTCCAGGATTACTTTATTGACAAGCTGAACCACAGCGCTGCTTTCTTCGGAAACCCCGGCTTCGGCCTCTTCCTCCTCCTCCGCTGCTTCCTTGAGTTGGGAGATCAACTCATCAATGGATGCCCCATCCTGGTTCTGCTGAAAAAAACGGTCAATGAAGCGGAGAATATCATCATGAAAGCAGAAGGTGAAAATGGGGCTGTGATTGGGAAAAAGGGCGCGAACCTCTGAGAGACGCTGCAGGTCATGGGGGTTGTCAATGGCAATGAGGGGCTGGCCGTCCTCCGTACCCACAGGAACCCAGAAGTTGGCCCGCATGAATCCCACCTTAAGGCCTTCCAGCCATTCTCCGGGAATGGGGAGCAGATCCGTGTAAGCCTGATACCCGATCTTGTAAAAGCGGGCCAGTGATTCGCCCACATCTTTTTTGCTGATCTTTAAGTCCTGAAGCAGGATGCTTTCCACACTGGTCTTACGACTTCTCGCAAGGGTGACCGCATCATTGAGTTCCTTTTGGGTCATGATATGGTTTTCAAGAAGATGATCAAACTTGGTCACCCTGCGGCTGCTGGCCAGTCTTTTCTGATTGTGCAGGGCAATCCCCAGCACCTGCGCCAGCTCCGAGACATAAATTTCATCCCGCGCATCAAAAACCGTTCCGTTTTTGCGGTTAATAAGCTGCAAGGCCCCCAGCAGAAAGCTTTTATAGATGATCGGCACCACCAGAACCTGACGAGTGACAAAACCTGAACGCTTATCCCAGCTTTTATCAAAGGAAAGGATGGGGTCGATGCGTCTGAGCTCTCCTTCATCATACACATTGCCCACATTCACAAGCTTCTGGTTAAATACAGAATAGCCTGCAATGCTGTTGGTAGAGATGGGCACGCGGATTTCCCCGATTTCATCTCCGCTTTTAAATCGGGAAACAAGTTCCCGCTTGATACCATCCACATAATAAATGGTGAGACGCTCACAGGCAAAAAGCGAGGTGATTTCCTCTTTGAGATCAATGAAAATCTCATCAATGCGTGCGGCAGAGTAAATCTTATTGGTGATTTCCTGCAGGCGTGTCCGGTATTCGACCTCGGACTTGAGGGTTTGCACATCCTGGCTTTTTTCCACTGGGTGCATGATCCGCTCCTCAGAATACAGGTCCTATGGCTGCAACAAGACATAAAGGGGCAAAATACGGATGCAAAGAATCTATGCCTTGAAAAAACGATACCACAGTTTACGTACGCCACCGCCAATGAGAATGATTCCCATGAGATAAAAGCAGAGTCGTATGAAAAAACCAGAGCCTGCAAAAATCTCCATTTCAAGAATCCCCGGCATGACCTGGGGAATTCTGATGAAGACGCCAATACCTGCTCCGATGAGAGCCATGGCCCAGAGGATGTCCAGGGGATTTTTATTGTCTTTTGTCATCCAGCGCACTCCTTAGCAGTTTTAAAGCAGATTTTTTTTTTTAAAACTCAGGCATCCCCATCTCCCAAAGCCTGCATTTTTTCATCAAAAGAGGCCTTAAGATCTTCATAGCTCCGCGTGACTTCGTCCAGAGAGGTATAAAAACCGTCTATTCTGGACTGCATATGGGCTATGGATTTTGAGATTTCAGCCACTTTCATGCCTTCCCCGTTCTGGGCAAAGACCTGCATGTCCACGGTCAGGGCATGGAGGCTTTTTTCAGCATCTTCAATTTGTTTTTCCAGCGCATCCATTTTTTTTTCAAAGGGCTTTAAGGTTGCGGATTTGCGTTGGATGATTTCAGAGCGCATTTTCCGCAGATCCTTTTTGCTGGGCCCGCCCCTTTCCTGGGTTGCCTTTGCCGCAAGGCTGAGACTTGTGGTCATGGCACCCACCGAACGTCCTTCCTGTTCTTCCTCCCAACCGATTTTATCAAGAAAATCCTGATATCCCCCATCAAAAACCCAAGGCCCCCCTTCTCCGAAAACCACAAGGCGGTCTGCCAGGGCATGGAGAAACATTTCGTTATGGGTGACCATGACCACCGTACCTTCAAAGGCGTCAATGGCTTCCAAAAGGGCGTCGCAACTGTTCATGTCCAGGTGGTTGGTGGGCTCATCCAGAAAAAGCAGGTTGTTCGGTTTCACAAGGAGTCGTCCCAGCATCACCCGGCTCTTTTCACCACCGGAGAGGACGCGGATGGGCTTGAGGGCTTCATCCCCTTCAAACATCATGGCGCCGCAGATGTTGCGCGCCAGTTGGCGTTCGCAATCACCGTGTGCTGCCTGGATTTCTTCTTCCACGGTGCGGTTGGGATGGAGGTGGCTGATATGGGTCTGCTCATAGATGCCCGTCTGGAGCCCTGGACTCGGCGTCAGTACTCCGCTGTCAGGTTTTGCAATACCCGCAAGAAGTTGCAAGAGGGTGGTTTTTCCCCTGCCGTTTTTTCCCACAATGCAGACCCTTTCACCCGCACTGAGGGTGAGGGAAAAGTTTCGGATCAGGGGAGGCTGACCTTCATAGGCAAACTCGAGATCCTTTGCGTGGAGCATGTACCGGCCCTTGTAGGGTGAATATCGGAAAGTAAACTCAAGATCCCGGATGTCTTCCAAACGATCTCGTTTTTCCATTTTATTCAGTGCTTTGATGCGGGATTGCACCATTCCGGCCAGTCGGGCCTTGGCCCGGAATCTTCGGATGAACAACTCCATTTCTTTTCGGCGTTTTTCATCGTTGACGCGGGTCTTTTCATAGATTTCTTCTTCCTGGGCCATCTGTGCGTAATATTTTTCCGTGTCTCCCGGAACCTTGCGGATACGTTTTCGATGAATTCCCACCACGTGGGTGACAACACGATCCATGAAACTGCGATCATGGGTGATAAGCACAAGCTCCCTGGGCCAGGAAGCAAGAAAACGCTCCATCCATCGGATGGAGGTGATGTCCAGATAGTTGGTGGGTTCATCAAGGAGCAGGAGATCCGGTTCCGAAACGATGACCTTGGCCAGATGCACCCGAATCTGAAAACCTCCGGAGAACATTGAGGGAGAAGAGGCCATGTCCTTTTCGGAAAATCCCAGGCCTGCGAGAATTTTTTCCACTTTCCAGAGAGCGTCTTCTTCTCCCCTGGGCAGTCCTGCGGCAACTTCCTCACGGATGCTGGGGTGGGAAAACTGAAGATGCTGGCTTACATAGCCGATCCGATAATTTCTGGGAATGAGGATCTGCCCCTCATCGGGTTGGGTTTCCCCCGAAAGAATCCGCAGGAGGGTGGTCTTTCCATGCCCGTTTCTTCCCACAAGGCCAATGCGTTCGCGCGGGTTGATCTTGAAGCTGACATCATCAAAAAGATCCTGGTTGCCATAACTTTTTTTGAGGTGTTCAATCTGTATCATCTATACCCGTCCATGGGTTTGTCTGGATCCTGGCCGCGTGTTAAAAGGCATTTTTCATCTTTTTAAGGTGCCTTTTTTGAGTCCTCGTTCGCCTATTTGGGCATTCAGAGACCAAAGGGAAGACACAAAGGCCGTATGCGGCAAAAGGTCCATCTACCTGTTCCCCGCAAAATTTCAAATCTTGAACATACCACGCCTTGGGTCATGGGGAAAGCAGCATGGAAAAGTATTTTTAAACGTCAAAGCCTGGGGCCTGGGGAGGAAAAACCTTGTTTTTCCTTGACTTCACCTTTAAAAATCCTTAGAGAGACCCTGATTTCTGGTCCCTGGCATCCTGGTCGGCATTCATCCCCCCTTCCCGCTGATTCTCCCTAGAAGAAAGGGATTTTGTGGATGCAATGCGCAGATCCGTATATTTCTTTCTTGTATAATTTTTCATAACCAATGGAATATACAGTAAAAAATACCAGTGGAATCCCGTCCGGGGTAAAAAATATATTTTTTACTACCATCCGTGGAAAGGGCATTGGCATCTTCAGCCATAAAAGCATCTCTCTTTGCTTGTCCGCGCCATCGCCATCCTGGCTGTGGACTTTGGAAACGGACCTTACGCCCACAAAAAGACACTTTTATCAGGCTTGCTGTTTTTTGGAAAGGAAGGAAAAAGCATGACGACCTACGTTTACGGTTTCGGTAACGGAAAGGCAGATGGCGATGCGACCCAGGCCGATCTTCTGGGCGGAAAAGGTGCCAATCTTGCGGAAATGGCCCAAATGGGACTCCCCGTCCCTGCAGGATTCACCCTGAGTACGGCCTGCTGTAACGATTTTCTGTCTTCCGGCGGAGTCTATCCTTCGGCGCTGCGTGAGCAGGTGAGTGCCGCACTGAAGCATGTTGAAGACGGCATGGGCATGAAATTCGGGGATGCTTCAAATCCTCTTCTGGTTTCTTGCCGCTCCGGCGCCCGTCAGTCCATGCCAGGTATGATGGAAACCGTACTCAATGTGGGCCTTTGTCCCGATACCATCCCGGGCTTGATCAAAAAAACCGGTAACGAACGTTTTGTCTATGATGCCTACCGCAGGCTCATCATGATGTATTCCGATGTGGTTATGGAAAAAGCTGAGGGCATTGAGCCTGTTGATGGCATGGGCATCCGCAGCCAGCTGGATCATATCATGGAAGCGCTGAAGGAGAAAAAAGGCTACCTCAGCGACACGGACATCCCCGCAGAAGAACTGAAAGCTCTCTGTGAGACCTTCAAGGAAAAGGTTAAAGAAGTTCTGGGGGTCGCTTTTCCTGATAAGCCCGAGGATCAGCTCTGGGGATCCATTGGTGCGGTTTTCAAGAGCTGGAACGGCCGTCGGGCCATTGCCTATCGCCGCATCGAAGGCATTCCCGATCAATGGGGAACGGCATGCACGGTGCAGAGCATGGTCTTTGGCAACATGGGATCCACATCCGCCACAGGCGTTGCTTTCACCCGAAATCCGGCCAACGGAGAAAACCGCTTTTATGGAGAATGGCTTCCCAATGCCCAGGGTGAGGATGTTGTTGCAGGTATCCGTACCCCCAATCCCCTGAACACAGATACCAAAAACGACCAGAATGCCCACCTGCCTTCCCTTGAGGAAGAAATGCCCGCTGTTTATCAGGAACTCTGCACCATCCGGGAAAATCTTGAAAAACACTACCGGGATATGCTCGACATCGAGTTTACCATCCAGGAAAAGCGTCTGTACATGCTCCAGTGCCGTGTGGGGAAAAGAACAGGTCCTGCGGCCCTGAACATGGCCATGGACATGCTCACCGAAGGCCTCATTGACGAGAAAACCTGTGTCATGCGGGTCAAGCCCGCCCAGCTTGATGAACTGCTGCACCCGGTTGTGGATCCTGACCATGAAAAGTCGGCCCCTCTCATCGCCAAAGGCCTTCCTGCAGGACCTGGAGGCGCTTTTGGTCAGATCGTATTTACTGCCCAGGATGCGGTGGACTGGCAGAAACAGGGCAAACAGGTGATTCTCGTACGCGAGGAAACCAATCCCGAAGATGTGGAGGGCATGCGTGCGGCCGAAGGCATTCTTACCGCACGTGGGGGGATGACCAGTCATGCCGCCCTGGTAGCCAGAGGCTGGGGAAAATGCTGCATCGTGGGAGCCGCCATGATTCGCCTTGACACCAGGGCCAAGGAGATGCGCATCGGAGGCAAGGTCTATAAAGAGGGCGATGTGGTGACCCTCAACGGATCCAAGGGACTTGTCTATGAAGGGGCTCTCAAGATGGTGGACGCCACGGAAAACCCCAGATTCAAAGCCTTTATGTCCATTGTGGATAAATACAGAACACTTGGAGTCCGCACCAATGCGGATAGCCCCCAGGACACCCGCGTCGCCCTGGAGTATGGCGCCGAAGGAATTGGGCTTTTCCGCACCGAGCATATGTTTTATGGAACAGACTCCGAAAAACCCCTTTTTCTCCTGCGCAAAATGATTCTCAGTGATACGGAGGATGAGCGCCGTCATGCCCTGGAAGAACTTTTCCCCTTTATGAAAAAGGACATCCGGGAAACCCTGGAAACCATGGACGGCATGCCCGTCACCATCCGCCTTCTGGATCCCCCCCTGCATGAGTTTGTTCCCCATGGGGAAGCGCACCAGAAAGAGCTGGCCCTGGCCCTTGGTATTGATGTGAGTGATGTGGCCAGGCGGGGGGCGGAGCTGCAGGAAAGCAATCCCATGATGGGGCATAGAGGCGTGCGTCTGGGGATCACCTACCCGGAAATTACTGAAATGCAGGTCCGGGCCATTCTGGAAGCTGCGGCCGAGCTGCTCCGTGAAGGAAAAAAACCACTGCCGGAAATTATGGTCCCTGTCACCTGTGATGTGAAGGAGCTGGTCATTGCCAAGGCCATCACAGACAAGGTTTATGGGGATGTTCTGAAAGCCTTCAACCTTACTGCCATTGACTACAAATATGGCACTATGATTGAAATTCCCAGAGCCGCCCTTCTGGCAAACAGGATGGCGGAGATTGCCGAGTTCTTCTCCTTTGGCACCAATGACCTCACCCAGATGACCTTTGGTTTCAGCCGGGATGATACCGGCGGTTTCATGTCCGAATATCTGGATTCCGGCATTCTTGAAGCCGACCCTTTCCAAACCATTGATCAGGATGGGGTGGGCCAGCTCATCCAGTATTCCGTTGAGCGAGGACGGAAAACCAGACCGGATCTGAAAATCGGGATCTGTGGCGAACAGGGTGGAGACCCTGCCTCCGTGGCGTTCTGTTACGCGAACGACCTCACCTATGTGAGCTGTTCTCCCTTCCGGATTCCCATCGCCCGCCTTTCCGCAGCCCAGGCGGCTCTGAGGGCGGCAAAATAAAAAAGGATTGCAGCCTTCGCATGAAGCGCTGCAACCCTTTGGTATTCCATTGAACCTTGCATGCGCTTTCCTGAAAAGGGGGCGCATGCTTTTTTCTATGTCCGCTTTCCCAGAATGAAACAAGGGACAAGATCAGGCTTTCGGCGGACTCATCAGGGCTTCCCCGTCCACCACCAGAACCCCTTCCTGATTGGTGCAGGTGGTTCTCAGGGTCACCCGATTCTTTTCAAGCACAAGGCCTGTAATCTCTGCCTTTGCTGTGATGGTATCTCCAATGCGCACGGGCGCAAGAAACTTCAGTTCCTGGCGCAGATAGATGGTACCTGGTCCCGGAAGTCGGGTGCCAAGGACCGTAGAAATAAAACCGGCACTCAGCATACCATGGGCGATGCGGGTTTTAAAAACCGTATCCTTGGCGTACTCCTCATTGATGTGAGCCGGGTTGAAATCACCCGTAATTCCTGCAAACTGGTAGACATCACTTTCGGAAACGGTTTTGGTGAATGTGGCGCTGTCTCCGATGGCCATCTGCTGAATGGTCAATCCTTTCATGCCTGCTCCTTATTTCTTATATTCAGCGGGAATCTTATGTTGTGATCCATTGCAGAACAGTATTCGCCTGGATCGGTTTCTGAGAGTACGGTTAAAAAAATACCCGCCCCCAACCGCTGCAAAAAACGACCACTCTTTGAAGATACAGCCCAAGCCTTTGAGGCGGTCTTTTCCCGCAAAGGCTTGGGGTTTTGGCATTTTTTAGATTTTTCCTGGGGATTTTGCGGCATAGGACTTTTTATCCGAAGCACCACGGCCTTTGCCCGCTGGGGAGGCATGGCTCTTTTTTTCTTTACGGATGCCCTCGGTCACCTCTTCAGGCCTGGACTGTTCCAGGGCTTCGGTAAGGGATGCGGTTTCTGCCGGAGCATCCCGCTCCAGGAGCCAGCGTGAAATGGTGGGGACAAATTCATTCTGGTATTTGGAGCTGACGTAAATTCCGATATGGCCCGTATCCAGGCAGAGGTCCTTTGTATCCTTGCTTGCTACCCTGCTTGTGATCTGTTCGCTGGCCGCCGGGGGAACCAAGTGGTCAAAGCGGGCATAAATGTTAAGAACGGGCATGGTGACATTCTGAAGGTTCACAAGGTGGGGGCCCACCTGCATCTTGTTTTGGATGAGAAGATTCTTTTTATAAAGGTCTTCGATGAACTGACGAAAGGTTTCTCCGGGCACATCCGGACTGTCATAAATCCAGCGTTCCATGCGGACAAAGTTCTCCACAAAGGCCTTATCCCCCAGATTCTGAAGGAAGGAGCGATATTTATCGATCATGAGGCGGGCGGGGTTGAGAAGCAGAAAACCAAAATTCATCAGGTCGCCCGGCATATTGCCATAGTTTTTCAAGATGGAATCTGCATCCAGGTCACGCATCCAGACATGGAGCAAGCCTTTGTCATGGTCAAAGCTTGTGGGCGTTACGGTGAGGACAAGATTTTTCACCTTTTCAGGATGAATGGCTGCGTAAATGGTACAAAAGGTACCGCCCATGCATATTCCCATGAGATTGAGACATGGGGCCTTTTCCCGTTCCCGGATAAAGTCCACCGCATCGTCCAGGTAGACATTCACATGATCGTCTATGGTGAGAAACTTGTCCTTCTGGGTCGGATAGCCCCAGTCCAGCATGTACACATCCATGCCATCGGCAAGGAATTTTTCGACCACACTGCGACCAGGTTGCAGATCCAGCATGGTTTCTCGGTTGATCAGGGCATAAACCACAAGGATGGGTGTTTTTCTGGGTGCCTTGTCCTTCGCCGTTGACCGATAGAACTTCAGCCGCACCCGGTCTTCCTGCCATACAATTTCGTAGGGTGTGCTTGCAATGTTGTCATCAAGGGCGCTGAGCAAAACATCACAGGCATCCTTGAGATAGGCTTGCGTCTTTTCCGTGTTGTTTTCAAGGTCTGTGAGAAATTTATCCGTCAGTTTACCCATATCCATATTTGTTATCCCCCGTTACTTGGTGCTGCCTGTTCCCGACAATGAGCGCCTGCACTGAAAACTTCAAGGTACCTTTCATCCGGCCTGTTCTTCAGGCCTGCGGGTGACGTGCCTTTTCCAGCTCCCGAATCCGCCGCTTCAATGCATAGATTTCTTTGTAAAGCTCATCCATTTCTGAGCGGGTCGGTATGGGAAAGGACTGGAGGGAATCTTCGATGATGGCATCCTTGGCGGACTTGAATTCTCCCATGGCTGCCAGTGTTTTTCCCAAAACGGATGTGTATTCCGGAGAACGGAAGAGTTCCATGTAGTGGGATTCCAGTTTCTGCAGCCAGAGCCTGTAATATTCTTCCTGGTCGTCGGGAATACGCCCTTCCGCCACCATTTTTTCCAGGTCCTTCTGCATCTGCAAAAAACTCTGTTCCATGGGAATATAGAGGAAGTGGAGCAGCTCAATGGCATTGCCATGGAAAAGACTGAAACGATCCAGGGCCGCCATCATCCGTTCCTGATACTCCCGGCCGAGACCTACCTGGGGAATATGGAAAATTTTACGGATTTCCTTTTCATAGATTTCCTGCCAGGCATGGAGAAGGTCACTTCCCGTTCCTGCGGAGTCCATGACTTCAAACACCTCGCCAAGTTTTTCCGTATTTTCCATAAAGCGTTTTTGGATGAAGTCGGTCTGCTTCTGGAAAACCTGCATGAAGCGGCCTACCGCCTCAAGCTGGGCAGACATATCTGCGGGGTCAAAACCCGATTCATTTTTTTTCTGCATACCATCACCCAGATTTTCCATAATTTTACGAAAGATATCCCAGTTTGCCGTCATGGTCTGCGCGACATTCTGCTGCATGGATTCCGCATGTTTTGGAAAGTTTTCCGAAGCTCCCCTGAGGGTTTCGGAAAAAGATCGCCAAAATTCACCTGTGGCCTGTGTCCATCCCTGAACCGCATTGGAAAAAAACGTTGATTCCTGATTTTTTGTCATTGAACCTCCTGTAAAGGTACGGGATCTGTTATGCATAATCTGTCAGCATCTGTCCGCTACCCTGATGCAACTTTCAAGCCTTGTGGATTTAAGCTGCTGTATGATAAAGATCAGCAAGAATTCTGGGCTGTCAAGGAAAACGCATTATTAAACGTCGGACAACCCCAGGCCAGTACATGGATAAGCCATATCCAACTGAAATTTATATGCAGAGATTGATCTTGGACAAAAAAGTTGGGTGGTTTGTCTGTAATGGTCAGGCAAGGAATCTGCCGGGCTTGCAAAAGGAGTAATTTGGAACTGAAGTCAGTAGGGTTGTGGAGGATGACCTGAAATGTCAACTGATTTTGTATCAATATCGTAAATAATCGGCAAGGTCTATAGGAAGTTTTCACAAAATGCTCGGGATTTTTTCCCGATGCTTCCTTGCAGTCTCAACTTTATGTATCATAAGTTGAAATGCTATGTATAAAAAATGAATATTCATATAGAATAACAACAACATGAAGCATGCATTGGTCGATCATGCACAAGATATGTGTTTGTCTCCGATTTTCCTACCTTGGTGTCCGTTTTCTTACCACCTTGTAAAGGTGCAACAAAAAACCCCGCTGATCTGGCGGTTCGGGTGAAACGATGCAATCAAGACCCCTTGCCATTTTGTCCGATATCCATGGGAACAGCGAAGCCCTTAGCCAGGTTTTCGCGGATATGGATGCCATGGGGATAGACCGGGCTGTCAGCCTGGGAGATAACATCGGCTATGGTCCCTGGCCCAATGAAGTGGTTCGCATGCTCCTTGCAAGAAAAATTCCTTCGGTCATGGGCAACCATGAGTCCGCTGTCTTGAAGGTATCTGAACAGAGGTGGTTCAATATCAGTGCGCGCCAAGCCATTGTGCAGACACGTCGACTGCTGGATGAAGCCACCCTCCGCAGCATCAGCGCCTATCCCTTGAGTCTTTCCATGGAAAACCTGCGCTTTGTCCACGGATGCCCGCCCGCGGACATCCGGACCTATCTTTTTCAGAAAGAAGAATCCGAGCTTCCAGGTCTTTTTCAGGTTTTCGGCGAAGCCATCTGCTTTGTGGGCCATACCCATGAGATTGGAGGCATTCTCTGGAATGGCAGCGAGATTGTGCGCAAAAGTCCTGGAAAAATTCCCTTTACTCTGGAAAAAGGGGTCCGTGCCATTATCAATTGCGGTAGCGTGGGCCAGCCGCGCGATGGGGATAACCGGGCAAAGTACGTTATTTATGTACCCGCATCCCGCTCGCTTTTTCTCCGTAAAGTGACCTATGACGTGGAGCGTACCGCTGCGGCCATCAGGCGGGTCGGACTTCCGGAAGTGTATGCCAGACGGCTTGGATGAGGAGACTATATCCGTGCGAAAAATCGGAAAATACCAGATAACCGGTGAACTGGGCAGGGGCGGCATGGGCAGGGTTTTCAAAGTCATGCATCCGGAAATTCCAAGGATTCTTGCGGTTAAGGCCTTTGCGCCTCATCCTTTTCTCATCTCCGCAGTGGGAAAGGAGGAGCTGCTTTTGATGTTCAGGGAAGAAGCATGCAAGATGGCAAGCCTTTCCCATCCGAACCTGGCTTCTGTCGAGGATTTTTCCTTTGCCCCGGAGCCCTATTATACCATGGCCTATCACCCCAGGAGCTTGGGCTTGCTCATGGGAGAAAAGGGGGATCCGGAAAGTCCATGCCGAAAACTGGATCCTGATTCCGCCATCCATTTCCTGCGCGAACTGCTCAATGCACTGCATTGTTTGCATTTTTACGGAATGATCCACAGGGATGTAAAACCCTGGAATCTTCTCCTCAACGATGCCGATACCCTGATTCTCGGAGATTTCGGCCTGAGCCGTCTGCGTCATGAAGTGACCCGGACACCGACAAATATTAAGGTCGGATCTCCGGGTTATGCGGCGCCGGAGCAGGAAAAAAACGCGGACAGCGCGGATGAACGATCGGATCTTTACAGCGCGGGGGTGGTGTTTTACCGCATGCTTACCGGACATTTTCCCGAAAAAAAAAGGATGGAAAAAGAGCTTCCTCAGCCTGTGGACCTCTGGATGTCATTTCTTGGGCCAGCCCTTGATTCTGACCCGGAAAAACGCCATGAAAACGCAAAAGGCATGCTTCGGGCCTTGGAAATCGTTGCTTCTGACTGGACCGAATTCAAGGAAAAAGAATGCCTTTTCTTCCCATTCAGGGGAAAGCCCTTGCAGGCCCCCGAAGGAATCATAGGGCTCCGGAACACACCTTTGCGGACCGGAGTGGTGGGAAACCCCGCGCTGAGTCTCGATGCGGATTCGCTGTTTTCTCCGGCCAGATCTTTTTTGAATCGTTTCATGGAAGCCTGTGACCCTGCGGTGGTACGTGATGAAACCACAGGCCTTCTTTGGGAAAAATCCGGAAGCCCCTTTCCTGTGAACAGGGCTGGGGCTGAAGACTGGATTCGGGCAGCCAATACAAGGGCCATGGGAGGAGAGAGGAACTGGAGATTCCCAACGGTTCCGGAACTCTTTTCACTGGTAGGGGATACGCCCGCAGATCGCCCCCGTTGCCAGCAATCCCCGATGGATCCACGCCAGGCATGGATCTGGAGTGCGGATACCCGCAGCCACATCAGCGCCTGGTTTGTGGATCTTGTTCGGGGTTTCACAGCACCCATGGACAGAGATGGGCGCTGTTTTACACGGGCGGTCTGCGGTCCCTCATCCTAACGGGGAATGACAAGCCGCTGGCCCGGATGGATGGGGTCGTTCTGGCGCATTTTATTGGCGCTGAGCAGAGCATCCAAGGATACGCCATGGTTTCTTGCAATGCTGTACAGGGTATCGCCTCGCTGTACCCGGTATTCCGAAACCGCACCGCCCTCTGTTGGGTGTGGAGTCGGGGATTTACGGGTTTTCAGGGCCGGATCCCCCTGGGATACAGCCGTGGATGGCGGTACCGCAGGAGAGGAGAGGGCCGCACTTTTTTCCACAGGCGCACGTGCCGCGGGAGCCGAAGCAGCGCCGGAAGAGCCCTGGAATCCGTCCAGCTTTTTGGACAGAGCCGCCATCTGCGCAGACATATCGGCATTGAGTTTCCGGATCGCAGCCACAAGCTCCGCCTGTCCTTCCTGTCCCCCCTCCCCGGTTTCAGCAAACATGCGCTGCATGCGCAGGGCTTCCACACTTGCAGCAAGCCTGTCCAGGCGTTCGGAAATTTGCGTAAGATCCAGAGAGGCCGGGTACCTCTGCTCGGGCACAGGATCGGCTTCTTTTCCCGGAAAAAACAGCAGAAACAGCACAAGAACCACTGCCAGTCCGGCTCCCAGCCAGACAAAGGGCATTTCTATGCTGCGGTGCCAGGGTCTTTTCCCTGGGGGGGGGCCAAAAGCCGGTTCTTCCGATGAGGAAGAATCCAGATTGGCGCGAATCCTTGGATCCATAAAACCTCCTTATGCATATTTTCCAGGGTTGGCATTGACCCCGTTTTCACAACGTGTAACCATGCCATTGGAAAATCGGAAAATCAAGTTGGGAGAACAATGAGATGAATGTCCTGACCCTCCGCCCTCTGTCTGTGATCCTTCTCATCCTTTGCATGCATGGTTCTGCATGGGCCTCCGGCGTTTTCACCAACAGCATTGGTATGCATTTTGTCTTGATTCCTCCGGGAACTTTTCAGATGGGAAGCCCTTCTTCTGAAAAAGGAAGGCAATGGGACGAAAAACAGCACACCGTAACCCTTACCCGCAGTTTTTATATCTCCACCACGGAGGTGACCCAGACCCAATGGTTTGATGTGATGGGAACCACACCTTCGGCCTCTTTCCGTTGCGGCGGAGATTGTCCTGTGGACAGCGTCTCCTGGAATGATATCCAGGAGTTCATCCGCCGTCTCAACACCATGGAACAGACCCGGAATTACCGCCTGCCGACGGAGGCGGAGTGGGAATATGCCTGCCGCGCAGGTAGCCAGACGGCTTTTTTTAATGGTCCCATACAGGAAACCACATGCACGCCGCTGGATCCTGTACTTAATGAGGTGGGCTGGTATTGCGGGAACTCGGGCTTACAAAATCCGGCTTATGACTTCAAGGTTCAACCCGTGGCGCGGAAAAAACCCAATGCCTTTGGCCTTTATGATACCCATGGCAATGTCATGGAGTGGTGTCTGGATGCCTGCGAAACCCGCTCCAGTTTCAGTCGCAGGGCCGGAGTGTTCACAGACACCTATGAAGAGGGAATTCGGGATCCGCTGTCCCGCCATGGAAGCCGCCGGGTGGTGCGGGGAGGATCCTTTCTTCAGAGTCCGGAGCACAGCCGCAGCGCCAATCGCAGCGCTTTTCATCCGGATGTCCGGCGAAGCTATATCGGCTTTCGGCTGGTACGCATGCCCTGAGAGATGGGAGAGGCGCTGGTTTTTACACCTGGGCAGGAAGCTTTGGGAAAAAACCCTGTTGTCTTCCAAAAACATCCACATGCTGCCAGAGCATCTGGCGGATTTCGGCTCTTTCCATAAAGAGTTCATGGCGCCCCTTGGGAAAAGAAACGCAAATGCCTCTGGGGAGAAAGGTGCAGGCTTTTCTATGATCTTTCGGCCTCACCACCTGATCCGCTTCGCCGGAAAGCATCAGTATGGGGGTGTCGAGTTTTTTTTTCTTCAGCTCCTGCCAGAGCTGATCCATGGAAAGGGAGGCTGCGTGCAGCCAGCCCAGGGTGGGAGCCCCCATCTGCATGGAGGGATGCTGGATAAGAAAATTCTGGAATCTGAAAAAATGTTCGGGATCTCCGGTGAGATTGTTTCCTTTGAAAGCCAGATCCGCACGAAAGGGGCCACCTGCCGGGATATAGCGGTCTTCAAGCCCCATGGCCCTGGCCCTCGTGCAGATTTTTCGCACAAGCCCGTAGGGCAGCGGCCAGGTATCAATGGAAAACATGGGAGATTCCAGAATGGCCGCGCATACCCCCTTTGCGCCGGAAAGAAGATGGCGCAGGGCAAGGTGGGATCCCATGGAATGGCCCATGAGCACAAGGCCGCCGGGTTGAAGGGGCGTAACCACAATCTGGAGGATCCGCTGCAGATCATCCAGGTAAAGGGCAAAGTCCGTCACATGCCCCTTGTGAGAATCCGGCAGCATCCGGCCGGAACCTCCCTGACCACGCCAATCCTTGCGCAGTACGGCCACTCCCCTTTCCAAAAGGGCCTTTTGCACCCGGTCATACTTGTCCAGGCATTCCGCCCGACCGGTAAGAAGAATGACGATGGGATCCCCGGCATGCCATTTTGGAGGAAAACCTATATGATAGCGCAGAGGCAGGCCATCACAGGCACCCAGAAATGCGGCTTCTTTCACCCATGCGATGGGTTCTTTATTCATGTTATGGCTCCGGATATTCTGACAACATGCGCGCCCGCCCATAAACCTTCCGGCCTTGCCTTTCAAAGAGACTGTGATACATTTGTCCGATAGATTTCCGTATAGTAATATTCCAAAGGACTGTCTCCTTAGGATGCAGCCTGCGGATTTTTATGGAACCTTTCACCCCTGAGGAGTTTTCATGGCAGAAAAACGCCATTCTCACACACACGTTGAAACCTACGAAGGCATTGGTGCCTTTGGTCTTGATCGTCGCTCGGATGAAGAAACCCTTGCCTTTCTCCTCCAGAAATTCTCCGACGACGCCTGTCTGCAAGCCCTTTTGCCCCGTTTTACGGATGAGGAAATGGAAGCCTTGCACGACCTCATCTACATAACCCTGAAGCGTCATTTTTCCGAGGATGAATACCACGCCCTTTTTCTGAAAGACAAGCATCATCACTGAATAAGGAAGTTTTATGTCCACATCTCTTCTGAATCGCTACGCGGAAGTGCTGCTCTGGGCCTTGGATACGGCCCGTAAGACTCCAATTTCCAAAGAGGATATGGTTCTGGTCCGCTACCATGCTCCCGCCCTCCCTTTGGCAGAGACACTTTTTGATAAACTGCTGGAAAGGGGCGCCCATCCCATTCCCCGCGTCGTTTTGTCGCCTGCCATGGAGGAAAGCTTCTATGGGAAGGGATCCGATGCTCAGATCGGCTTTCACGCGCCGGGTGAAAAGGAGTTTTTTTTGAGCTTGAACGGCAGCATCACCCTGCATGCGCCGGAATCCCTCACCCATCTGGCAAAAACAGATCCTTCGCGTATCGCCTACTTTGCCCGCAGTCGCAAGCCCTTCAAGGACATATTGGATGAACGGGATGCAAGGGGGCAGTTCGGATGGACCCTTTGCATCTATCCCACCGAGGAGTTGGCCCGCCAGGCGGGTCTTACCCTGGAAGCCTATGAAAAACAGGTGTTTAATGCCTGTTTTCTGGATATGGAAAATCCCGTGGAAAAATGGCAGAGCATCCTTGAAAAGGCCGATCGCTTGAAATCCTGGCTGAACAGTTTGGACGTGCAAAAGTTTCATATCGAGGCCAAAGGTTGCGACCTTCTCATCACGCCGGGAGATCAACGGAAATGGCTCGGGCTTTCCGGTCATAATATTCCGAGTTTTGAGCTTTTTATCTCTCCGGACTGGCGGGGGGTGGAAGGTACATTTTATGCGGATCAGATTTCTTTCCGGAGCGGACACAAGGTTTCTGGCGTACGTCTGGAGTTTGCCGGAGGAGAAGTGGTGCGGGCAAGGGCGGATGAGGGAGAAAAATTTTTACATCAGCAGCTGGCAACAGACACGGGAGCCCGGCGTGTGGGAGAATTCTCCCTGACGGATAAGCGTTTCTCGCGGATTAACTGCTTTATGGCCAATACACTTTTTGATGAAAACTACGGAGGGGAATGGGGAAACTGCCACATTGCCGTGGGTTCTGCCTATGCGGACAGTTTTACGGGAGATCTCAGCACCCTGGGGCCTGAGGAAAAGAAGGCTTTGGGCTTTAATGACTCGGCTCTGCATTGGGATTTGGTCAACACCCAACCCAAAACAGTGGATGCCCTCCTCCATTCGGGTAAACGCATTCGCATTTATGAAAATGGACTCTTCATGCATCCTTAAAATCCCGGACCAGGAGCTGCCCTGCTGGTAGCCCCTGGTGTGAACTGTAGGTTTTATCAGGATGTTCTGCAGAGCCTGTGGATGGTCTGGGCGTGCCACTTGCCTTTATTGGAAAAGGTTGGAACCTGATTTTTTTCAAGGTATTCCGCAATCTGATCATAGGTGGCACCCTCCTTGCGCATGGCGCGGATGCGTTGAACAATACTTTTTCTCTCCTCTGGAGAAACTTTTTTGGGTATGGGCATTGCCGCCTCTTCGCCATGGGCTTCCCTGGCAAGGTCGGGCAGGGGGCGGCTGGGCGTACGTTCGAGGAAGTCCTGGCACAGAGGGATGAGTTTTTCCAGCATGGCGACCTTGCGCTCTTCGGATTCCGCAAGCCGCTCCCTGGCATCCGCCATGCGCAGGGTGGCCTCTCCCATCCCTTGCAGCAAGCCCTGAATCCCCAGAAGAACGTCACCAATGCCCTGAAGAAGTTCGTCCGTCGTCTGGTAGGAGATTCTTTTCTGGGGCGTTTTGCGACGGTCCGGCCCTGTTCTGCGGTCCGGGTGGGGATAGGAAGAGTCGTAACTTCCCCTGGCGCTTCCCTGGGAACGATCTTTCTGGCCGGAGCGGAGATTTTTCAAAAATTCGTTCATGATTTTCTCCTTTATATAAAAGGATGGCGTCGGCGCAGGGCCTTGGGGAAAAGATAGCCATCGTGCAGAAAAAGGACAGACCTCCATCCTGAATAATCGGCGTCTGGCATTTTTTGCCCCGCAAAAGAGCAAAAATAAATTCTTAATGAAATCTGAAGGATTTAAAAAAATATACAGGATATAAATAGGAATTGTCAATTCCATATTTTTTCAGGTATAAAAAGCGGTTTTTGATTCTTCCGTCCAGAATCGCGCCCGGACATGAGGATTGAAAAGGCAGAACCTGGAAACCATGAGGAAAAATAACATTCTGATTTCAAAAATGTACGACCGTCTATCGGTGGAACCACACCACCACAGATGGATTCCAGTCTTGGTTTTCTTTCAGACTCCGCTCTTCTTTTTTTCCACACCTTACATCCCGCAAATGCGGGGAGGCTCTCAGGAATTTTATGTCATTTGAAACCTTACACTTGCGAAACATTGCCATCATCGCCCATGTTGACCACGGAAAGACCACTCTGGTGGACAGCATGTTTCGCCAAAGCGGCGTTTTTCGACCGGATCAGGAATTTGCGGACCGGATCATGGACAGCATGGACATTGAACGGGAGCGAGGCATTACCATTGCCGCCAAAAACTGCTCTGTCCGTTACGGAAATACAAAAATCAATATTCTGGATACTCCGGGCCATGCGGATTTTGGCGCTGAGGTGGAGCGTGCCCTTTCCATGGTTGATGGCGCCATCCTGCTGGTAGACGCCGCAGAGGGCCCCCTGCCCCAGACCCGCTTTGTCTTGAAAAAAACCTTTGAAGCCAATCTTCCCGTCATTGTGGCCATTAATAAGGTAGACCGTCACGATGCGCGTCCTGCGGAAGTTCTCAATGAAATCTATGACCTTTTCATTGATCTGGATGCCACCGAAGCCCAGATTGATTTTCCCTGCCTGTACACCATAGGACGGGACGGCCGCGCCGGTATGACGCCTGAGGGGTTGGGAGCGGATCTTACCCTTCTCTTTGATACCATCCTGGGCCATATTCCCCCTCCCAGAGTCAATCCCGGAGGTCCCTTTTCCCTTCTTGTTTCAGATATCGGATATTCGGATTATCTGGGTCGCTTGGCCATAGGTATGATCCGGAGCGGCAGCCTTAAAAGCCGCATGCCCATTGTACTTGCCAATGCTGATGAGGCGCTGCTCCCGTTCCGCCTCTCTTCGGTTCAGATCTATGAAGGTACTCAGCTCGTTCGCGTGGAAAGCGCGGATGCTGGTGAAATTGTGGTGGTTTCCGGAAACAATGATGTGGAAATCGGAGATACCCTCACCATCACGGAAACCCCACTGATCCAGGCCCGCATCCGCGTGGATGCGCCTACGGTGGCCATGCGTTTCACCACCAACAATTCTCCCCTGGCCGGACGTGAAGGCAGTCTTGTTCAGTCCCGCAAAATCCGCGAACGCCTGGAACGGGAAACCCAGCGGAATGTGGCCATACAGCTTGAAAATACGGATGACAAGGACACCTTTCTTGTCAAGGGTCGTGGAGAATTTCAGATGGCCATCCTCATTGAAACCATGCGCAGGGAAGGATTTGAGCTGTGCGTTGGAAGGCCTGAGGTGATTTTCCGGGAAGAAAAGGGGGTTAAAACCGAACCCATGGAAGAAGTTTTCATTGATTGTGATGAAACTTTCATGGGCGTTGTGACGGAAAAGATGTCCATCCGCAAAGGCCGCATGGAGTCTTTGGTGAACAACGGATCGGGTCGGGTGCGCATGCACTTCATTGCACCTTCCCGCGCCCTGATCGGATACAGGGACGAGTTTCTCACAGACACACGGGGGACTGGTATTCTTAATGCCCTTTTTGCCGGATATGAACCTTATCGCGGCGATTTCCCCTGCCGCTTTTCAGGATCCCTGGTGGCGGATCGTTCCGGAGTGGCTGTGGCCTATGCCCTCTTCCACCTGGAGCCCAGGGGAGAACTGTTTGTAACACCAGGAACCCAGGTCTATGCGGGAATGATCATAGGTGCCCACGCCAAGGCCAATGACCTGGATGTCAACCCCTGTAAAGAAAAGAAACTGACCAACATGCGGGCTTCAGGAAAAGACGATAATATTCTCTTACGGCCGGTCAAGCCCATGACTCTGGAATCCGCCCTCCAGTTTATCTCTGAAGATGAGTTGGTGGAGGTGACTCCCTTGAGTATTCGTCTTCGCAAAACCTATCTGAATTTTCAGGATCGTCAGAAACATAAAAAACAAAAAGACGTCTGAGCCATGGACTTTATGGTTTCACAATAAGGACAGACAAGGCCCAATCTTCAGAAATCTGCGTCAACGCACTTCAGACCCTCAGAAATCGTTGACGGATTTTGGAGATTGGGCTTTTTTTTTGTCACAAAAAGGCCTCTTTTGACCTGAGGCGTGTCTCAGGGGTAGTTTTCAGGGTTTTCCACATAAGCCTCAAAATTTTTTTCCGCAAGAAAGCGCGTGAGCATCAGATTCAAGGTCTCCGCTGGATCGGGTTTTTCTCCCCGCTCCCGGGCCAATTTCTTGGAATTTAGTACAACAGCAGCCAGGGTTTCCGCACTTACGGAAATATTGGCATGAATCATTACGGGTGCACTCACAAACAAACTCCTTATCCTCTGAATTTACCTTCCTTGTCCGATGAAAAAGAATTGCCTGGCAAAGAAGTCCGCTCAGTTCTTTTTTTGAAGGACCATCTGTCTGAGCGCATAAGCAAAGAAAGCGCTCTGATGTTTCCAGTCAAAACGTTTCACCCAGCATGCAAGCCCCTGGAATGATCTTCTTTGTTCCGGAAGGGAGGTGAGCAACCAGGCGAGACGTCCCTCCAAAGCTTCATCGTTTACATACAAAAGATCGTCATGAAAATCCACAGGCAGAATTTCCGGGTAGGAAAGCCTTCTGGGCAGCAGGGGAACACAGCCTGCTGCCATGGCTTCCACGATGGCCATTCCGAAGTTTTCCTGAATGGCTGTACTGACAGCGATATCTGCCTGCATGAGACGGCGTGCATAGGCCTCGCGTGTTGCAGGATAATCCCATCCCACAAGGCAGGTCTTAAGATCTGACATGCCCTGGACAAAAATATCCGGAATACGAAGGTTTCGGGCGCCGAGAAGCAGGAGACGAAACGGAATTTTTCTCTCTTGAAGCCTACGCAGGGCATCAAAAAAGACCTTGGGATTTTTATCATGTTCCCACCTGTGATTCCATACGATACAGGGGGGTTCCTGAGGCGGCGTCCTTTGCATGGGACTGAAAATAGCCAGATCGCAGCCCGGATAGAGAACCAGGCTTTTTTGCCGGATTCCTTCCAGGGTCCAGGTAAGCCGCGGTTTTGGAAAACGACTGAGAACCCTTTGTGCGCTTTCAAAAAAACGATCTTTATGGGATTGGGAGTTGAAGGCAAGGGCGTCCGCGGCAAGGGCGGAAGTGAGATCCGTTATGGCGGGATGGAGATCCGGCGTACTCAAAGGGGAAGGCGGGTAGTCAAACTGGTTTTCATGGAAATACAGAAAAATCGGGGGACAGGTCGGCCCTGCAAGTCCCTTGAATTCAGCCACGCCCAGCATATTGGTGGTAAATATCCCATCATAGGAGGCAAGATCCGGCAGTTCTTTGAGAAAATGCAGGGCAGCGGCGCGCATGTGCCATTTCCAGTGACGGGCGGGAAGGGTCCGCACGTCCATACTGTAAGGCAGGCAGGAAACCAAGCCATCAAGAAAGGCCTTATGGGATCCGCCGTAGTAGGCTTCCAGCATCAGAAAACGCATGCCGTTTTTTCCTTGTCTGATTTTCAGGTGGCCCCATGAAAGAAAAAAGGAAGTCAGGTCACGGGTTCTTGAGACCTTCTTCCCCTTTTCATTTGGTACCGAAGGGGAGACTCGAACTCCCATGCCCGCAGGCGCCAGATCCTAAGTCTGGTGTGTCTGCCAATTCCACCACTTCGGCAATGTATGCTGTCTTTACGGGATTTTCTTTAAGAGGTCAAGGCGCAAAAAAATCCCTTTGCACACCACAAAAAGTCCCTTCTCAATTGACTTTTATACGGTGATATTTTACAAAATTTCATCTGCACATTGGAAGATGCTTCGCTATTTTCATGGAACCCCTGTTCTTTTTCAAGGCCAACCCTCGAAAAAATGCTAAGGGTCAAAACAGATATTTTTTTTTAAGATCTTACCGTACTGCTTCAGACATCTTCTGGATATCAACCCAAGGATGGCATATCCCAGGCCCTGCTTTTCACTCGATGGTTTTATCAACGTTTTCAGATTCTAAGGAGGTTTTATGCTGCGCTCGAAAGTTTTGTTTTTCTGTCTTCTCGCCGCTTGCGCCCTGATTGTCACAGGCTGTGGCGGAACCACCGTGAAACGAGTGGATCCTTCCGAAGAAATCGCTCTGACCGACAAATGGAATGCCACGGATTCCAGACTGGTCTCCGAAGAAATGATCAATGATATGCTCTCTTTTCCATGGATCACAAGGTGGCAGGCTGGTAATCCCAGAAATCCCCAGCCCACGGTCATTGTCCTTGGAGTGCGCAACCGTTCCCACGAACACATTGCCGTGGATACCTTTGTCAATGATCTTCGTCGCGCCATGATCCGCTCCGGCAAGATTGATTTCGTTGCCGGAGGTGAGGAGCGCGCCGCCATTCGGGAGGAACGGGTGGACCAGGAATTCCAGGCCACCGCTGAAACCGCAGCTGCCCTGGCCCAGGAAACCGGCGCCAACTTCGCCCTTTCAGGCTCCATTGATTCCTTTGTGGATCAGGTGGATGGCCGCCGGGCCACCAGTTACCAGATTGACCTTCGGCTGATTGATATCACCACCAACCGGGAGGTCTGGTCCGGTCAGAAACGTATCCAGAAATTCCAGGAGCGAAGCCGTCTGAGATTCTGATAACATCCAGGACAGATCCCAAGGCATGGGAAGGATTTTTTTGCGTCAATCCGTCAGAACCCGGGGCGGATACGAAAAAAACCCTTCCCCATCTTGTACCCATAAGGAGTCCTTCCATGCGCAGACTTTTTCTGATTTTACTGATTCTCTGCCCCTTTCTTCTCACCGCCTGTATGGGAAAGGGCGGTTCCGTGCAGACCGGGCAACAGAACGCAACTTCAAGACCCCAGTGGACCACCTCCCCACCCCGGCAGGCGGGGTACGTGTTTGGTGTCGGTAGCGTGGAAACCTATGGCAATACCCGAACCGCCATACAGCGTGCCCAGGAAGCAGCCAAGGTCGACCTGCTTTCCCAGCTTCGCGTGACAGTAAGTGGAGAATTTCAGACAAGCATTCGCGTGGAAGGCGGAGACACTCAATTTGCCAGCATCCATAAAGTGGTGGAGCAGCAGACCCGCAGCCGTGTTCAGGAAATTGAGATGGCAGGCATTGAAATCCGGGAAACCTGGACCAATCCTGCGGAGACCGAGGTCTGGGCGCTGGCGAGGCTGAACCGGGCACAGGCGGAAAGTGAGTTGATTTTTTCCCTGGAAGACCTGGAAGACAAACTTCTCAGCCGTGGAACGGGCAGTGGCGACACCTTAAGTCGCATACGCCACATCATTCCCAGCCTGAGAGAGCTGGAAGAACGCCGCCACATTCAGCAGCAGATTGCTTTTCTTGCTGCGGGAAGCCGAATTCCGGACAGAGAAAAGGGGCAGCGTACCGACGCCCTGCAGGCGGAAATCCGTAAGCTCCTGGCAAGCCTCACCATACGGCTGGACGGTGAAAATGAGGATGCAAAGAAGATGCAGGGAATTATGGCCCAGACCCTCAACCACATGGGCTTTACCCTCCACGATCAGAGCCCGGATCTCATTATCCGCCTCAATCTCACCATGACCCCCGTTCACAGAAACCAACTTTTCCATGTGGTAAGTCAGGCCCAGGGGCAGGTAAAAACACCGGACGGCCGCACGCTGTATTCCCTGCGGGAGTCAGGCAGGTCTTCTTCGAGCGATCCCAGTGTGGCCCGGGATAAAGCCGTTGAAGACATGGCGCAGAAACTTGCTGATGCCCTGGCCCTGGGTCTGTTTGAGAACCTTTAGAATTTTTTTTGCTGGAAACCTGACCTGGCTTTAAAAAAAAGCCCGGCGCACAGATCGCCTCCATCCCAAATCCGGAGAAAGAGACCATGCCAAGGTGTATCAGACACGATTTACTGCGCTTTTTTCTTACGATCTTCCTGGTTTTTCTCATCAGTGGTTGTGCCACCTATTCCAAACAGATTGACCAGGCAACCCTTTCTTTCCGGGAAGGCGATTTTGTAACCGCAGAACAAAAGCTTCAGGAGGTCTTGTCTGCTGAAAGGAACAGTCTCCTGCGCAATATGGAGCTGGGGGTTCTTCGCCATGAGCAGGGAGATTATCTGGAAAGCAACCGCCTGCTGGAAGAGGCCTACCTCAAAGCCGAAGATCTTTATGGCGTCACCCTGCGGGAGTTGATGACACGGGCCAGCACCAATGCCACCATGCTGCCCTACAAGAGCGAAATCTTTGAAAAAATTTACATTCATTACTATAAAATGCTCAATTATATCCAGCTTGCAGAACAGGTGAGCGGAGAAGAAAGACGTCAGCTTCTCGATGGGGTGAGGATCGAGGGGCGCCGGGCTCAGATTCTCCTGGACGATCATCTGTTCCGTACAGGCAGCTATGAGGAGGCAGAAGAAGATAAGGCCAGACTTCTCAATCAGCTCATGGATCTTTTTGCCAAGCTCAATGGGGAAGTCATCAACCCCAGGGAGCTGACCTTTCGGGATAATGCTTTCCTCCACTATATGATGGGAGTCATGTATGAGCAGTATGGGGAACTGGACAACGCCCGTATCAGTTATGAACGCAGCGCCTCCATTTACGAGAAAGGCTATGTGCGGCAGTACGGTCTCTCTCCGGAAATGGTGGATCAGGTCAAATTTGATGCGGCCCGCATCCTGAAAACCCAAAAGGACACTCGCTGGCAGCGTGTTGCATCCACCATCACATCCCCCGAACTCAAACGCCAGCTGGAAGCCTATGTTCCTGGCAGGGATGGAAATCTTCTGGTCATTCAGGAGGTGGATCTCAGCGCACCCAAGGGTGAGCTCAACCTCCTCATGCGCCTTAATGCCGATACCAATGAGCTGCAGATCAGCCCCATCCTCATCGGAACCCCGGATGAAAGGGCTTATCAGCTCTCCTGGTTTTATTATTTGTATGCGCCTAAGGGAATTATCAATGCTGTGCAGCGTATCCACCAGGAAGGTTACTACAATCCCAATGAAATCCGACCTAAAACCATAGGGATTGGCCCCCTTCGCCCAACCATGGATAAAATCTCGGGTCTTGTGGACGCTCTCAAGCTGGGTATTCGCCTGGCTGTTCCCCTTTACTATTATGATGCAGCACCTTTTCAGAGCAGCCTGCTTGTGAATGGTAAACCTGCGGGTAACCTGATGGATGCGGACAGCATCGCAGGTCTGCAGATGGCCAACGCCCTGGTCCGGGCACAAAGTGAACTGACACAGGCCATGGCCGTGGAATCCTTACGCCTTACAACCTGCATTCTCACGGGAATGCCGCCCTATGCCTGCTCCCTTGCCGCAGCCTCCACTTCTATGGCGGATACCCGTTCCTGGCTCACCCTGCCCCATACCATCCGAATCCAGCGCCTTGTGCTTCCGCAAGGATCCTATCAGATCCGTCTTGTCAGTTACTCCAATGCCTTCAGACATGAACAGGCTTCAGACCTCACCCTGCAGGCCGGAGATCAGCAGATAGTGAGAAAGCGGAGCATGGCAGGCCCCAGGTAAAAAAGACTTGCGTGTTTTTCTTGCTCTTCTTGCAAAAAAGATCCTGAGGATATGGAAAAAACGTCCATATCCTCAGGATCTTTTGTCTGGAAAAACGCTGATGCCCTTGGGCCCTCATCCCCCATAGCGCACAAGTCGCCAATTTTTTTCTCCGCCCCACAGGGCGATGGCTGTAGCCATGAAAAGTCCTTTTTGTGTTTCTGAACAAACCGTCTCGAGGTGCAGTCTTTTTTCTTCGAGAACCCCTCTGGCAAGATCAAGAAGTGCTTCTGGGCCCACACATTCACAAGGTAAGGTTTTCGGAATCTGATCGTTCCCATGGGATATCAGCACAGAGGGGGGAATGCGCAAACTCGAAAGAAGAGCCAAGTACTCCGCATCGCCCCCTCCACTCTCCGGGCGAAAAAGGATGCGGGGAGGCACCTGTCGGTATTTGGGTGGCCGCCCCAGCTGACTGAATTGTTTTTTACGAACCCAGAGTCCTTCATCATTGTAAAGGCCTGTCAGAAAATCCGACATTGCAGTGAAATCCGTGCAAGGGTGAAAAAAACACCTGGCTTTTCGATACTTTTTAACCACCTGCTTTCGGTCCATTTCAAGAATGGACACCCAAAGTCCCCTTCCCTTTTCCTCCTGTATACCTGCAAGAAACACCTTTCACGTCCTCCCATAAGGCGAGGGGAAAGGCGTGCTCCTGACTGGCCTTTCCCCTTCCCCGCATCTTTCAATGAAAAAAAATTCTCCCAGCCCATGAAAAGTCCGCTTCTAAGCGATATTCATGGATGCCCGCAGGCGATCCATGAGCTGACGCTCAGGCTCCGGAAAATCCTCATCCGCGTGGGCAATCCGGTCTGCAATGGCCAGGGCCTCCTCCCTGTCTTTTTTCAGATGAATGAGTCTGGGCAGGGCATTCAGGGCCTCTTCTCTGTCGATCTGCAGGATGCGGGACTGTTCCACCACAAGCTTTCGGAAGGCATCGGGTTTCATGCGTCGCAATCTCGGATGCTCCATGATGATTTTCTGCGCCATGATCAATTCACTGTGATCCAGAATGGCATCCGCATTGATCATGGCCACCATGATGCGCACAAGGCCTTCTTTAAATCCTCCCTCCGCAACTTTGGAAAGCCAGAACTCCCGGTCCGATTGGCGTTGGGCTTCTTTGGCCAGCAGTTCAGCTTCGGGCTTCTTGCCGCGGATCAGGTTGTCAATGGCCGGAGCGAAAAAGAATTGCATGACAGAGGTGTCATACAAGGCCTTGAAAAGAAGTTCATCCCGTTTATCCCGCATATCACGGTAGGTATTGAGGCTGTCTTCGATCCCTGAGGCAAGATCTTTTTCTATCCTGGCAAAGAAGTTGGTTTCCCGGTCAATGGGCTTACGGTCTTTCAGAACCATGCGGGCCATGGTCTTAAAGGGCAGCATGAAGGGATTGAGATCTGAAAAGGCGTAACGCTGTACCCGCAGGGGATGGAGCTGTTTCAAGGCCTCGGCTGTGTAGCGATTGGATAGTTTCTGGACCAAGGGGCTCACAAAAACTTTGTAAAAATAATCATTGGCCTGGGAGAGGGTGGATACGGGGATGAAGGCAGCTTCATCCTCAACGCCGTCGTCATACTTAAGGATCTGTTCAACGCTTCGTTCTTCAAAGCGGACCTTGTAGTCATTCATCCAGGGCTTTGAGGGCTCTTCTTCAATGATCATCTCATAAAGGCCTGGTGCCAGATAAGGAATCATTTCCACGGATCCGATGATCTGGTTATGCTCCTTCTGGGCGACTTTACCGGATACAAAGATTCCCAGATGCCCGATGTCCTCATGTACAATGTAGATAATTACCTGTTTATGGCGTTTTAAATCCTCTGTGGTCTCGTATACCCGGGGAATCCAGTTCAGGGCCTGCTGGGGGGGGGTGATGTTATCTCCGCTGGAGGCAAAGATCACAATGGGATCCTCAAGTTTTTTCAGATCCAGGACCTGACCTTCCTGCAGCCAGAGTTTTCCCCTTTCCAGGCGGTTTCCCACAAAGAGGTTTTCCACGATGAAGTGGATTTCATCCCGGGTCAGCATGAAAAAACCGCCCCACCATTTTTCAAAATCAAGGAAACGATCTTCTTCCGTATCCACCTTGTCATAAACCGTGTAAAGCTTGGTCCAGTAGGTGTTGGCGGGATTCAGATTTTCAAAATTGGCAACCAGGTTGGCGCCATCAAAAAGGCCATTGCCAAGGTCGCTGAGAAGGGAGTTCATCCAGATCCCGCCCAGAAGCCCTCCCCTGTAGCGCATGGGATTGGCGCCCTCCACACCGGACCAGTAGGAAAGGGGGGAGCCGTTCAGTACCAGAGGACCTGAAATATCCGGTCGGTCCGCAGCCACAAGGGCCGCAGCCCAGCCCGCCTGACAGTTTCCGATGATGGCGGGTTTTTCCGTATCCGGATGTCTGCGGCGCACTTCCTCAAGAAAACGAACCTGGGCAGCCTGTACATCCGCCAGAGTCTGTCCCTTACATGGCTCTGTGTAAAAAAGCATGAAATAGACAGGGTGCCCGTTTTTCAGGGCCATACCAATTTCTGAATCCTGCTTGGAGCCTCCGATGCCAGGGCCATGACCTGCCCTGGGATCAATGATGACAATGGGTCTTTTGGGCAGCTCCCTCACCTTTGCCGAAGGTTGCACGGGATCTTCCCGTCTCTCCATTTCTTTGGAAAGGGCCGCTTGCTCAGGTGCGCGGCTGTCCAGAATCCGCACCAGAGAAAAATTCACAGGCCGCTCAAAGGTGCGGGCATCCATGATTTCCTCATACTTGAAAACAAGAACCGGAGGTTGTCCCTTTTCCAGATGTTCAAGGTACATGTTGCCGCGTTTACGTAAGATATCCCAGAACAGGATCTGCCTTTGCCACGTGTCCGTTGCGTAATCCACCAGCTCCCCTGTCAGAGAAGCGGCTTTAAAAAAATCATAGGCTGGCATATGCATGAATTTTCCTCTTTGTTGTCTTTATGCTATCCGTATGGAACAGATGATTTTGAAACCCTTGAAAAGATAAAACTGAAAAAAATTATAGGGCTTTTTTTTTGCGTTGCAACCATTTTAAAAATTCGGAACGGCCGAGCAGAAAAAAAACAGGCTTGCCATTGACAAGGGGCGGACGGAATGTTAATCCCCCCAAACATTGACCATTGGTCATAAAATGAATAAGGGTCATCATGCAAACCAAGCAACAGATGAAATCAAAGCAGACCGAAGAAGAACTCATGGCTGCGGCTGTCCAGGTTTTTGGTGAAAAGGGCTATGCTGCAGCGACCATTGCAGAGATCACCGAACGCGCCGGATACGCCAAGGGGAATTTCTACCGCTACTGGAAAAGCAAGGACGCCCTTTTCCTGGACATCATGCAGGCCAGACTGCACCAGCACCGGGAAGAACGCAAGGCCCGCCTGGATGCAGCTCAGGATGGCGAAAGCGCCCTTGAAGTTCTTGTGGACTTCCTCGAAGCCATGATCGGAGATGATGAATGGCCCAAAATCTTCCTTGAATTCACCGTGCAGGGATCCGGAGATCCGGAAGTCCGGGACCGGCTGAATACGGGGATATACAGGCTTTCCAGCGACCTGTTTGCGGAAATCCTTTCTCCCTATGCCACGGATTACGAAGGCCTCCGCAAGCTCGGGGCCCTGGTTACCGCACTTTTTGAGGGATATCTGATCCAGCGACGCATCGGCAGCAATGTATTGTCTCTGAGAGATCTGCGCAGGGCCATTCTCACGCTGGGGCGTCCCCTTTTTAACCCGTAGTTTGCCGCTCTGACAAAGGAGTTTTCATGTTGCCTCGCCTCTTTTTCCGTACCACGCTCACACTCAGCCTCATGCTGACGCCTGTCCTGGCCTTTGCCAACAGTGCGCTGGAAGCCTTCACCCCTGCCTTTAACCCTGAAAGTGCCCCATACCGCTGCATTGTATCCAACGTTTCCCATCCTGTGATTAAGGGGGTGTCGGCAGGTTTTGTGCTTCGGGATCGCATATGGGAAAAAAGCGAAGGCAAAATCTATGTGGACTTCAAGCCCCTCTCCCTCCTCGGAGGCGAAGTGGAAGTTCTCAACCTGCTGCAGATGGGGGCCATACAGGGCATGGGTGTCAGCTCCGTGGCCGCCACCAACCTTGGGCCGCGCTTTGGTCTTGTCAATCTTCCCTTTCTCGTGGACTCCTTTGAACAGCTGGAGCGCTTTGTCAACTCCGGTATTCTCTTTGAGCATTTTCTCAAAGCCATGGAACACCAGGGGATTGTCGGACTCGACATCACGGCTTACGGCAGTTACGGCTGGGCCAGCACTCAGCCCATCACCACCCTGGCCGAAGCCCGCACCGTACGTTTCCGCATCGCGGAAGCGGCTGTCAATCAGCTGATCTACCGGGAATGGGGCCTTCGTCCTGTGGTCATGCCCTGGCCCGATGTGCCTGTGGCCCTGAGACAGGGGGTCATCAATGCCCTCGACCATACGCCAACGGTCTGCAATATCACCAAAAAATTTGAGGTCGCCCGCCATTTCACCCAGATTAATTATGCCCAGGGACTTTTTATCTGGATTTTCAACCAGGCCTGGCTGAACAGTCTCCCCGAAGATTTACGGGGCCTTTTCATTGAAACCGTAAAGGAAGTAGCCGCAGAAATCCGGATACTGGCCAAGGCCCAGGAAGAAGAAGAAATTCAAAAAGCCAAGGATGCGGGCGTTCAGTTCCATACCTTGCCTGAACAGGAAATGGCGGAACTGAAAACCCGATCCGCCAAGGTTCATGAGCGATACAAAAACGAAATCAACCGTCTCCATCGCCACGACACCTACCGTCCCAAGGATTATCTGATGGAAGTGCAGAGTTTTCTGGGAGAAAAGCCTTGAAACGGGTCTGTTATCTCATCAAGCAATTTGAGGAGTGGACGCTTTTTGCCGCCGTCATGGCGGCTTTGCTGGGTCTTTTTGCCTCCGTTGTCCTGCGTTATGGTTTTCATATCACCTTTGCAGGCGCTGATGAGCTGGTCCGCAACACCATCATCTACACCACCTTTGTGGGGCTTTCCGTGGCCATACGCAAAGACAGACTGATCCGGGTGGATGCCCTGGCCCAGATCTTTCCGAGACTCCAGCGGCTTTTGTCCCTGATCAGCCTTTTTGCCGTTATGGTTTTCGCCCTGATGATGCTGCGTTTTGGCGGTGAGCTGATGCTCATGATGTACCGTACGGGGCAGGCCACCATTATCTGGAACATGCCCCTCTGGATCTTATATGGCATCCTCCCTCTGTCCGGTCTCCTGATGCTGATCCGCGCAGGGGAGCAGGCGCTGGCAGTATGGCAGGCTGAGGGAGCCCGGATCGAAGCCCGGAAAAAAACATGACCACACCGGATCTGATTCTTCTGCTCATCCTCATGGGCGCCATGGCCGCCTATATTCCCGTCTTCATCTGTCTCATTTTTGCCGCTCTGGGAGGCTTTCTCCTGTTTACGGAAATGCCTCTCTTGCTTGTGTTTCAGACCCTTTTACGAAGTCTTGATAATTTTGCCCTGGTGGTGGTGCTCTTTTTCATTCTTTGCGGCAATATTATGACATCCGGCAAAATTGTGGAAAAACTCATCCGCATTGCCCAGGCCTTTGTGGGTTTTCTTCCCGGAGGACTTGGCATGGCAGGTGTGGTGGCCTGCGCTTTTTTCGGAGCCATCTCCGGCTCCACGGTGGCCACGGTGGTGGCCATCGGTGGTTTCATGATTCCCGCCCTCAAAGCCCATGGTTATCCGGAAAGCTATGCTGCGGGCGTCATGACCACGGCCCCCAATCTCGGAGTGATCATACCGCCCAGCATCGGCATGATCCTCTACAGCATGATCAGCAATGTTTCCCTGGAAGGCCTGTTCCTCACAGGCTTTCTGCCCGGCATCCTCATTACCCTGGGAACCTGCCTGTATACGGCCTGGATCTTCCGGAACAACAAAGATCTACATGCCACCAGCATGGATAGCCGCGAAATGAAGGCGGCACTGAAAGACGGAATCTGGGCCATTCTGCTGCCTGTCATTATTTTCGGAGGCATTTTTTCCGGCATATTCACCGCCAATGAAGCGGCTGTGGTGGCATCGGCTTATGCCATGGTTGTGGAAATTTTCATTCATAAATCCATGGATCTCAGGCGTCTTAGGCGTGTGGTGGTGGATTCTGCAGTCACTTCCGCAAGCCTTCTGATCATTGTGGCGGGTGCTTCCGTATTCGGCCGTTACATGACCCTTCAAAATATTCCAGGCCGTATCACTGAAGCCGTTCTTTCTGGTATTACATCCCCTGAAATACTGCTCCTTGCCATGAACATTCTCCTCCTTTTTGTGGGGATGTTCATGGATATCATTTCAGCCACCCTCATCCTCGGTCCCGTTTTACTGCCCATCATCGCTCACTACGGCATTGATCCTTTGCATTTTGGGCTGATCCTCACCGTAAACCTGGCCCTGGGATACTGTACCCCGCCTGTGGGCGTCAGTCTTTTCATCGCAGGTTCCGTGGCGGACAGAAATCTGTTGTTCATGTCAAAGGCTGTGATGCCTTTTCTTGCCATACAGATTGTCGTCTTGGTTTTTCTCACCTATTTTCCCGCCGCCGTACTCTGGCTTCCCCGTGTTTTGGGGTATATCCCGTAGCGTCCTCGGGTGAACAAAAAAGCGGCCCTACCTTTTTAAAAAAGGGCAGGGCCGCTTGCAATTTAATTCTGTAAAACGCCTGTATTTGTAAAATTAAGGACAGGATGGTTCAGCAGCAGAAGAAGGGAATGGGAAAATGGGGCGCATCCCAGCGTCCATGCCGTGGGGAATATTCACGCAGCCCGGTCAGGGACTTTACCGTGTTCTGGGGAATGGCAAAAGAGGCATCAGAGGAATGGTGGGGCAAAAAGAAAGAGGGCGTCCACGGATGATGTCGGTTATAAAATATGGGAGCAGAAGCCGTTTTTGCTTTCATGATTACTTCCTGGTCCGTACATCGACCCTGTGAAAAAAGGGCTGTATGTTCGACCCCATTGACAAAACAAAAGCCGGACGGTTTTCATTAAACTCAAGTTTTTTGAAATCCACAAGAATCCCAAATGGGTGCACGCACCTCAACCCGAATTTTCCAAAACCGAATCCAGCTATGAAGAACCCCGAACCACATGTGCGGGGTATGGTACCGAAGGGGAGACTCGAACTCCCACGGATTTGCATCCACTAGACCCTGAACCTAGCGTGTCTACCAATTCCACCACTTCGGCGCATAACTATAAACGAAAATGTATTACCTTGTATCCGAACACTTGTCAATCTTTAACTGATGGTACCGAAGGGGAGACTCGAACTCCCACGGATTTGCATCCACTAGACCCTGAACCTAGCGTGTCTACCAATTCCACCACTTCGGCATTTTATTGAGATTTCAAGAGGTTTTATTAAAAATAAACCCTATTGACCTCAGCAACGCGACGATTTATATAGCCCTCAGTTTGTGGTGTCAAGAAGAAAAATTTAAGACCAGACCTGATAAAGGACAAAAGGGCCTCGGATTCATATCCGGAACCCTGGGAAGAGGACGCATTCCATCATGCAAGTCATTGAGCATATTTCACAAATTTTTCGACCCTATACCCGTGCGGTTGTCACCATCGGTAATTTTGACGGCGTTCACAAAGGCCATGTGGCCCTTTTTAAAATGGTCCGGGAAAAGGCGGACGCCATCCAGGGCGAAGCCGTAGCCATGACCTTTGATCCCCACCCCCTGGTGGTTCTGCGACCGGAGCGCCGCCCTCCCCTCATTACGCTGAAGGAACAGAAAATCGAGCTCATTGCTGCATCCGGACTCCTGGATGCCCTGCTGGTGCTTCCCTTTGACAGAAACTTCGCCCATATGTCCGCCAAGGATTTCATCCAGAATCTTCTTCTGGAAACCCTTGGGATGAAGGCCATTGTGGTGGGACCGGATTATGCCTTTGGCCGCAATCGGGAGGGAAGAATCTCCCTGCTCAGGGAAATGGGCGAATCCCTTGGTTTTGATGTCATGGTTCCGGATTGGGTCGCGCCGGACAACATGGAAGAACGGATCAGCAGCACACGTATCCGGGAGGTGGTGAGCCAGGGCGATATGGAAAGCGTTGTCCCCATGCTGGGACGTTTTTATCAGGTGCGGGGCGAGGTGGAGCCTGGGCGTAAGCGGGGAGGCAAACTTCTGGGATTCCCCACGGCCAATATCCGTCTTCAGGATGAACTCTGCCCTGCGACAGGGGTGTATGCGGTTACCGTGGAAAGCGACCTTGGCAGGCACTGTGGGGTCGCCAATATCGGATACAGCCCCACCTTTGGCGACAATCTTTTCACCGTCGAAGTTCATATTCTTGATTTTTCAGGTGATCTCTATGGAAAGAAAATCAGGGTGAATTTTATCAAACGCCTGAGAGGGGAAGAAAAGTTTTCCGGCATTGAAGCGCTCTCCGCCCAGATCCAAAAGGACATTCAAAACGCAAGAATGCTCTTTTGTGAGAAAGGACTGACAGAGATCCCATGAACAAGACACAGCGCCTGGGGCTTTTCTTTGCTCTTCCTCTGTCTCTGGGGGCTCTGTACCTGGCTTTCCGGCATGCGCCTTTAGGGGAGGTTCTGACCTATTTCCGGAATATCGCCTATGTATGGATTCTTCCCGCCGTTTTTTTCTGTGTCCTGGGTTTTGTTCTCAGAGCCTGGCGTTGGCAGAGTCTGTTGGCCCACACCCGCAAGGTTTCCTTTTTTCCGGTCTTTCACCCCATGATGATCGGGTTCATGCTCAACAGCATTCTGCCTGGCCGAGTGGGAGAAATTGTAAGGCCTGTGCTTTTTGCAAAAAAAGAATCCGTGCCTTTCCCCACCACCCTTTCCACCATTGCGGCGGAGCGCGTGCTGGATCTGGTTGTGCTTCTTACCCTGCTTGCTTTTGTCTTTGGTTTTATGGACATGGGAGGGGCAGGTGTACATGATTTCGGCGGATACCAGCTCAGCAGTCAGACCCTCCTCGCCATTGCCGGAAAAATGGCCTGGCTCTGCCTGATTCTCGTGCTGCTCATCGCCGGCCTCCAGATGTCCATCCTGAGGGAGGCAGGGAAAAAAATGCTCCGTGGTCTGGTTTATTATTTTCCAGGCCTCCCCTCCTCCTTCCGAACCTTTCTCCTGAGCCGCTTTGTTCCGATGATGGAAAAAATTCTGGATCAGGTTGCATCGGGTTTTGCAGGATTGCGCAGGCCCGCAAGGCTTTTTTACTGCCTTTTTCTCTCCCTTGCCATCTGGATGATGCAGGTACTGCCCTACTGGTTTCTCGCCAAAGCCAGCAGCGGCATTCCGGAGAATTTTCTTCATCTTATCGCGGTCATGGTGATTGTGAACTTTTTCATCGCCATTCCTTCGGTGCCCGGCTTCTGGGGGATATGGGAAGCTGGGGTTGTTTTTGGCTTGGCCCTGTTCGGAATCCGTGGTGCGGATGCAGCGGGCTATGCCCTGCTCAGTCATGTGGTGCTGATGTTCCCTGTGATTTTTGTGGGGCTCGGATCTGCCCTGCTGACCGGTTTTCAATTTTCAAGCGCCACCTCCAAAGTCCCTGACCTGCAATCAGAAAAAATTCGGGATATGTGATCCTGCCCATGGATTTGTCCGTAAGCCTTGAGGTTTTTCTTTTCATTTCCTTCCCATGGGCTATAATCAAAGGTTGTTCAGAGCTGCGCCCATCCCGGCTCCAATCCTGGATAAGGCCTTCCCAAGGGCTTTGGATCGGCAAACAGATACTTGTATGAAGACATCAAGGTTTAAAAAAGAGCGCCCTGGGGTTTGGGGCGCTGCACCCGTAAGCCTCCGAGGTTCAGGCGGGAATACGCATTTTAAAAGTCTTAACCGACATTTTTTTGATTTTCTGAGGCAATGCCTCCGGCATGCGCCGCTCCATTGCCTTTTAATGAAAGGTTTGCCATGGCCATACGCTCCATCCTTACCTATCCCGATCCTTTTTTAAAACAAAGCACCCTGCCGGTCACAGATTTCGGCCAGGCTCTTCAGGATCTTATCCAGGACATGGTGGATACCATGTATGAAGCGCCAGGGGTCGGTCTTGCAGCCAACCAGATCGGAGAACCCTTGAGCCTCATCGTTTATGACCCGGATGCGGATCCGGAAAAACGAGCCTTCAGGGTTCTTGCCAATCCAAGGCTCCTGGAAAGCGAAGGGAGTGCTGTTTCTGAAAACGAAGGCTGCCTCAGTGTTCCGGATTTCCGCGCCAACGTGAACCGCTTCACCCGTATCCGGGTGGAAGGCCAGAACGAGAAGGGCGAACCTCTGACCCTGGATCTTGAAGGTTTTGAGGCGGTGATTGTGCAGCATGAAATGGACCACCTTGCGGGCATTCTTTTCATTGATCGCATCAGCCCCTTAAAGCGCAGCCTCTATGCCAAACGTGTCGCCAAGCAGATCCGCAGGGAGATGGCCTGATGAGGATTGTTTTCATGGGAACCCCCGATTTTGCCCTGCCGCCCCTTCAAGCCCTTGTCCGCGCAGGTCATGAAATTGTGGCGGTGTACACCCAGCCGGATAAACCCCAGGGCCGAGGGAAAAAAATCCAGGCACCTCCGGTGAAGGAAGAAGCCCTTCTCCTGGGCCTGCCCGTCTTTCAGCCTTCCTCCATGAAGGGGGATGCGGTTTACCAAGAGCTTTTTGCACATCAGGCTGAGGTCTTTGTGGTGGTGGCCTATGGTCATATTCTCCCTGCCAGGCTTTTGGCCCTTCCCTCCCTGGGAGCCATCAATATCCATGCCTCTCTGCTCCCGAAATACAGGGGCGCTGCGCCCATCCAGTGGGCTGTGGCCCATGGGGAAAAAGAGACCGGTGTCACCACCATGATGATGGATGCGGGCATGGATACGGGCGACATTCTCCTTCAGAAAGTCCTTCCCATCGAAAAGCGGGATACAGCTTCGGATATCCATGACAGACTTTCCCTCCTTGGCGCGGATCTCATTGTGGAAACCCTGGATGCCCTTACAGAAAAGCGTATAAAACCCATTCCCCAGAACCCGGAAGAGGCCACCTATGCTCCCCTTCTGAAAAAAGAGGACGGTCGTATTCCCTGGCATCTGCCCGCCTCAGCCATCGATGCTCATGTCCGGGGAATGACCCCCTGGCCGGGAGCCTTCACGCAATTGGGCGACAGGGTTTTCAAAATTTTTGAGGTGCAGGCCATCGCTTCTCCGGAAAAGGCCTCTCCGGGCACCCTTCTCAAAGCCCCTCCCGCCACCCTGATGGTGGCCGCAGGAGAGGGCGCTGTCCTTGTGAACAGCCTGCAGGGGCCGTCTGGAAAACGTATGCCTGCGGCGGATTTTCTCCGGGGACGTCCTCTGCCACCAGGCGCTGTTTTTTCATAAAGGGCGTACAAAAACCCTCTTTTTACCCAGCTCAGAACCCGCATAAGGAACTTCATGCAAAGCGATGCCAGAAAAACCGCCCTTCAGATCCTGATCAAGATCCAGGCCCGCCGTCTGCCCCTGGACCTTGTCATCGAGGATTTTCAGACCACCATCAACGCCATGGATCCCAAGGACCGGCGTCTCATGAACGCCATCGTTTACGGTGTTCTGCGGTGGCGCAGCCGTCTGGATCGGGTGATTGCCGAAAGCTCCAGAACCCCCTTGCACAAAATTGAGCCGAAAATCCGGGATATCCTGCGCATTGCCATTTTCCAGCTCATCTACCTGGACAGGGTGCCTGAATCCGCTGCCATCCATACAGCCGTTGACCTTACCAAATTCATCAGCAGCACCCGTGGAGCCCCCGGTTTTGTCAACGGGGTGCTGCGGAATGTTCAGAAGGTCTGGCGGGATGTCTATGACCCCCCCGCGCATACGCCCCTGGTTCAGCGTCTGGCCTGGAAGCAGGCCATACCGGAATGGATGCTGGAACGCTGGTGCGCCCGTTTCGGTGAAGAAAAAACCGAAGCTCTTGCCCAGTCGGTAAACCGCATTCCCGCCATGACTCTTCGGGTGAACCGCCTGCGTACGGATCAGAAAAAGGTTCTGGAACTGCTTACGGACAAGGTGAGGGATATCCAGCCCAACCCCTGGGTGGAGGATGCCATCGACTTTTCCCATCCCGACGGAGCCATTGACCGTCTTCCTGGATTCCGGGACGGTTTTTTCCAGATTCAGGACGCCGCAGCCCAGCTTGTTACCCTCATGCTTGCCCCCCGCAGCGGAGAACGCGTTCTTGACGCCTGCGCAGGCTATGGGGGTAAAACCGGTCATATGGCCCAGCTCATGCAGAACAAGGGGGAGATTCTTGCCTCGGATCTCAGCGCGGCCAAACTGATGCGTCTTAGTCACGAAATGCAGCGACTGGGCATCACCCTGGTGAAAACCCAGGCAGCCGACCTTACCCATGAACAAAGCAGTCTGAACCTTGGCCGCTTTGACCGGATACTGCTGGATGCGCCCTGCTCGGGTATGGGAGTGATCCGCAGAAATCCGGACATCAAATGGAACCGGGAACCAGGCGGCTTCGGGCATTTTTCCCAGCGCCAGGCCCGCCTGCTCCATACCCTTTCGCTGCTTCTCAAACCAGGTGGTCTCATGGTTTATGCCGTGTGCTCCACGGAACCCGAAGAAACCACAGAGCTCATTGACCAGTTCCTTGCCGCCCATCCCGAAATGCAGCGGGAGGTTCCCGGCGCGCGCTTTCCCGATCAGGCCCGCAGCCTCATCACGGAAAAGGGCGAGTTCATGCCCTGGAAGGAAAGCTTTGAGCTGGATGGCTTTTTCGCCGTGGCTCTCCGAAAAACCGGAAGACGTAAGGTTATCGTATAAATGTCAGGCTCCACCAGGACATCCCGTATTCTCAAGCAGACCCTGATTTTTATCCTGGGACTTGCCCTTTTCTGCGGTCTCATGGGGTTTGCGGCCTACCTCAGCCTTGGTTTTGTCCTTGGAAAATCCAAGGAAATGACGGTTCCGGACCTCAGAGGCCGGGACATTGTGGATGTTCTTGAGCAGATGGAGACGGAAAACCTGGGCATCCGGGTGGCGGGCTTTGACTATTCGGACACCCTGGCCCAGAATCATGTGGTGCGTCAGGATCCGCCGCCGGGTCATGTTCTGAAAACCGGCCGGGAGATTCGGCTTTTCCTTTCCAGAGGGCCGCAGAAAATCCAGGTGCCAGAACTTCGGGGACTGCGCAGGGAAGAAGCCTTAAGCCATCTGGAAGCCAGAGTCTTCAAGGCAGGCCACAGCAGCCTCCTTTTTCACGACAGCATACCGGAAGGCCATGTCATTGCCTCGGATCCCGATGCGGCAAGCTGGTTTCCGGCGGGATCTTCCGTAAACCTCCTTCTCAGTGCGGGTAAACGTCCCCTGATCCTTCGCATGCCAGACCTTCAGGGCATGCATGCCGAAGATATGCTCAGCACCCTTGACAGGCTGAATCTCCGCATCAGCGAGCTGCGCAGCGCCAGCAACCCGGATTTTCCGCCCAACCGCGTCCTGGATCAGACCCCGCCTCCGGGTTCGCCCGTACTTGCCCATTCTGGTGTGGGGGTCATCATGAACCAGCCCCAGACGCCGCGTGACGCCCTGGACCTCATCCAGGGCATGCGTCTTGTGCGTTACAGGCTGCCCCATACCCTGATCCGTTCCCACATCCGCGGCAGTCTTACGGCCTGGGGTCTTACCTTTGATTTTGTGGATGACGTATTCGAGGGGAACCAGGAAGTTTTCCTCCTCATTCCAGGCTCCTCCGAAGCCCATGTCCGCATTGAGGAGAACGGGTTTCCCGTTTTTGAAGCAAGACTGCATCCCTTCACAGGAAAACCGGATATCCTGTACGCAGGAGGCCGGTACGGTTTTTCCCTTATGGCCCTTGACCCTTCCAATCTCCCCGAACCCCGGAACGCTCCAGATCGACCCCAAGAGGATACAAACCCATGAGAACCCTCATCGCCCCCTCCATTCTCTCTGCGGACTTCACCCGTCTGGGTGAAGAAATCCATGCTGTGGAAAACGCAGGTGCGGACTGGATTCACATTGATGTCATGGACGGTCGTTTTGTACCCAACATCAGTTATGGTCCCATCATTGTTGAAGCCGCCCGCAAAAGCACTTCCCTTCCCCTGGACGTGCATCTTATGATCGTGGAGCCGGACGCCCTCATCCCCGCCTTTGTCAAGGCCGGGGCGGACCTTATTTCCGTACATGCGGAAACCTGTCCGCACCTGCACAGAAGCCTTCAGCTCATTCGAAGCCTGGGGGCAAGACCTGGGGTTGCCCTCAATCCTGGGACACCGCCGGAGGTTCTCGATTGGGTGATGGAGGATGTGGATTTCATTCTGGTCATGACGGTGAATCCCGGATTCGGAGGCCAGAAGTTCATTCCCCAGTGCCTGGAAAAAATCGCCCGTATCCGGGAACGTATTGTCCGCAGCCGACGTCCCATCCATCTGCAGGTGGATGGCGGGGTGAACCCTGAAACCCTTAAAAGCGTTTCCCAGGCCGGAGCCGATGTCCTGGTGGCGGGTTCTGCCATTTTCAGCACCCCGGATTATGGCCGGACCATCTCGGAATTTCATGCAATCCTTGAAAGCGCCCATGGCAGGGAGTCCTGATGACGGAAAAAATTCTTGTGCTCAACGGTCCCAATCTCAACATGCTGGGGCAGCGGGAGCCGGAAATTTACGGCAAACTCACCCTGGATGGTATCAACGCAGTCCTTGTCCGCATGGCAGAAGAGCGGGGATTTTCCCTTGAAACCTTCCAGACCAACCATGAAGGAGCCATGGTGGATCGTATCCAGGGGGCCTTTGGCAAGGTGGACGGAGTCATTATCAATCCCGCAGCCTTCACTCACACCAGTGTGGCCATCCGGGACGCCCTTTTGCTTTTGCATGTACCCATCATTGAGGTCCACATCTCCAATATCCACAAACGCGAGGCCTTTCGCAGGCATTCCTATGTTTCGGACATCGCCACAGGCCAGATTGTGGGCCTTGGCGTGCGAGGGTACCTCCTCGCCCTGGAAGCCATGATGGCCCTCCTGCGGAAAAGGGACGATCTTCTGTGAAGCCGAGAAAAACCTTTGAGCGCCTTCCCGAAGAAAAAAAAGAGCGGGTACTGCACGCAGCCCTCCAGGAGTTTGCGGAAAAAGGCTACAGCGCTGCCAGCATCAACCGGATGGTGGAGAGGGCTGGCATTGCCAAAGGGTCCATTTTTCAGTACTTCGGGGATAAGGAAGGTCTTTTCGCCGCAGTTTTTCTCCACAGCCTGGATGCGGTGAAGGACACCCTGCGCAAGGTCCGGGACAGTTCTTCAGAGGTGGAAATCTTTTCCCGCCTTGCCCGGATTCTTGAAGCAGGATTGGCCTTCACCCGCAACCATCCGCTCATTTACAGGCTTTATACCCATCTGCTCATGGAACCAGATGTTCCTTTCAGGGATCTTTTCCTTACCCGGCTCCGGGAAGAAGGAAAGACCTTTCTTTCCGAACTGCTCCAGGCCGCAGCAAGACGGGGGGAAATCCGTCCGGATCTTCCTGAAGCTGAAACCCTCTTTCTTCTCGAAGCCCTCATGGATCGTTTCCTTCTCGCCTCGGTTCTTCCCTATCTTGGGGGCGGTTTCCTGGAAAATACGAGACCTGAAGAACGCATCCATGGTTTTATGGATATCCTGAAGCGGGGAATGGCCAGTGGAGAAGAAAGGGCATGAAACCTGTTCTTGTTCTTACCGCCGTTCCCCAGGAAGCGCGTCCCGTGGAAGCCTTTCTTCACAATCGGGAACGATTTCAGGTTTCAGGCCTTTCCCTTGTGCGGGGACTTCTGGGAAAAAATGTCGTCTGGGTTCTCACTTCCGGGGCCGGAGTCTCTAACACGGCGGCGCGTCTGGCCGTGGTGCTTGCCACAGTCCGTCCGGACTGGGTTCTGCAGGTGGGCTGTGGCGGTATGTATCCGGGAAGCGGCCTTGCCATGGGCGACCTTGCCCTGGCGACCGAAGAGCTGGACCTGCATACGGGCCTGGAATCTGCCTCCGTATACCCTTTTCCCCTGCCCTTTTCCCTTCTTGAAAACACCCCCTTAAGGCCAGGCCGCTATCTTGCAGAAAAAAATCTCCTCCAAAAGGCCATGGACCTTTTTCAGGAAAAAATCCCCCGCCCTCCTGTCTGCGGCCCCTTTGTCACGGTGAGTACTGTGACCACGAAGAAAAAAACAGCCTTTGCCATTGCAAGGGAAACCAGCGGCATTCTTGAAAACATGGAAGGGGCTGCCGCCTTTCACACCGCAGCCTTGTACGGGGTTCCCATTCTGGCGCTGCGGAGCGTCAGCAATCCCGTGGGAAGCCGAAAACAAGGGGACTGGGACCTTGAAACGGCTTTTATACGGGGAGGAGAAGGGGCAAGAATCCTGCTGGAAGCAGGGCTCAAGGGCTGAGATTTATGATGAAGTCTGTTTCCCCCTGAAAGACAAGGCGGATGTTCCAGGTGAGGAGGGCTTTCCTGCAGGCCCAGCGTGCCACTTCTGTCATGAGAACGAACCATGGCCAGGAAGGGGGAAGCATCAGGACAGGAAAAGCTGCCCTGATGCTCTGATTCTGCATTCAATCAATCGTTGTCCGCCAGGCGATGGTTTTCCAAATACCACTGGAAAACGGGGTTCGTGGATTTCTGAAAATCGTTGAAAAGGGATCCATCAAGAAACTTCACTCCCGTTGGAACCACGGCATCATCCAGGATATCCAGCAGTTCCTCATGAATGTCTGCTGCTTCCCGCCTGCCCCACCACAGCGCCGAGGATACGGCCCTGTCCTTGAACAGGTTCCTGGCGTCTGAGCGAAGCTGCCAGTTATACCGGAAAAGGGGCAGAAAGAGGTCCTGGTTCTGAATGGTGGCATCCAGGACAACCCCCGTGCGATCCATGAGATAGGTGCCACTGGTCTTGGAAAAGGCTTTCAGCAGCGCATCACCGGCCTCACCGTCCACAAGATCGATGGGCGGAAGGTCGGAAATAATTTCAATGTCTGCTCTGACAAGCGCCGGAATGAGCCTTTCAAAAAAAGCAGCGGCCTTGTCACGCAGAAGACCGCGCTCCTCAGCACTGAGTTCCAGGATTTTTCCGTCATGGGAGGTGATATTGTAAAAGGCGGGATCGTTCACAATGAGGTTAAAGTTCGTTTTCCATTGGGCTTCCCAGGTAGGGTCCACCACCCTGAACATATCGGTCAGGGTATTCCATCCATAGGGATTATCCCGAAGCCAGCGTTTCAGATCTTCTTCCACAACGGGCATCACATCCCGCCGCATCTGTTCTGCATCCACTTTTTTCAGATCCGGGTACCGTGTTTTCAAAGGACGGACATACAGCCCCTTTTCCGTAAAAGGCATCAAAAGCAGATGTTTTCCCCCAAGAAGGGATTCAGCCATTTCTTCCGGGGAAAGGTAAATGTCGCTGACCGCCGTTCCATCCAGAATTTCAAGCACCATATTCAGGTAAATCTGCATGGGTAATTTCTGGGGATCCAGCCTGTTGTGGAGTTCCGAAGAGACGTATTCGATGGGAGAGCTGCCATAGGCAAAACGGAGGCAGTCGATCAGATCCTCCGTGTCCGTATCCGTGCAGAAGGGGATATGTTTCTCCAGAGGCTCTCCCAGGTACAGATGGCGCATGGTGCTGATGTCATGGGGCAGGGCTTTCTTTTCCTCATGGTAGCGTCGGGTGTTCAGGGCGGATTCGTAATGCAGGTTGTAATCCATGATGCTGCTGGTGGGGATGACGGGCAGGTAGACCCCCTGATCCAGAAAAAGCTGGTACAGCGCTTCCCGCCTGTAGCCCTTTAAATCCGCGTTGAGATTGCCTGCGAAATTGTGGCGCAGGCCCAGGGTATGGCCCACCTCGTGGGTGACGGTCTCCTGGATTTCCGCCTGGGCGGCCCGAAGAAACATCTCATCCGTGGCATCGGATGCCAGAAGACGGGCGATGGCCGTCACCATTCTGTCCTCGGATTTAATGATGCAGACATGGGGGCTGTGGAAATTGGCAAGGGCGACATCCCTGTGGGTGGCCCTGCCCTTGGCCTGGGCTTGCTGATGGACAAAACGCCAGGCGTCCTTGCGGCTTTTCACGGACCACATGCTGCTCAAAAAAATCTGGCTGTGGAGAATCTCGCCCGTTCTCGGATCCGCCTGTATGTCTGCATAGGCAGAGCCCGCCGTATCAAAATCCAGCCACTGGATGATGTTCCGGTCCATATCCGGAGCGCTGACACCTTCCGGAGCCACGTCCACGGTAAAAATATCCTGTCCCAGGGCTGCATTCCAGTACAAGACTCCGTTTCGGACAGCCTCACGGAATTCTTCCGGCGTGTTGGCAGACATGGAGTAGGTGATGGGAGCCCTGTGGATGTTCCACTTCATGGCAAAGACTTCCGTCCCTCCCCCAGGCTTCAACTGGGGCATTACCTCAAAATACCCTGCATGACTGAACCCAGGCGAGGGCGTGGGTTCAAAAGTCGGGTCCGGCTGATAAGGAGAGATGTAGTAGTGCAGCTCCGCATGAATCACCTCAGCCTCATTTTCCACCTGAGCAGCCTGGTGTACGGCCAGACGGTTCTGACGCCTTACATCCGCACCTTTAAGAAAACAGTGACGCACCAAAGCGGTTTTAAAGGAAGACTTATAATTCTCCCCATCGGAATCCGAAGCATACATCTCCTCGGTCATGAAAATTTTCGACATGCCCGCATTGAAATCAAAGGTGATCCAGCCTTCTTCGTCCTTGAGAATGGGAAATTCCGCAAGAATCAGGGCAAAAGGCGTATCCGGTGTCACGGTGTGCCCCTTGGGAGACTCCAGCAGAAAAAGACTTGAACCCTTGCGCTGAAAGGTCACGATACGGCTTTTCAGACCCGTGAAATATCCCGCCTGATCCAGAATCACCCGGTTCCCCTGAAAGAGAAACTCCCGGTTCAGGGCTTCCTTTGCAATGGCAATGGTGACTTCACCGTCCTTTTCATGGGTGCGCAGGGAAACCCCGATCTCCGGATCCGCAGACTTGGCACCACTGCTGCTGCAGGAAGGAAGGAGCATGAGGAAAGCGAGTATCATCAGAAAAAAAAGTCCATATCCCTTCTTCTTCCGTTTCCCGGAGGCAGACCCGGAATTGGGAACTGCTGTGTTCACGTTCTTTTTCATTTTTCACCCCCAAAAAATCCATCACAGTCGCGTTCAGCAGAAATCTCCCTTGCCATGGACACAACGAAGACGCTGGAATTCCATCCTGAGCTTTCCATGTTTTCGGGAGTTCATAATGATAAATGCCATTTTATAAGCCCTGATCCATCCATCTATCAAGATCTTTTCGCCTTTCAAAGCGTCGGGCCCTGAAATGTCGGACCTCAGATCCACCCTGAGGTCGGCTTTTATGGTGGGATCAAGGCCTGAACCAAGGCATGAAAAAGATCATTGACAAACTGAGATCCGCGTGTTTATATCCGCCATGTTTCTATTGAAAGAAACAATAACACATAAGGAAAAACCATGAAAAGCATTCCTGCACCAAAAACTTCATCTCTTCTCTGGTGGTGGCCCCTCTCTTCCGGGCACACCACGGCATAGGCTTTTCACATTCGGCCCGTGGGTGTCTGAACACACACCCGCAAGGCCATGGATCATGCATAAGAATCCAAAAAAAAGGGGCTTGCGGGAATACCGCAGCCCTTTTTTTGTGCCTTAAAAACAAAAAAAGAAAAAAGAATCTGAATATACATTCTTCAAACACTTAAAAATATGAGGAAATTCCATGCTGCTTGACCGCTTCCCCGCAAAAAACCTGTTTCAGGAAAAAGCCAGAGAGGGCTGCAACGTCATTCCCCTCTGCGCCCGCATCCTTGCGGACAGTGAAACGCCCGTTTCCATGCTGAGGCGTTTCCACAATTCCCAGGATCCCATCTTTCTCTTTGAATCCGTGGAAGGCGGCGAGCGCTGGGCGCGGTACAGCTTCCTTGGCACAAGCTTTCGCTCCGAAATCCGGATTTACACGGACCGGGTGGAAAAACGCGGGCCCGGGGCCACGGAAATCCTCCCCCATGATGGCGATTTCACCCCTGCCCTGCGCGAGATTCTTTCCCGCTACAGGCTGGCCGAGCTTGCGGATCTTCCCCCCTTTCCCGGCGGGCTGGTGGGCTATCTTGCCTATGAGGCGGTGAGCTGCTTTGAGGCCATTCCCCACAGCCTTCCCGCCTCAAGGCCCTTAGGTGTCTTTCTCATTCCCGACACCCTCATGGTCTTTGACAACCACCGCCATACCCTAACCTGCATCTGTCTTGCCTTTCTTGAAGACGGAGCCAGTGCCGAGAGCGCCTACAGCACAGCGGAAGCCCGGCTGGAGGCCCTCCTTGAAACGGTCCGAAAACCCGCACCCGAAGAGCGGATCTTCCAGGGCCCGGCCCCGGTTCTTGAGCCCATGACCTCCCCGGAAGTTTTCCGCGACCGGGTGAAAAAGGTGAAAGAACACATTCTGGAGGGCGACATCATCCAGGCCGTGATTTCCCAGAGCTTTGAAGGCCCGGCCCCCGATGATCCCGTGGCCCTGTACCGGGCTGTCCGCTACACCAACCCCTCGCCCTACCTCTTTTTCCTCCGTGCAGGAGGCCAGACCCTGGTGGGCTCTTCTCCGGAAACCATGGTGCGCCTTGAAGACGGCCTTGCCACCTTAAGGCCCATCGCAGGCACCCGGCCCAGGGGCGCAAACCCTGCGGAAGACCGGCGCTTTGCGGATGATCTTTTAAAGGATGAAAAGGAAAAGGCGGAACACCTTATGCTGGTGGATCTCGGTCGCAACGATCTTGGCCGCATTGCCCGTACCGGTTCTGTTCAGGTGACCGACCTCATGATGGTGGAGCGTTACTCCCACGTCATGCATCTGGTGTCCAACATCACCGCCCAGATGAAGCCCGGCGTGGATGCCCTTGATCTTGTGGCCGCCACCTTCCCCGCAGGCACCCTTTCCGGTGCGCCCAAGATCCGGGCCATGGAAATCATCGCGGAAAATGAAGACCAGCCAAGGGATGCCTATGGTGGCGCTGTGGGGTATTTCAGCTTCAGCGGCAACATGGATCTGGCCATTGTCATCCGCACGGCCACCATCCGAGGGGAACGGCTCTGCATCCGGGCCGGTGCCGGGATTGTGGCGGATTCAGACCCGGAAACGGAAAGACAGGAAACCCTGAACAAGGCCAAGGCCCTTCAGACGGCCCTTGCCATGCTGGCGGGCCCCCAGACCCGCTGATCCGCCTGAATGAGGCGTAAAGAGGAAAAAACCATGCAAAGATCCCGCATTCTCATGATTGATAATTTCGATTCCTTCACCTTCAACCTGGTGCAGTATCTGGAGGAGCTGGGAGCCGAGGTGCTCACCTTCCGCAACAACCGCATCCGTCCCGATGAGGTGGCCGACTTAAACATTCAGGCCATGGTGATTTCCCCTGGCCCCGGACGGCCGGACGAGGCCGGTGTCTCCATGGAGATGATCCGCCGCTTTTCCGGAACTCTGCCCATTTTGGGTGTCTGCCTTGGCCATCAGAGCATCGCACGGGTCTTTGGTGCCGAGGTGGTTCATGCCAAACGGCTCATGCACGGCAAGGTTTCCGATGTCAGCGCAAACGGAAAAGGCCTTTTTACGGGCATCACCCGCCCCTTCAAAGCCATGCGCTACCATTCCCTTGCTGTCCGGGAGGAAAGCCTTCCTTCCTGCCTTGACGTGACGGCCCGCTCCGAAGACGGGGAAATCATGGGGCTTCGTCATCGGGAACACCCCACCGAAGGGATACAGTTTCATCCCGAATCCATCATGACGCCCATGGGCAAACGCCTGCTGCGCAATTTTCTGGATCAGGCCATAGCCGGAGAAAAGGAGTGAACCATGCTGTTTAAAAGCCTTCTTGAAAAACTCATCCGCCACGAAGACCTTACGGAAAGGGAATGCGGCGAGGCCCTGGACGCCATCTTCACCGGTGAAACCGATCCCGCCACGGTTGCGGGATTTCTGGCAGCCCTTGCGGTGAAGGGAGAAAGCGCCAGCGAACTTGCGGGAGCGGCCAGGGTGCTGCGGCGGAACATGCGGCGCATCCAGACCCCTGCCACCCTCACCGTGGATACCTGCGGCACCGGGGGCGACGGCGCGGACACCTTCAACATCTCCACCACAGCGGCCTTTGTGGTGGCGGGCTGCGGGGCTGTGGTGGCCAAGCACGGCAACCGCTCGGTTTCCAGCAAATGCGGCAGCGCCGATGTGCTGGAAACCCTGGGCGTGCGGCTCGACATCCCCGCAGAAGCGGTGGAGGAAGCCCTTTTCGAGATTGAGATCGGCTTTCTCTTTGCCCCAAACTTCCACGCCGCCGTACGCCACGCAGGGCCTGCACGAAAAGCCTTGGGCATCCGCACCCTGTTCAACGCCATCGGCCCCATGGCCAACCCCGCAGGAGCCGCCTGTCAGGTGATCGGCGTGTTCAAGCCCGATCTCACGGAAAGCATGGGCCAGGCCCTGCTGGATCTCGGAACCCGCAGGGCCTTTGTGGTGCATGGTCATGACGGACTCGATGAGATTTCCGTCTGTGCGGCCACACGGGTGACGGAAGTGGCGGACGCAAGGCTGAAAACCTATGATCTGTATCCGGAAATCTTTTTTGGGGAACCCGCAGATCCCGAAGACTTAAAAGGCGGGGACGCGGAAAGAAATGCGGCCATCACCCGCGCCATCCTTTCCGGTGAAAAGGGGGCAAAACGCAACATTGTCCTCATTAACAGCGCTGCCGCCCTGGTGGCCTGTGAAAAGGCCGAAGATATCAAGGAAGGTATCAGGCTTGCCGGAGAAGCCATTGATTCCGGTGCTGCCATGGCAAAGCTTGAAGCGCTCATCCGCTTCACACAGGAAGCGGCAAAGGGTCGCTGATATTCAAAAAAACCGTCTCCTGTCCTTCCCCTGCCCCGCCAGAAAGCGGGGCCTTTTTTTCTGATCAGCACCGTACTTCAGTTATCGTTCCCATGCTCCAGCGCAGGAAGGATAACTGAAATAAGGTGACTATCAGAAAAACATTTGACACGCTTGCCTGTCCTGAATACCCTCGAAAATTTCGATTCGGAAAAGCCTTTTTTCGCTTTTCCAGCCCGTTTCCCCCTCCTTACACACAGGCATTGAAACCTTCGCCTTCCTGCAATGGGGGTGGCAAAAACCCACTACCCTGAAAAACAGGAGCTGACAGGGACATGAAACAGGCCATGATGCAGGAACTGCTGACCGGAAAAACAGGGTTGCTCCATGGTGAACGGAAAGAGGAGACTAGCAAATGAAAGAGAGACCCCTGTCCCGGCTCCCCAGGAGCATGTTGAGATTCCTCAGTATTCAGGGCTTTAAATCCATCCATGAGGAGCGCATTGAACTCGGCCGGGTCACCTGTTTCATCGGTGCCAATGGTGTTGGCAAAAGCAATGTACTGGAGGCCATGGGCCTTCTCGGTGCCGCAGCAAACGGGGTGGTGGATGATGAAAGTCTCTTGCGCCGTGGGGTGCGTCCGGGTCTGCCCCGGCTGTATAAAAGCTCCTTTGCCTCGGAAAGAACGCCTGGCCACATCGGGCTTGGGCTGGAGGGTGAACAGGGGGAGGCTACCGGGTTTCCCTGCTGAACCCCCTGGAATCCCCGGAACCGGTCTGGTCTTTTAAAACCGAAAAACTGACGGACGGGCGCGAAGAAATTGTTTCTGATGGTGTCCGCAACAAAAAGAATCTGAACCCTAAAGCTGGCCTTGCAGCCCTGAAGCAGGTGGATCTGAATCCGGACAATGCGGCGGCCCGCCTCATGGGAAAATTACAATCCTATGCCATCTATTGTCCCAATACCCCCACCCTGCGGGGCATTGTTCCGGACATGCAGTCCCGCCAACCCGCAGGACTCAACGGGGGGCAACTGGCCGAGGGTTTTGCCCTGCTGCGCAGGCATCTGGAGTCAGGGGGGGAGGAAGGCCTTGCCATGCTGGATCAGGTGCTGGAACTGATCGACTGGGTGGACGATGTGCAGACCACCAGCCATGGGGCTTCCCTTGTGTCTTCCAAGGTTCCCAGAACCCGGCTGATGCTGAAATTCACCGACCGCTTCATGAACCGCTCCCGCAACGAACTTACAGCCTACGATGCAAGTGAAGGGGCTTTATATATTCTTTTTTCCGCTATCCTCTGCCTGCTGCCCCAGGCTCCGGCCATTTTTGCCATCGATAACCTGGATCAGGCCCTCAATCCCAGGCTTCTGGCGCGGATGACCGCACGTCTTTCGGGCTGGCTTCATCACAGCGGGCCGGATCGACAGCTTCTGTTCACGGTGCACAATCCTGCGGTGCTGGATGGCCTGGATCTGGATGACCCGGAAACCCGGCTCTTTGCCGTTGAGCGCACAAGTCATGGTCTGACACGGGTTCGTCGTATCCTGCCCGATTCCAGACTTCAGGCACTCCATGCCCAGTATCCCCTTTCACGGCTCTGGCTCATGGGGCATCTGGGAGCCGTCCCCAATGTCTGAACTGCACATCGCCCTTGTTGCGGAAGGGCCAACGGATAAGGAAATCATTGAAGCGGCCCTTGGTGCCGTACTGGAAAAATCCCGTCCCTTCATCCTGACCCTGATTCCGCCGGAACCGACACGCCCCTCCTTTGGAGGAGGCTGGGGTGGTGTGCTGAAGTGGTGCCATGACACCCGTCTCCGCCATACGGAAACCCTGGACGATGATCCCACCCTTTCCCTCTTTGACCTGGTCATCATTCATCTGGATGTGGATGTGGCGACATTTCGTTATGCAGATTGCGGACCAGAGGTTATGGATCTGGCACGGCAGATGGTATGGCATCCCCTTCCCTGCAATCAGCCCTGCCCCCCCTGTTCTCAGCACCGTGGAGCAGCTTGAAAATATGCTGGAAAGCTGGTTGGGAAGGGTGAAAAAGGGGAATAAAACCCTCCTGTGCATGCCTGCCCAATCCTCAGGAACCTGGCTTGCCGCAGCGATTCTTGAATCTGATTTTATCAAGCCTGTTGAGTTGCAAAAATATAGTTTTGAGGGTGTCCCAATGCTCTTTTTCCCTCACTTTCCTTAAAGACCTTAAAGTCCTTAACGACAATACTCACGACCGGCCTCTACGTCATAAAGGAGCAGGTAGGGCAGACACAATCTGCACCTGCGAATGAATTGTGCAGCCTCTGTTTTGTAGGGGCAGGCCCCTGTGCCTGCCCCTTGGGTGAGGGTTCCATAAAGAATATTCTCACCCAAGGAGAGAAAAACAGGAGACTGAATCTCACCATAAAAAAATGATCCTTGACAAGAGAAAGAACGCATGTTTATATCCCAAATGTTTCTATCAACAGAAACATAAAGATTCAAAAGGAAAGAACATGAAAAGCCTCGGCACACAAAAAATGCACAACTTTCTCTGGTGGTGGCCCTTCTCTTCCGGGCATACCACGGCATAGGCTTTTCTTCAGGCTGATGGGTGTCCGACACACACCCGCAGCCATGGATAAGAATCCGGTTTACAGATGGGGCTGCGGGAATACCGCAGCCCTTTTTTGTTATCCTTCTGTCCTAATTCTCCCAAGGAGTCCGCCCATGGCCGATACCATGACATCCATCCTGAAAAAGATCGTTGAAAAACGAAAACTTCGCATTGAGGACGCACAAAAAAAGCGGTCTGAAGCCCTTCTCTTTGGCATGCTTTCCCAAAGGCCCCTCCTCCGGAATTTCGGAGCTGGTCTGCACCAGAACGCCCAAAAACCCGCGGCCCTTATTGCGGAAATCAAGCGCAGATCTCCTTCCAAGGGAGACCTGAATCCGGATCTTGATCCTGCATCTTTTGCAAAAGCCTATGAAAAGGGCGGGGCTTCGGCCCTTTCCGTTCTCACGGAGCCCGATTTTTTCGGAGGCAGCCTTGAAGACATGGAGGCCGCACGGGCGGCAACCCTTCTTCCCGTACTGAGAAAGGATTTCATCTTTCACCCCTATCAGGTGCTGGAGTCAGCCGTCATGGGGGCAGATGCCATCCTTCTCATCGCAAGGATTCTCGACCGGCAGCTTCACAAAGAGCTGGCGGCTCTGGCTTCCGATCTCAGCCTTCAGGTGCTGCACGAAATCCACGGGGAAGAGGAAATTTCCCAGACCCTCGATGCCGGAGCCCGGTTTGTGGGCATCAACAACAGAGACCTTGCCACCTTTGAAACGGACATCCGCCTTGCCCCCCGCATGGCTTCCCTCCTGCCCCAGGGGGTGATTCCCGTGGCCCTTTCCGGCATCCGGGGGCCTGAGGACATCGCCGCCTCCAGACACCTTGGGGTGCACAGCTTTCTTGTGGGCGAAAGCCTTGTGTGCAGCCCTGATCCGGAAAAAGACCTGAAGGCCATGGTGGAAAGCGGGGGTCTCCCATGAGCTTCATCAAGATCTGCGGTCTCACCCGTCCGGACACGGCCCGTTTCTGCTCAGCACTTCGCGTGGATGCCATCGGCTGCGTCTTTTTCCCGAAAAGCCCGAGGCATCTTGATGTGAAGACGGCAAAACGCATCACGGATGCGGTTTCCCCGGACATCCTCACCGTGGCCGTGATGGTGAACCCGGATGCGGAAACGGCCATCCGCACCGCAAAAGAAGCCGGATGCCGGGCCATCCAGCTTCACGGCAGAGAAAGCCCCGAACTTGCGGCACGCCTCATGGAAGAAGGCTTTTTTCTCATCAAGGGGCTGTATCTGCATCAGGAGCCTTCCACAGCCTCCGCCTCCCGCTATCCCGCAGACCGCTTTCTTGTGGAAGCGTCCTCAGGTGTCATGCCCGGCGGTAATGCCAAAACCTGGGACTGGTCTGCGGCAAGGGATTTCTGCCAGAAATATCCGGCCCTGCTTGCGGGCGGACTCAGCCCCTTGAACGTCAGGGAGGCCCTCATGGCCGCAGGCCCCTTTGGGGTGGATGTCAGCTCCGGGGTGGAATCCGCCCCTGGCATCAAGGATCATGAAAAAATCAGGGCCTTTGTGGAAGCCGTCCGCAGCCTTGAAATCTGAAATCAGCTATCCGATTCACAGGAAACCCTTTCATTCATAAGGATAAAACCATGACAGCTTACCCGGATTTCACCGCCCTTCCCGATCCAGAGGGCCATTTTGGGCCCTTTGGGGGCCGTTATGTGGGCGAAACCCTCATGCCCGCCCTGCTGGAGCTGGAAAAAGCCTTTGAAGCCGTCCGCAGGGATAGCGATTTTCAGCGGGAACTTCTCAGCCTTCTTCAGGATTACGCAGGCCGTCCCACGGCCCTCTACCCCGCAGACCGCCTTTCGGACATGGCGGGCGGCGCACGGATCTTTCTCAAGCGGGAAGACCTCACCCACACCGGAGCCCACAAGATCAACAACACCCTGGGGCAGGTGCTGCTGGCCCACCGCATGGGAAAACGCCGGGTGATCGCGGAAACCGGAGCCGGTCAGCACGGTGTTGCCACGGCCACCTCCGCCGCCCGGTTCGGCATGGCCTGCACGGTTTTCATGGGAAAGGAAGACATCCGCCGTCAGGCTCCCAACGTGGCCCGCATGAAGCTTCTCGGTGCGGAGGTGGTTTCCGTTGACGAAGGAACCGCCACCCTGAAAGACGCCATGAACGCGGCCCTCCGTCACTGGACGGCCTGTGTGGAAGACACCTTCTATGTGATCGGTTCCGTGGCTGGCCCCCATCCCTATCCCCTCATGGTGCGGGAATTTCAGAAGGTGATCGGCGAAGAAGCCAAAGAGCAGTTTCTCCGGAAAACGGGAGCCCTCCCGGATCTTCTTGTGGCCGCAGTGGGCGGCGGCTCCAACGCCATGGGACTCTTCTTTCCCTTTCTCGATACGAAAGTGGAAATGCTGGGCGTGGAAGCCGCAGGCGAGGGCCTTGAAGGCCGCCATGCGGCCACCCTTCTGAAGGGCAGCATCGGCGTTCTCCATGGTTCCAAGTCCTACGTGCTTCAGGATGAGGACGGCCAGATTCTGGAGGCCCACAGTGTGTCCGCAGGGCTTGACTATCCCGGTGTGGGGCCGGAACACTCCCTCTTCAAGAACTGCGGGCGGGTGCGCTACACCGCCATCACGGATAGAGAAGCCCTTTCTGCCTTCAAGCTCCTCACCCTGACGGAAGGCATCCTTCCGGCCCTGGAATCCAGCCATGCCCTGGCCGCCGCCATCCTCGAAGCCCGGAAGCGTCCGGCAAGCCAGTGCATTCTCGTGAACCTTTCCGGAAGAGGCGACAAGGACATGGCCAATGCCACGGGCCATCCGGAATTTGAACGCATTGATCCCAAACTTCTTCTCAATGCATAAGGAAAAAACGCCATGAACCGCATACGCGCCATGTTTGAGCAGTGCAAGGCCCGGAATGAGGCCGCACTCATCGGCTTTGTCTCCGCAGGCGATCCGGACATCGACACCAGCCGCGCCCTTATCTTCTCCATGCTGGATGCGGGCCTGGATCTTCTGGAACTGGGGATTCCCTTTTCCGATCCCACGGCGGACGGGCCCGCCATCCAGCTTGCCTCCCAAAGGGCCCTCAAGGCCGGGATGCACGTCAGGGCCGCCCTGAAGATGGTAAAAGAGATCCGGGAACGCCACCCAACGCCCATCGTGCTTTTTTCCTACTTAAACCCCATTCTGGCCCATGGCCCGGAGAAATTCTGTAAGGATGCCGCAGAAGCCGGGGCCGACGGAGTGCTGGTGGTGGACATGCCCCTTGAGGAATCCCGGGAGCTTCTTCCCTTTCTTGAGGCTTCGGGGCTTGTTGCCATTCCCCTTGTGGCCCCCACCACACCGGAAGAAAGGATGCGGGAAATCTGCAAAAACGCCAAAGGTTTTGTCTATCTTGTGTCCATGACCGGTGTCACCGGCTCCGGCGGCCTTGATCCTGAAAAGGCGGGTGCCCTGGCCCGGAGGGTGCGGGCCTTGAGCCCTGTTCCCGTGGCCCTTGGCTTTGGCATCAGCGAGGCCTCCCAGGTGAAGGCTTTAGCTCCTGAAAGTGATGGCATTGTCATTGGCTCCGCCTTTGTCCGGGTAATCGGGGAGACGGCGGACAAAGAAAAAATCCCGGCCCTCCTTGGGGAGATGACGCGGGATTTCAAGGCAGCCTGCAAGCAAGGCCGATAAAAACAACATCTTCTCCGTAACAGAGGCCTGCATCCCGGTCTCTGTTTTTTTCATGCCCGTTTCCGCAGATGGAAAGGCTTTTTTCTAAAGGGCAGCCTCTGGGGTTGCCCAGGTTTTCATCCCGTCCTTGCCTTCTTTCAGTGCATTCTCCTCCATCGGCCACGGTCCTTGGCTCGGGTTGTCATGGACAGATCCTCACAAAAGACACTTTCCGGCTTCCCTGACCAGCATGTCCGTGAATGTCGTCAGGAGTGCGGAATCCAGATCCCAGCAATGCCAGTACAGGGGTACATCCATGGGCATATCCGGTACCACCTCCACCAAGGCTCCTGAACAACGCAGATCCCGGCTCTGGAGATCGGGAATCATGCCGCAGCCCAACCCGAGAAGGGCAAAGGTCTGAAAACTTGTGGCAGAAGGCACATAATGCAGTGGCGGGCTGGGGAAAAATCCCAGTACGGCACTGAAAAAACGATCCTGCAAACGATCCTTGCGATTGAAGATCAGAACAGGCCCCCCGAAATCTTTCAAGCCGGACACCCCCTGGGGCAGCCAGCGTTTCATATAAGCAGGCGAGGCCAGCATACGGTACCGCATGCTGCCCAGTGGATGGATGCGACAGCCCTGCAAACCTTTATCCCGGCTTGTGATACAGCCCATCACCTCCCCATCCTGGAGCAGACGGTGGGTCACATCCTGGTCATCGGTGAAAAGATCCAGGAGCACTTTTCCGGAAAGAAGGAAATTTTTCACAGCCCCAGGAAACCAGGTGATGAGGCTGTCCGCATTGAGTCCCACTTTGAGCGTCCTGAATCCCTCCGGTCCCTGGGGCAGGAGGGCGCTTTCTAAGTCTGCCTCCAGGCAGGCAACCTGGCGGTAATGCTTCAAAAGCCCCAGCCCCGCCACCGTGGCCCTGGGCGGGGTGCTCCGCACCAGCAGCACCTGCCCCACCTGGCTTTCGAGAAGTTTGATTCTCTGGGATACGGCGGACTGGGTGATACAAAGCGCCTGAGCCGCCCGCTCAAATCCTCCCTCCTCCAGCACCCTGGCCAGAGCTTCAAGGAGTTTATAATCCAGCATGGCACCTTCCCCCGTGCGTTCTTGGGTATGGGTTTTGTTTCTGATTCCAGCTTTTTTCCGCCTCGCTTTCCAAAAACATATAAGCAATTTTTATAAATTATAAAAATAATGAATTTTACTTTTAATTTTTTCCGTCTTATTTTGCTCCCGAATAAAACGCAACCCGGATTTCAAGGAACACGGCCATGCTGACCCCTGCATTGTATGGATTTTCTGTCTGTCTCGGTTTGATCATTGCCATTGGCGCCCAGAATGCGTTTATCCTGACCCAGGGCATCCGCAACAACAAACCGCTGCTCATCGCCCTCATTTGCATTCTTTGTGACAGCCTGCTCATTGGCATCGGCGTGGCAGGTTTGGGGAGCATCCTTGTATCCAGGCCGGATTTTATTCGCTGGGCTACCTGGGGAGGTGCCCTTTTTCTCATTTTGTACGGTTTCCGCGCCCTCCAATCCTCCATCCGTGGAGGGGCAAGCCTTGAAATACAAAGGGAAGAGGTCACCATCAAAACCCCTTCCCTCATTCTCGCCACCCTGGGTGTAACCTTCCTGAACCCCCACACTTATATGGACACCATTGTGCTGATGGGAGGGCTCTCTGCCCCTTACGCGGGAACGGAACGCTTTGGATTCTGGCTGGGTGCGGTCTGCGCCTCCACGCTCTGGTTTTTTTCCCTCACCCTTGGCGCCCGCTTCATGGCTCCCTGGTTTAAAAAGGCTTCGGCCTGGCGGATTCTGGATGCTGGGGTCTGCCTGATCATGTGGGGCATTGCCGCTGCCCTTGTGCAGCAGGCGAGAACACTCTGAGAGCGTTTGAATTTTTCACCTGCACCTTCCGACTAAGGGCCTGAGAACGCAGATCCCGCAGGCGAACTCCTGCGGCCTTGCCTGTGAGGCCATGATCTTCAGGAAGATGCACAGAAAGAATACACTGCAGGTCTTCCAGGGCCATGGGCAGAAAATCTTCCCCGTGATCCGCCCGGACCAGACGAAAAAGGGATTCCACAAGATCGGCACGCAAAAGGGCACAAAGCAGATCCACCCGGGTTCCCGGCCTCAACCTGTCATATATTCCGGCATGCATATGATGCCGGGCAGCCAGCACTCCGGCTTCCGTAAAGCGGCTGGAAAGCCGCAATCTCCGGGCAAACTCCCGCGCAAACACCTCCCCTGCCCTGTCATGTCCATGGTGGGAAGGCCATTTTTCAGGCGAGGTTGCAAGCTTGCCCAGATCATGGCAAAGCCCCATCCAGCCTAAAAGGGCTTTGCCGTGCAGGGTGTCCACAACAGCCATGAGGTGCTCAAAAAGGGAGCCTGTATGATAAGGAAAGGGGCCTGCGGGTACTTCGATGGCTTTTTTCATCTCAGGAAACCAAGGATCAAGGCACTGGGTTTGGGCAAGAAGTCTGAAAAAACGTGAGGGTTTGCAGCCCCCAAGGGCGCAGAGTACTTCCTTTGCCACCCGTTCCGGCGCAGGACGATGCAGAAAAGCGGCTGCCTGGGTCATGGCTTCCTTCAATTCAAGGGCAGGCTCAAATTCCGGAAAAAAGGCCGCAAACCGTCCGGCCCGCATGACCCGAAGGGGGTCATGCAGAAAATTTTCTTTGCGAACGGGTCGAAGGATTCCGGCTTCAAGATCTGCAAGGGCAAGGGGATGAGAAAAAAGAGTGCCATTTTCATCTTCCGCCAGGGCGTTGATGGTCAAATCCCTGCCCTCAAGATCCTCTTCAATGCTGGAAGCTTTGGAAAGCACATACTCATCCGCACCGATGCGGTAAACCGGGGTCTCCCTCCCCTGTCTGCGGGCTGCAGGAAAGGTTTTAAGAAAGGTCGCTTCATCCGCATTCAAAACCACAAAGTCCCTGTCCTTCACAGGGCGGCCCAGAAGTCTGTCCCGGACGGCTCCGCCCACCGCATAGATTTTCAGCATAATCTTTTCACCTGTCATGGGCTTGGATTTTCAAGGCACACAGGCCTTAATCTGTCACAAAGCTTAACATGGATGCCCTGAACGCCGACACTAGCTTCCAGAAACAAAAAAAGCGATCACCCCGTCTTACAACCACGGGATGATCGCTTGAATTTTTTCAAAAGTCTGGATTAACCCAGGGGTACGACCTTATCAGCTGCCGGTCCTTTTTGACCACTGACAATGTCAAACTGAACCCGCTGACCTTCCTGAAGGGTTTTGAACCCGCTGCTCTGGATGGCAGAAAAGTGAACAAACACATCCTGACCGGAATCCGTTGCAAGAAAACCAAAACCTTTCGCCTCGTTAAACCATTTTACAGTACCTTGAGCCAATTTCTTCTCCTTAACATCGTGTGTATCTAAAGTGGTGCATAAAAAATTTGAAAGCATGGACGCAATTACCATAATTGCTTGCTGCCCATGAAGCGCCATCAACCATGATGCACCTGATTGAGATTTATCTTTTAAAGTTTTGTTGAGCATCTGTCAATGATTCGTTTTCAGATAGTTTAAAAAAAATCTGAATCCCAAGCACTCCTTTGCGCATCCAAGGGCTTGTACCTGCCTTTGCGGTGAACCATTTTTTTTCTGGGGCTTGAGGCGGAAGCCATTTTATGCCAAAGACAGAAAGGCAAAGCAAGGTGCAGGCCCCGAATGCCGCAAATCGGGAACCGCACCGTTTTTTATGCAAAAAGACAGGTCAGATGTGTATCAACCGCCCAAAGGGGCAGGATATAAAGGCCGACAAGGCCTTGGAAGCGAGGAAAAACAACCATGAAAGTCGGGATCATTGGTCTGCCCCAGAGCGGAAAAAAAACCCTTTTCACCGTACTGACGGGCATTAAAATTCAGGAGGGCACCCAGCTTTCCAAGCCCCTTCCCGGAACTGCGGATATCCTGGACCCCCGGTTTGACCGTCTGGTGGCCCTGTATGAACCCAAAAAACAGCAGCCTGCACGCATTGATTTTGTCCTCCTGCCCAAGCTTGAAAAAGAGACCATTGCCAAGGGTCTTATTTTTCAGGACATTGCGGATATGGATGCCATCTGTCTTGTGGTGCGTGCCTTTGAGGATGAGGCCATCTTCCACGTGGACGGAGACGTGAATCCTGTGCGGGATGCGGAAAGAATCTGTGGAGAGCTTCTTCTTCACGACCAGATTTTTGTGGAAAAACGTCTGGAGCGCCTTGAACTCAGCCTGAAAAAAATCAAGGATGAAGACCAGAAAAAAGAATTTGCCCTCCTTCAGCGCATGCAGGCCCACCTGGAAGCAGAAAGTCCCCTGCGCCTTTTTGAAATGAGCGATGAAGAGGAAGCCCTGGTACGCAGCTATCCCCTCATCACCCGCAAGGAGATGCTGCTGGTACTCAATACCGGGGAAGATGCCATCGGCAACCCCGTGACCCCCCAGGCCCTGGAAGAACGCAGCCTCCGGGATCATATGCCCGTGATCCAGGTCTGCGCCGGAATGGAGGCGGAGATCGCCCTGCTTGAAGACCCCGAGGAAAAGGCCGCCTTTCTTCAGGATCTGGGCATACTCGAACCCGCTCTGGGGCTTTTGACCCGTACGGCCCTGAAGGCCCTGGGCCGCATCAGCTTTTTTACCGTAGGCAAAGACGAGGTCCGGCAGTGGCTGGTGCGTAAAGATGCACCTGCACCCAAGGCCGCAGGCGTGATCCATTCGGATCTGGAACGCGGCTTCATCCGTGCGGAAGTTATTAAATATGCGGAACTGATGGCTTTAGGAAACGAAGCCGAAGTGAAAAAGGCGGGTAAGCTCTACGTGAACGGCAAGGACTATCGGGTCGAAGACGGAGATATTCTCAATATCCGCTTCAAGGTCTGAACTTACAAAGCCATCAACCGCAGGCAGATCCCTGTGGTTGATGGCGCCATGCGGGTTATTCGTAAATTTTTTCTTCCAGAGCAAAAGCTTCCGCTGCATCATCTTCACAGTTCCGGGTAGTGGCGGAAGCTCTGTCCTCCATGTATTTTCTGTACCACTCGCTGGCAATGATGAGGCTCATGACTTCATTGGACCCTGTCCAGATGGAGGCCAGGCGCACATCCCTGAAAATCCGCTCCACGGGAAAGACATTGGTATACCCGATGCCCCCCATCACCTGCATGCTGTTGTGCACCACCTTCTGGCAGGATTCGGTGATGAACTTCTTGCTTTCGGAAACAAGCCTGCGGATTTCATTTTCCGGAACACCTGAATCCACAGCGCGACTGGTGGTGTAGGCCATACTCCGGCAGGCATCCAGAAGCATGGCCGCCTCCGCCACCTGAAAGCTCACCCCCTGAAACCGGGCAATTTCCTGGCCAAAGGCCTTGCGTCTTGTGGTATACCCCGTAGCCACTTCCAGAGCAGGTCTGGCCGCACCAATGGTCATGGCCGCAGTACCCAGCCTTTCCGGGATCATCATGGTGTTGAACACCGCATACCCGCCGTGCAGTTCTCCCACAATGTTTTCCCTCGGAACCACAACATCCCTGAATACAATGCGGGCTGCTCCCCCTCCCCGGCATCCCATGAGACCGTAGAGGTACTCCACCTCCACCCCGGCACTTCGATCCACAATGAAACAGGTCAGCGCCTTGTGGGATTTGACCTTGGGATCAAACTCCGTTCGCGCGTATACGAGAAAATAATCCGCCCCTTCTCCACCCACAATGAAACGCTTCTGGCCATTCAGAATGAAATGATCGCCCCTGTCTTCCGCCCTTGTGGTGGTGCCGAAAAAATCCGAACCGCCTCTCGGTTCTGTGAGGCATTCCGCCGCAAAAATTTCTCCTTTTAAGAGAGGCTTTACGTATTTTTCCTTCTGTGCATCCGTTCCATGACGGATGATGGCGTCACAGACCAGCTCCGCCCCCACCCCGAAGGTGCAGGCCATGATGTAACCGAGGGTTCCGATTTCTTCCATGACCATGACCGTACTGACCCAGTCAAGCCCACGCCCGCCCCACTCTTTGGGATAACGGCAGCCCATGAGGTTTCGCCTTCCCGCCTCCGCAAGAAAATCTTTGGGAAACTGCACCCTGTCCGCATCCATATCCAGAAGCAGCTGTCTTGGCACGGTTTTCACAAATTCCCGGACTTCCGTTCTCAAGGCCAGGGCTTCCGGGGAAAGCAAAAAATCATACATGGTGATCTCCTTTTGGGATGAAGGAAAAGGGTCAGGAATCCGGTGTCTGCATCGGGTTTTCCGGAACAGGCTTCCCGGAAGGGTCTGCCTCTTTTTCAAGGGACTGCAAGCGTTTTTCGAGAATTTTCTGAACGGCCAGAATATCCGCTTCAAGGAGGGCCAGCTCTTCTTTGGTGCGGGCTATCTCCTCAAGTTTTTTCCGGCCAAAGGCAAGACTTTTACGGATCTGCGTTTCCTCATGCATGGGACTGTCGGCATAGCCGATCATTTCCGCAATCTCCGCAAGGGAAAACCCGAAACGTTTACCCCGCAGAATCAGCTTGAGTCTTGCCTTGTGTCTGCGGGAGTAGAGTCGCTGGTTGCCTGCACTGCGTTCGGGTTGGATCAGCCCCTTTTCTTCATAAAATCGAATGGTGGAAGGACTGATCTCCAGCTCTGCCGCTAGTTCGGATATGGCATACATGGTTTTGGATTTCATTTTTAAGTCTCTTTAAAGTTAAAGTCAACTTTAATTATCAGGGCAGATATTCCCATATCCCCCAAGCAGGAACCCACGGCCCCTTTCTTCAGGGCATCAGAAGCTGACGCACAAGCCCCATGGTCTGGCGAGTGATGGCATGGGTCTTGTTTTTGTACAAAAAAGGTTCCCGCGCCATGACACTCTCGCCCACCCCATCCCCATAACTGACCACAGCGCCCAGGGAAAAAACCGGACCAAAAAATTTCGGATAAAAGGATAAAAGCTGTGAAGCCACCTCCGCATCCAGGGTTTTACGCACCTGATTCAGCAACAGATAAAAACGCAGAGCCGCCAGATCCTGGGAAAGCCTTGCAGCAGCCTCCGGATTTTCTGCGGCAAAGGCTGCAACAAGATCCGCAGGCTGTATGGAAACAGGGGCTTGGGTTCTAAGACAGGTCCGCGTCAGTTCCCGAAGCCGGGACTCACCCACATGGGCCTGGATTCTGCGGAGAAAAAGGGCATGAACAAAACGGAAAACATTCTCCACCGCTGTGGGTTCGGGCGTGGTCACGATCACTCCCCTTGAGGCGGCAAGAAAAAAATCCAGATTGTTTCTGCTGGACCCCGCCCCGAGATCAAGAAGGACAAATTCGTGGGAAAGACTGCGAATCCCCTGGATGATACGCTGGGTCCATGCAGCAGGCAGGTCTGCGGCATGTCCTGCGCTACCCTTGGCCGCAATCAGAAAAAGGCGGGGATAGATCGTTTCCAGAACACAGGCCTCAAGACTCGGAATACGGCCCCCAAGAAAATCCTGCATCCCTGGCCTGGATGTGGAAATACCGAAAAAAGAATGCAGATTGGCGGCCCCCAGATCCAGATCCACGAGAACCACACGCCTGCCTGTGGCTGCCAGCAGACTGCCGACAAGGGAAACCATGAAACTTTTCCCGCTGCCGCCCTTGCCACCCCCAAAGGCGATAATGTTTCCCATAGACCTTCCCTTTCTTGGATTGGCCTGTCTCGGCCAACCATTCGTCAAAGCCTCGATAAATCCCAAAACCCCGAACGTCCCACCACTGCCAGAACTTCATGCATTGACTGGCACCACCCGCAGCAGGCAGGTCTTTTTAAGCTGGACAAGCAGGGCCTCCAGTAAAATGGGAAGGGCTGTGTTTTCTTCCATGCGCTCAGGGGGAAGCCCTGCTTTTTCCGCACAGTCCGCCAAAAGCTCAGGATTGGGAGGCCAGAGATAATGCCCCATGATATAAACCGCCAGGGCCGAGTCCACCAGCATGGGAAGGCTTTCATCAAAACGGGCCAGAGCCACCTTATCCCTCAGGGGCAGACGCGCTTCAAGATCCTCGATCACAGAGGCAATATCCGGATAAGGGTTTTTTTCCGCGTCCGGAATCCGTGTTCTCAGCGCTTCCTGAAGACGCTCAGGTCGCGTGCGGAGAAGGCACATGGCAAAAAGTGCCTTGAGTACATCCCGGCATACAATCCTCTGGGCCTGAGGAACATCCCCGGAAATCTGAAGGCAGACGATCCCATTCTCATAAATCCAGTCCCGGGCACGGGCCGCAAGGGTATGCACGGCGTCCTCATCCGGCGGCAGACTGAGCCAGTGGCCTCCCTTTTCCCGGACAAGGCTGCGAAGTCTCGTAGCAAAGTCCGTATCCGGATCCTCGGTAAAAAACAAAAAACCATCGCCCCTCGTATCCATCCCCCAAGGGGATCGAAGCCCGGTTTCCCCAGAATCCATCCGGTCCGGCTCCAGGACCCGAAGGCCATAGATTCCGGCGATCTCCGCCACCATCCGGCTGAATCCATTGCTGTCACAACCAGGAACCACAGACTCAATCATCAGACGTCCTTTCAACAAGCCCGCACGGTAAGGCTTCGGGCCTGTCATGGCGTAGGTGTTGGCAGGGTGAAGCGCTGACGGGTGACAAATCCCCAAAACGGGTCTTCCACCAGTGCCTGTGCGTATCCTCCAGGAATGAGGCGATCAAGAACCCCTCGCCAGAACAGAACCGCATGGTCTGCCCCCTGAATCTGACGGATCTGCCATCTGCCTGGAAAAAGGGAAAAAACACCCTTGGCCAGAAAAAAGCCGCAGCCCATCCGTCTTCTCACAGGGAGGATATAAAACTCGGAGACATCTTGAATCTCTCCCAGACAGATCACCATAAACCCCAGGGGAATATCCCCTTCCATGAGCAGAAAACCCGGATGATTCTCATCCAGGGGCGTCTGCAGGGCATAGCGTCCCAGGTGATCAGGCATGCAGCCTGTGAGGGAGGAAAACTCCGCCTCATAGGCCTGGGAGAGATTTTCGTAGATGAGAAGATCCCGCATCCCTGCCATGGGCACAATCTGCCATTTCTCCCGACCTTCCTGCATACATCCTTCTCCGCTTCGCCCAAGGCTTCAGACCTGAATCGTCCTGACAATAAAATGCTTCCGCTGCAAAACCCCATGCATTATGCAAAATCCCAGGCGGCTTTGCAATAACAGGAGAAAAACCGCATCCGGCAATTGCCCCGGTTTTTTATCTGGGCTATGACGTTCATGCAGGTCATGGTGCGCAGGGTTTTTTGGGAAAATCCCCCTCACATCCCTTAAAATGACCCGACCTCGGCAAAGCACCCCGCCTGCAGCACGGAGAACGCCTGTATCCCATCTCATCTTGCACAAGGAGACAATGATTTGAGCCTTTCTTTTTCTTCCCGAATTGAAACTTTCCGCAGCCGCATGGCCGCCTTTGACGTGGACGCCATGATGGTACTGGTGGAGGAAAATCGACGTTATCTCAGCGGTTTTACGGGTGAAGACAACGGTTATGACGAATCCGCAGGGGCCCTTTTCATTACAAAGGACAAGCTCCTTCTTGCCACGGACTCCCGTTTTGTCTTTCAGGCGGAAGTTGAAGCACCGGATTATGAAGTTTACTGTTACAAAAAAGGACTTGCCGCAGAACTGCCGGAAATCCTTTCCCGGCTTTCCGCCCGAAGACTGGGCTTTGAACCTGCAAGACTTTCCGTGAAAGACCATGAGCGCATGACCGAATTCCTCGGTAAGGCGCAAGCTTCCCTTCAGCTAGCGCCCATCCATGACCTGGTGGAATCCCTGCGCGTCATCAAGGATGAAAACGAAATCCGTACCATGCGTGAAGCCCTGGGTATTACGGAAAAAGCCCTGCAAATGCTCCTTTCAGACCTGGTTCCGGGCATGAGCGAAAAAAAAGCCGCATGGCTTCTGGAGCAGAAACTGCGGGATCTGGGCGCAGAAGGTCTTTCCTTTCCCAGCATTGTGGCAGGGGGTGTCAATGCCGCCAAACCCCATGCCCATCCTTCGGAAAACCTCTTTACAGAAAAAGCCCCCGTTCTTTTTGACTGGGGTATCAAACTTCAGGGATACTGTTCAGACATTACCCGGACCTTTTTCCTTGGCAAGCCAGACACCCGTTTCATGCCCCTCTTTGATGTGGTGAAAACCGCCCAGCAGCGGGCGATCGCCGCCATCCGGGATGGTGTCAGCACCAAGGAAATTGATGCCCTGGCCCGGGACTACATCGCAGAAAAAGGGTATGGTGCCTTTTTCGGCCACGGCCTGGGGCATGGGGTGGGGCTTGCCATCCATGAAGCGCCACGGCTCGGCCCTCTGCAGGACATTCCCCTGAAAAGCGGCATGGTGGTCACCGTGGAACCGGGGATTTACCTTCCAGAATGGGGCGGAATCCGCCTTGAAAACATGGTGGTGGTCCGGGAGGAGGGACCGGAAATCCTCAATACCACCACAGTGGAAGACTTTCTCCCCCTGTGAGCGCCATGGATGCCATACCGGAACCCAAAACTCATCCCCTGCTGGATGCCTATCTTCAGCTCCTTCTTGTGGAAAAGGGGCTGGCAGAGCTCACCCTGAATGCCTATGCCGAAGATCTGGGACGTTTTTTTTCCTATCTTCACGCCCAGGGCCTTGAGGTCGAAGAGCTTGCGCCCATGGATCTTCTGGCCTATCTCGTATGCCTGGAAAAAGAAGGCCTGGCTCCCCGGAGCCGGGCCAGGCATCTGGTCAGCATCCGGGGCTTTTTCACCTTTCTTGCCCAGAACGAGGATCTGGAGAAGGATCCTTCCCGGGTGGTGCGCCTGCCCCATACAGGCCGCAAACTGCCCGATGTTCCTTCTGTGAAGGAAATGGAGGCCCTGCTGGCAGCACCGCCCTGGAATACGGCCCTGGGGCTTCGGGACAGGGCCATGCTGGAGCTGCTTTATGCCACAGGGCTCAGGGTCTCCGAGCTCATGGGCCTTAAAGTAACGGATCTGCGCATGGATGCTGGATTTTTACGCGTCCGGGGCAAAGGCAGCCGGGAAAGGGCGGTGCCCTTTCATATGAAAGCCCGGCAAAGTCTTGATCTCTATATCCGTGAGGGTCGACCCCGCATCCTGAAAACCCGGATGAGCGATTATCTTTTTGTGGGGGGATCGGGTAAACCCCTTACCCGTCAGGCCTTCTGGAAAAACCTGAAAACCCATACCCTGAGAGCAGGAATTGTGCGGCACATCACGCCCCACAGCCTGCGTCACGCCTTTGCCACCCACCTTCTGGAAGGCGGCGCGGATCTCAGGGTGGTGCAGGCCCTTTTGGGTCATGCGGATATTGCCACTACCCAGATTTACACCCACGTCAGCCGAAAAGGACTTAAGGACGTACATACCCGATTTCATCCAAGAAGCCGATAATCCTTATCTTCAGACGTTTTTTGAGGTTTTTCAGTTTTTTGAACAACTCAACGGTCATTTTTTCCCGTTTTTTCCTGGCCTGCGGGATCAAAAAGGTAACCCACGGATCGGATACTTTTAAAAAATGCCGGTTTCCTTGGATTTTTTTCAAAATACCGACGAAACCGCACAAGAAAATTGTCCACCGTTCGCGTGGTGACCGAAGGCTCATACCCCAAAACCCCTGTGAGGATGGCTTCCCGGCTCACGGGTTTTCCGGGATTTTCAGCAAAATAACGCAGCATACGCATCTCCTGATCCGTCAAAGTCACCTCTTCACCGGAAACCACCGCCACCCTGCGTTCCCAATCAATGCGGTTTTCCCCGAAAAGGTACTCGGAAACCCCGATCTTTTTTGTTCTTCCCCGCCGCAGCAGCCCTTCCATGCGCAACTCCAGCTCCTGCACATCAAAGGGCTTGGACATGTAATCATCACAGCCCCGCCGAAGTCCGGTTTTTCTGTCCTCCACCTCTCCTTTGGCGGAGAGGATCAACACGGGCAAATCCGGATCCACCCTGCGGATTTTTTCCAGCACACGGAGTCCATCCATGTCCGGCAGCATGCGATCCAGAATCACAAGATCAACGGCTTGCTGCTCCCACCTTTCAAGCCCTTCCTCACCGGAGGCCGCACAGAGAACCTCATACCCCGCCAGCCGTAAATTCAGGCGAATCCCCTCACGCAGGTGAGGTTCATCCTCGATGAGCAGAATCCGCTTTTTCATTTTTCCCTCCATATCGTATGGGCAGGGTGAGAATGAAGGTGCTGCCCTTACCCAGCCCCTCGCTTTCCGCCCGGATACGGCCTTTGTGCATGCGCGCCACATGGTCCACCAGATGCAGTCCAAGTCCTGTTCCAGGGGCCCTCCCCTGGGGATCCACCCTGTAAAATCTCTTGAAAATCCGCTTTAGATCCTTTTTTTCCAATCCAAATCCATTGTCTGAAAAACGCAGAATCGTGTGTTTTTTTACTTTTTCCAGCCGAACCTCCATGCAAGGCCGCACGCTTTCATTGTAGCGCAGGGCATTTTCCATAAGATTGGTAACCAGCATGGCAAAGAGGTCCGGATCCACATGGTGGAAAAACCCCTCCTCGGATGTACGAATGTGCAGTTCAAGGGCTTCAAAACGGGGATGTTCCCTATGGATGGCAAGAATTTTCTCTCCAAGATCCAGATTTTCCAGTGCAAGGGGACTCATGCCGCCCTCAATGCGGGCAAGATTTAAAATTCTCTGAATCTGATCGGAAAGCCGCTCCGTATCCAGCTTCATGTATCCAAGATACCGCAGACTGTCTTCCCTTGGCAGCTCATGCTTCAGGAAGGTATCCAGATAAAGACGGATGGAAGCCACCGGCGTTTTTAACTCATGGGTGAAACTCCGGATAAAACGGCGCTGCATGCGGTAAAGGGACATGGCCTTTCTGTAATAGAGATAAATGACGCTCAGCCCCACAAGAATAAGTCCCACCAGCACAGAAAGTGTGAATACCACGCTGAAGGTCTCCGGAGCCATGACCCGGTCTCCATCCAGATTCAGCGTGCGGGCCAGGTCCTGAAGCCCGGTTTTTACCTCCATGAACCAACGGATATAAAGATAAAAAGATATACCAAGAGCCGTAACGGAAACAAGCATCACCAGCATGGTGTTTTGCAGGCTTCGGCGCAGTCTCACAAAAAATTTCCTCCGAGTTCCTTCCGGCCATGGAGCGGCCTCAATCCATGGGGCAAAAAAATAGTTTGTACACTTCTTTTCTCGACAGCAGCTTGTATTTGTGACATATTTTTCATATATGAACACCAAAAATAAGGCTCTACCCTTTTTCAAACGGAAAGAAACCCCGTGGATCGAGTGCGAATCATTGAGGTAAAAGAAGATATCCTGGCCGACAATGAAGCCATGGCTGCGGAGCTTCGGGCGCGGTTAAAAGAAAAAAAAATTCTTATCAATCTCATGGCTTCGCCGGGTGCTGGAAAAACCACCCTTCTTCTCAAAAACCGCAGCAAGGCTTCCACAGGCTGTACGCAGGGTCAATCCAAAGGCCAAGATTCCCCCCCCCTTTCCTGACGCACAGAAGAAGGGCTGGATGCCTGGATGGACCTTCTTCAATCTTTCTGCCTGAAACGGTTCTTTATCCCGATCCATTTCTGGGATTTTTTAAAAAAATACTCATATAAGGAGAGAGGCCATGCACATACCTGACGCCATGATCACAGGTCCCATCTGTCCCCTCACCACAGCACTGGCAGCAGGGCTTGTGGGAGCCGCCGCCTTTGCCGCTGTCCGAAAAAAGGCCCCAATCCAGCCAGGCCGTTTTGCCGCTGTAACGGCCCTGATTTTTGTCCTGCAGATGCTCAATTACCCTATCAGCGGTGCCACCTCCGGTCATCTCATGGGCGGTGTGCTTGCCGCAGGTCTTCTGGGAATTCCTCTGGCCATTCTTTCCCTCACGCTTGTCCTTTTTGTCCAGGCCATATTTTTCGGAGACGGCGGTATCACCGTACTTGGGGCCAATATCCTGCTTATGGCTGGTATGGGCGCTGCCTCCGGCGGGCTCCTGTACCGTTTTCTCACTCCCCATTCCCAAAACACCCTGCAGCGCCACCTGGCCATGGCCTTTGCCGCCTGGGCTTCCGTTGTGAGCGCTGCGGCCCTCTGCGCCCTTTTTCTGGCTTCAGGATCAGAGGTCTCTTTTTTCCATGTTCTGGGCCCCATGCTCCAGGTGCATGGGCTCATCGGTCTTGGGGAGGCTCTTTTGACCCTGATGATGATGGCTGCGGTCAAAGCCTGGCCGAGGCTCATTCTCCCCATGGCGGGAGCCCTCTTTCTCACGCCCTTTGCTTCAGGTTACCCGGATGGCCTGGAGTTTGTCGCAGAACACTTTCAGCTTCCCGAGGGTATCGCCCTTTTCACAGCTCCCATGCCCGATTACAGCTTTCCTTTTCTTCCCGAAATGCTTTCCGTGATGGTCGCAGGCCTTGCGGGTATTCTGCTCTGTCAGATGCTGGGGGCCGCCATGGTCAGGGGGCTTGAAAAAATTCCCGCATCCCGTATGCAAAGGAGCTGAACCATGGAGAACGGAATCTATCGGCAGCTACAGCAGTACCTGCATCAGCTTCCCTGCGGTTTTCCCGAAGGGCCCAAGGGCACGGACATCGCCCTTTTAAAAACCATGTATACGCCCGAAGAGGCAGCCCTCTGTCTGAGGCTCACCCCCGAAGGCCAGACCGCAGAAGCCATTGCCCTCAGCCATGGTGGAAACGTGGATACCATCCGGCCCATGCTGGATGCCATGGCCACAAGGGGGCTTTTGTTCCGTATCCGCATCCAAGAGACCCCACATTATGTGCTCATGCCCTATGTGGTAGGCACCTTTGAGTTTCAGCTCAACCGCCTTTCCCCTGAGTACAACAAGGCCCACAACCGTTATATGATGGATGCCATGGGCATGGAGGTGTTTGGCGGAAAGACTTCCCAGTTTCGCATCCTGCCCGTGGAAGCCGCCCTTGAAGACACCCAGACCATCATGCCCCACGAGAAGATCAGGCGCTACATTGAGGAGGCCCGGCTCATTGCCGTGAGCGACTGCCTCTGCCGCAAAAAAGCCCAGGCCGAAGGCCGGGGCTGTGATCATACCTTAAAGGCCTGTCTCAGCCTCAACGAATTTGCAGAATTCTACCTTGAAGCGGGAATGCCCACGGAAATCATATCCAAGGAGGCTGCCCTGAAGCTCATGGAGGACTGCGAGAAGGAAGGACTTGTGGCCCATACCCAGAACGCAAAGGATGAAGTCTGTTATATCTGCAACTGCTGCGTCTGCTCCTGCGGTATTTTTTCTACGGTGGCGCGGTTCAATCTCCACAGCCAGATCGTTCGTGCTTCCTGGCAGTGCCGGATTGATCCTGAAGCCTGCACCGCCTGCGCTGCCTGTATGGAGCGCTGTATCTTCAATGCCCTTTCTCCGGGAGAAAACGGAAAGATGGAGGTCAGCAGGGGAAAATGTATGGGGTGCGGTCTGTGCAAAAGCGCCTGCCCATCGGAAGCCATTTCCCTTGTCCAGCGGGAAAAAAGATTTCAGCCCGATGTTCCGGCAGATCCCCAGGAGATGTATGACCGTATGCAGGCGGAAAAAAACCGCCCCCTGCGCATGCTTTCCATGAAAAGTCTTAAAGCCCGGGTATCCGGGCAGAAATGACCTCTTTCAACCTTTGGCTTCTTTGGTCCCTCACCGGACCCGAAGAAGCCAAAGGGGATGGTTTTTTAATCAAAAGAGGCGATTCACTTCCCCTTTTTCACCCTAACGCAGCTTCAGAGTCCATGCGCGCAAAGCATCCACAAGTTTTACCACCTGCTTCTGGAGGCGTTCATCCACAAGGTTTCCTTCCCCGTCAAACCCTCCGGCAAAGGCGTTGCAGAAGACCTCCGGCGTATTCAACACATGGAGGTTGAGAAACACGCACACCTGACGCAGGTGATACTGAGCCCTTGCTGTGCCCATCCCTCCGCCTGCTCCCATCATGGCCGCAGCCTTACCCGTGAGCAAAACATTTTCCGGTTCACGGGAAGCCCAGTCCAGGGCGTTTTTCAAGGCGGGCGCCATGGAATAGTTGTACTCGGGGCAAGCCATGAGCAGGGCTTGGGCACCTTTCAGTTCTTCAAAAAAACGCAGCACCGCCGCAGGTTTTTCTTTCAGGTCGCTGTTGTAAAAAGGAATCTCAGAGAGATCGGCGATGCGGATCTCCACACCTTTCGGTGCATGCTGCTGCGCATATCGCAGCAGTCCCATGTTGGTGGATTGTTTCCGAAGACTACCGCAAATGCCAAGTACCTGAATTTTTTCCATACCGGTCTCCTTTGCTGGTCCTGGTGGCTCAATGAGCCTGAAATGAGAAACAAACACCCATGCTTTTCAAACAAGACATGAGAAAACTACCATAAGATCGAAAAGATAAAAAGAAAGCCCTAAAAAATTTCACAGCCCATCATCTTGTCACCAAGTCTCTCCCAGCGCCCTTTCACATCCGGTGCTGCCAGAAAATCCGATAACCGTAATCCCGATAAAACGGAGTCTGAAGTCATGTACAGAATTTTCAAATCCGAAACAGAGAATTGTCTTCTTCTGAGAATGCGCGGGCTTGTCACCGAAGAGGAAGCAGTGAGACTTATTCAGGAGCTCACCAGCACTCTGAGAACCATGCGCAAAGGCTTTGGCCTTGCCGTTGATTTGAGGGAATACAGCCCTAAGGAAGGTGACAATGCAGACTTTATGGTCAAAAACGCCCTTCGGATCATGGCCATTAAAAAGCCCGCCGTGGTAGCCCGCATCGCCATTCCCCAGGTACTCAAACGCATGGACAGGGTGTACGCAGAAATGCAACTCCCTGTTACCTTCAAGGTAAAAAACGCCACCAGCATGGCGGAAATGGTCTCCATACTTGTGAGACACCGCCTGCAGATATCCCAGAGCCTGGGCAGATGGATACTGACGCTTCCCGAAGACATAGAAAAAAAATTACTGCAGAAAAATCTGTCCGCAAAAGACATGGCCCCATCTGAAACTGAAAATATCCTGCCAATCCCCCCTTTTATCCGTGGCTTTTCCATCAGCGGTAATCCCGTACGTCACGAACTTATCCGCATTGAAGTGGACACGGATGAAGAGCTTCACGATGAACCCTACACCTTTGAGTTTGGCTACCGTCGGCTGGCCTCCCCCAGTCTCTGGCAGCTCATGCCCAAAACGGAAAAAAATCATTCCAGAACCTGCAGGTTCAATGATGCAGGCAGATATGAAATCTGTGTACGGGTTAGTCAGCCACACAGTCCCACCAGCGAGCCCTTGCTGACGGAACTCCGTATCCCGCTTTTTATCTCGCCCGCCGCAGGTCAGGCAGGTTCGGAAAAAAAGATCCCACCATCCAGAACCGATTTTCTGATGCGGAACAACCGCTGTTTTTTACTACAAGACAGGGATGGAACCACGCCTTGTTTTATGAAAACCATCATCTACGAAGTCAATATGGACACGCAGACGGTGGTGGTATCCCAGCCATCTCCCCCTTTGAAAAGCCTTAAGGGCATTGATACCCTTGATCTCACAGCCACAGAGCACAATGATCCGGACCAGGGCCGACCCGGCATTCAGATTCTTTCCCTTGAGACCCTTTCCAGGTACATGCTTCCGGACGGTCAGGCGCAAGAAGCTCTGATGCTGCGCTTTACCCTTCCTGTTCAGCATACAGGCCTTCGCAATGAACGGCAGGCTTTTCGCTGTTGCTGCCTGCCCTATGCTCACCTGATGGCAGGAAAAATTCGCACAAAAGAGCTTACTTTTACCTCCAAGCATGATTTTCGTTTTTCCGACATTTCAATGACGGGCATCGGTCTTCGGTTTCCAGGTGAGCATGGCATGAAGCTGCCCGACACAGACAGCCGTTTTCTTCTGGAGTTTTTTTTCGAAGCTGTGGAAGGAACGCTTGCGGATATTCATATCAATGCCGAAATTCAGCTGGTGAGAAAAGAAACCGACCCATTAAGCGGCGAAATAACAGCGGGATTCTCCTTTTTAAAACTGGATGCAGATCAGGAAACCCTCCTTGCCCGCCACATCAATGCCCTTCAGCTTCTGGAGCGTCAGCGTATGCGTGAACAACCGAGCTGACCTTAAAACCTTCCCCGTCCCCCATCAACGCAAAAACGTGTGGAAAAGGTGGGGAACGGAAGATTCCAGCCTGAGTAGACGACCACAGGGAAGGCCACACTCCAGCTGATGGGCGTGAAGCATGAGCCTTGGCCATCCCTTCTGACTTTCTTTTTCGCCATAACGCAGGTCTCCCACAATGGGATGACCCATATGATAAAGATGAACCCGGATCTGATGCCGTCGTCCTGTCACAGGAAAGACCCGGATGAGGCTCAGGTTTTCCCCGGAAAGTTCCATTTCCCAATGGGTCAGACTCGGTTTTCCTCCCTCCCTGTCCACCCCCATGCGGCCCGATCCAAAAAGACGGATGGGCGCGTCCACAGATCCTTTTTTTTCCCTGATCCGGCCATGCACCAGAGCCTGGTAAGTCTTCTTGACCCTCCGATTTTCAAACTCAAGGCTGAGGTGACGGTGCATGGAGGCCGTTCTTGCAAAAAGCAGGATCCCACTGACTTCCTTATCCAGGCGATGCACCACAAAAAGCCGCTCTCCCCTTTCCTTTTCCAGTGCGTGCAAAAGGCAGGGCGTCGTCTCCCTGCGCTCGGGAATGACAGCTATACCTGCAGGTTTATCCACAGCCAAAACTTCCTCATTTTCAAATAGAACACACATGTTTTCAGCATCCTTTACTGGGGGGGCCTGGGTTTCAGGGGATGTCGGAATCCCAGGCGCCATCCGGAACATCTTTTTGCATCCAAAGTTCGTCGCCCGTATACCAAACAGGCCTCCAAGGTGCTAACGGGCTTCATTTTATAGGAATTTTCCTGAAGGCCTGAGAGAAAAAAAGGCCCGGTCACACCTTTTTTGGAAGCACAAACCACAAGGGACAAGGATTCTGCGCATTTCCAGCTGTTTGCACAGATCCGCCTTCTGATTCAAAAACCGCGTTCCCCGTTGACAAGCCCTTCTTCTCTGGTTAGTTCGCCATGGAATCTGCTTTTGTATCCGAAGGTTAGAAGCATTCAGGAAATCAGAATCCTTTTTCCCTGAACAATGGCGGGTTCTTCAGGAAAAAAACTTTTTACCGCGGCTCTTGAAAGATTTTTCCGGCCGCCCATGAAGTTTTTGAGGCGTATGCTTCCGCAGGGCTTGCATGCGCATACATGTGCATTGTCTTTACAGGATCAGAAAAGGAAAAAAAATGAAAAAGACCGTACGTATTCTGGTAATTGCCGCCGCATGCCTCTGCATGGCGTTTCCTGCACTTGCGGCAGAAAGATTCAATGGCAACGTGAATCTGCTGGTGGGCAGCAAGATCATGGACAACGATTGGGATCCTGCGGATGAGCAGGTCGGCTTTGGTCTCATGCTGGACATGGCGGGCAACCATTGGCCCGTACATCTGGTGGCCGATATCCTGGTGGCCAGCGGCGATGCCCGGGGCGTTTATCAGGCTTACAGTCCCAATCCCATGAAAATGGAGGTGGATACAGAAGAACTCCATCTGGGAATCCGTAAATACCTTGCCGTATCCGAAGCCATCACGCCCTATGCAGGTCTGGGACTTGCCGCCATCCGCGCCAACATGAGTCTTGAGGATAACGGCCTCCGTTTTTCCGATGATGATGTGGCCTATGGCTGGTGGGGTGGTCTGGGCGTGAAGTTCAAGGCTGTGGATGATCTCAGCCTTGGCGTGGATTTGCGTTATTCCAAGGCAGAAGCCACCCTGGCTGGTCGGGATATGGAAATCGGCGGATTCCGGGCAGGCATCTTCATGGGCCTCGGCTGGTAGAAAAAAAGGTCTGCAAGGGGGCTTCACCTTGCGTTTTTCCACCCAGACATCCCAGACTCAAAGAACGCAAGGCCGTCTGGCGCTTTGCGTTCTTTGAGTTGAGCCGTACACAAAAGCCCTCCAGCCCCACCCAGGCTTTCCGGAGAGCGCATAAAAATCTACTTTTCCTTTTTTTCCTCTTTTTCCGGGCTGAAAAATTCCATGAAAGGCCGGAAGGGTGAGATGCCCGTCATGGTTTTCTGGGCCATTCCCGAAAGATCCATCCCCAGATCCAGCATCCGGCGAAACTGCTCGTCAAAGGCGGATTTCTGGTGCAGGTAATTACCCAGAATCTGCTGAAGATACTTTTCAAAAAACTCACTCAGCACATTATCCCCATAGCGAATGATCAGGTGCAGCAGGGGAACCGGCAGAAGGGCATTTTTCTGACGCGCTTCTTCCAGAACAATCTGGGTGAGAATGAAAGCCGTGACATCTTCTTCCGTGTTCACATCCACCACATGAATCCCTTTGCCTTCCCGGATCAGAAGTCTTACCTCCGCCAGGGTCACATACTTGCTTTTTTCCGTATCGTACAAACGTCTGTTTGCATATTTTTTGATCAGTACCCGCTCTGTCATTCCCCCTCCCCATTCCATATTGCAACGCACAAAGAATACAAACTCTCCAACCTCCCCAAAAAACACAAGCCGTCTTTTAAAAAAGGATCTTCAGTCGGATAAGATCCCATCCATCTCTTATATTTGTCATTTTTTTCTTGACACAGCGCACAAAAAACTTACTATCTGACCAAGGTTGCATTGCAACATAAATATCAGACAACACGCAATCAGGAGAACATACCATGGAAACAAAAATCATTGCAAAACAAATCCTTGACTTCCAGAAGCAACTCATCAACAACGCCTACCTCACCACCACAGCTGTGCAGGAACATGGGGAAAAACTCACTCATCTGATCATCGATCCCATTCCCCAGATTCCCGAACAAACCAAAGGCCTGGTCAATGCGTGGCTGGCCAACGTGAAACAAGGACAGGAAAAAGTCAAAAAACTTCAGGACGAAACCTTTGCAAGACTGGAGCGCTTCATCCTGGAAACACCCTGATCACCCCAATTGGGAGGGTTTATGGATCCCCGTACATTCGCAATGGGTCTGCACCGTGAAAGCTTTAACTGGATGTGGTCTGTCATGGAATCCCTGCAACGTCAGAACGAAACCCTGGTCTGGAACTGGATCAATACATCCCCTGTTCCCATCGGCCATCGCACACGGAACCACACACAAAAATGGATGTCTCTTTTCCAGAAAAGCTGTGAAGACGCCAGAGATACGGGCCGTTCTCTCCTGGGACAACTGGAATCCCGCATCACACGATAAAAGGTCTTTGCCCTTCATCCTCTGAGCGTATGGTCTTTTTCAAAAACCCCTCCCCTGCATTCCAATACAAGGGGAGGGCCTGATAAGCTTCATATTTTCTTTTTTGGCCCGTATCGTCCCTGGGTTTCCGAGACTCCCCCGTTCACGGAAACCCAGAAAGACGGTACGGGCCCATCTGTTTTAAAAATCCCCGTGCCCTGCCTTTTCCCTCCCACATTTACAAGCCCGATAAAAGACGATATCGTAGCCCGAATACGGAACTCTTCGAAAAAGGCCTATAACCTTGATTTTTTTCTTATTTTGACTCCGGAGGACCCATGACTGCAAACGGGCCACCCCGTCACCCCGGTAAGCTTCCTTCTCATTTGGACATGGATCTTTATACGGAGTTTCTTTCCATGCAGCCTCCGGTTTTTACGGCCATGGAAGAGCACATACTGAAAATAGGGCGTGACGATCAGGCCCTCACCGAACTCCGCCGCGCCTTTCATACTCTCAAGGGTGAGGCGGGATTTTTTCGTCTGGAAGCTGTGGAAAACCTCTGTCACATGGCGGAAGACGCCCTGAGTCATGATATTTTCCCGGAAAACCTCATCGCCCTCCTTCTGGATATACAGGCCTGGCTCCGGAATGCCTTTGCCTGGTATGCGGGGAAATCCACCCCTGCCCCCCAGGATCCAGGTGATTTGCGCATGCGTCTTCTGGAAGAAACGGGAAAAGCCCAGGATCCCACCATTTCCACAAGAAAAAATCCGGATTCAAGGCCCCCACGTCAGGTCCGGGAAAACGTACTGGTCGAATCCGAACGTCTGGATCGCCTCATGGACACCATCGGGGAGCTGGTCATTGTGGAAACCATGGTACGCCAGTCTCCGGAGCTTGCCGCCATCGGGCCTTGCCGCCTCAGCGCCCACCTTTCCCAGCTCACAAAGCTTACACGGGAATTGCAGGGATTGGGGCTGGGGTTGCGCATGGTCCCCATCCGTCCCCTGTTCATGAAGATGGAACGGATGGTGCAAGAACTGGGACGCACCCTCGGTAAATCCGTCCTCTTCCAGTCCTTTGGTGAGGAGACGGAGCTGGATCGTTCCCTGGTGGAGCGTCTCCGGGACCCCCTCTTGCATCTGGTCCGAAACGCCATGGACCATGGTATTGAAGATCAGGAAACAAGACAGAAAAAGGGCAAGCCCGAGAAAGGTCTTTTACGCATTGAGGCCAGCCACAGGGGAGGAGATATTCATATCCGCATTCAGGATGATGGTCAGGGACTTGACGCGGACGCCATAGCCAGCAAGGCGAAAAAAAAAGGACTCCTTTCCCATGACAATGTCCTCAGCAAGGAGGAGATCCAAAGCCTCATCTTCACTTCCGGCTTTTCCACAGCCCCTGTTCTCACAGAAATATCCGGCCGAGGCCTGGGCCTTGACGTGGTGCGCGAACAGATTGTCGGACTTTCCGGAGAAATCCGCGTTGAGAGTCAGAAGGATGCGGGCGTTACCTTCCACATGCGCATCCCCATGACCGTTGCCATCATCGACGGCATTGTCTGCCGGTGCGGAAAAAGGCGCTACGTGCTTCCGACCCTCTGTGTACTCGGCAGCCTCGCCCTGTTGCCGGAGGCTCTGTGTATTCTGCCCTCAGGTATGACCCTGGCCCCTTTCCATGATCAGCTGATTCCCGCATCCCCCCTTGAAATTCTGCTGCAGAAAAAAGATCAGCCCACAAAGGAGGGCCGCCTCATGATTGTGATTGAATCCGATGGCAGCCGGGCCGGAATCCTTGTGGAAGAAATCCTGGGTAAGCAGCAGATTGTGGTCAAATCCCTGGGAGAAACCTTCCGGGGAATTCAGGGTATTTCCGGAGCCGCCATCATGCCTGATGGGGAGGTAGGGCTCATTCTGGACCCCCAGGCACTGATCCGCCAGGCCTTTCACCCGGATTCTCTTGCCGGGAAAAAGCACTGGACAGAAAGAAAGGAGCGGGGTAAGGCAGACGCAGGGACATAGATTCAAGTTTTCCCATACTCCAGGGTTTCCTCGGGTCGCCCAAAGATCAGACCGGAACACCCTCTGAAATCCGAACAAGACAAATGGCTTATTATTTAAGGAGTTTTCATGTCCAGCCTCCCTGTCATGGTCAATGGATTGCCCGGTAACGTGGCGTCCACTCTCATTCCCCATATCCTCAGAAATTGCGACATTCATCTCCTGCCTGCCTCCCTGACGGGGCCTGGCACGGAGGAAGGCACCCTGACCTGCCATGGCATGTCCTTTGACCTCATCAGGCCCAAAGACAGGGATGCCTGGATCCTCTCCGCACGCAGGCAGTATCCCGATCTCATATGCATTGACTACACCCACCCTTCAGCGGTGAATGCCAATGCCCGGTTCTATGCAGAAAACAAAATTCCCTTTGTCATGGGAACCACAGGTGGCGACAGGGAAGCGCTGATACAGACTGTTCAAAATTCTGAAACATGCGCGGTCATTGCCCCGAACATGGCCAAACAGATTGTCGGGTTTCAGGCCATGATGGCCTATGCCGCAGAAAATTTCCCCGGACTTTTTGAGGGCTACAGCCTGCGCATCGAGGAAAGCCATCAGGCGGGCAAGGCGGATACCTCCGGAACCGCCAGGGCCATGGTGGAGTATTTCAATGCTCTGGGGATTCCATTTCAGGTGGATTCCATAGAAATGGAAAGAGACCCTGAACGTCAGAAAACCCTCTGGGGAATTCCTGAAGATCACATCCAGGGCCATGCCTGGCATACCTATACCCTCCTCTCCCAGGACAAAACCGTCTCTTTCCGTTTCACCCACAATATTAACGGTCGTGAAATCTATGCCCAGGGTACCCTGGATGCGGTGCGTTTTCTTGCCCGTCATATCCGCAAAGGTGATTCTGGAAAGGTTTTCTCCATGATCGATGTTCTTAAGGATCCTGTTCCTGCGCCATGTCCCGCATCAGCATAAAAAGACGATTCAGACTGGGAGCCGCCGCCATCCTTTTTTTCTTCTGCATGGCGGCGGCACTCATGGAATATTCCTATCTCCGCCACGAGTACCTGGGGGTGCTGCGTGAAAAGACCACCCTTTTCATGGCTATGGCCCAGTCCAGTCGGGACTATGTCAAGGAAATCCTGCGCCCCCGCATGCAGCAGTATGTTGCCGATGACCGTTTTATCCTGGAAGCCATGAGCACTTCCTTTGTCTCCAGGGAAATCATGAATCGCCTGCACACCCATTTCCCCGAATTCACGTATAAACGCGCTGCCCTCAATCCCCGCAATCCCATCAATCTTGCCGATGCCTTTGAATCGGAAAAAATCCTCTGGTTTGGAAAAAATCAGGATCAGACGGAATGGAAAGGCGTTCTTCAGAAGTCCGGGCATTCCTTTTTTGTACACATGATACCTGTACGGGTGGAAAAGGAATGCCTGTCCTGCCACGGTTTTCCTGAAACCGCTCCGGACGATCTCTTAAAGATCTATGGACGCACGGCAAGCTTTCATTATGAGGTGGGCGATGTGGTGGCTGCGGAAAGTCTTTATATTCCCATGGACCTGACCCTTGCCCGCATACAGGAAAAGGCCTGGGCCATTTTTTTTGTGACTGCCCTTTCCCTTGTTTTCCTGCTTGTTTTCTTTTATCTGCTCTTTCACAGAACTGTTATCCTGAACCTAAGGGATATCCTCAACAGTTTCAGACAGATCCGTGATGAAACCCCGGATGAGGAGGAATCCCTGGGACCCGCAGAAAAAGCCGATGAGGCGGAACAGATCCAGGAACATCTCCTTCTTGTTGCAAAAAAATTAAAACGGGTTCACCAGGATCTTCAGAAAAGCGAGGCAAAATACAAAGAGCTTTTTGAAAATGCGCCGGAGGCCATCCTTGTCAGCAGAAACGGGATGCTCTTGGACATCAACAGAACAGGGCTCAGGCTCTTTGCCTTTGAAAACAAGGAGGAAGCCCTGGGCATTGAGTCCGTGTACCAGCTTTTCTGGGATGGGCAGGAGGCAGGAAGACTGTGGGATACCCTCAGAAAAAATCACCGCATCCAGGATCTTGAAATCCGCATTGTCAATCGCAAAGGGGAAAAACGGGATGTTCTCCTTTCCGCCCTGGCAAGGCCGAAAGATACGAGCCAGATCCCTGATTTTGAAGCCACTCTGCGGGATATCACGGAAAAAAAAGCCATGGACGCAGGCCTGGCCCAGGCAGACAAGCTCACTTCCATCGGGCAGCTTGCCGCAGGTGTTGCCCATGAAATCAACAACCCCCTGGGCGTTATTCAGCTCTACGCAGGCCTCATTGAAAAGGGCTGCTCCGGAAACCCCCAGATTCTCGAAGACATACGCATCATCCAGAAACACACCGATACCTGTAAACAGGTGGTGGAATCCCTGCTGGATTTTTCAAGAAACGCGCCGCCTCTGAAAAAACAGATGGACATGCATCAGGCCCTGGAAGAAATTCTGCAGGTGCTTTCAAGGGAGATGCAGAGCCAGAATCTCCGCCTCATCCGCAACCTTGCCCCTGACATGCCAAAAATCCTGGCAGACGCTCGGCAGATGAAACAGGTCTGGATGAATCTTCTTTTAAACGCCATCCAGGCCACAGAGCCCGGCGGGCACATTGAGGTCCGTTCCTTCACGGAAAAAGGGCAGGCCCTTTTCCAGGTGAAAGACACGGGCCATGGCATCTCCCAACGTAACCGCAACCGCATTTTTGAACCTTTTTTCACCACCCGCGCCGACAAGAAAGGCACGGGCCTGGGGCTTTCCGTGGTATACGGCATCATTTCCCACCACGGAGGAGAAATTTCCGTGAAAAGCAGCCCCGGCGAGGGCAGCACCTTCACCCTTTGTCTGCCCCTGGAGACCCCATCATGAATTCTGCCGATACTCTGCTTCTGGTGGATGACGAGTCTGACCTTCTCACAGGCCTTGCCCGCACCATCCTTGCGGAAATCCCCTGCGAGGTTCACACCGCCTCCAGTGCAGAGGCCGCCCTTTCCATTCTGAAGCAAGAGCCCATTGACCTCGTGGTGACGGATATCCGCATGCCAGGCATGGATGGACTCAGCCTGCTCAGAAAAATCCGGAAAAACGATCCCCTGGTCTCCGTGATTTTCATGACAGGCTACGGCACCATTGAAACCGCCGTTTCCGCCATCCGGGAAGGGGCCTATGACTTTATTCCCAAGCCCTTTAAAAACGAAACCCTCCTCCACACCATCCGGAAAGGGCTGGAGCGTAACCGCCTGGTTCGTGAAAATCAGAGGCTTGCCCGCATGGTCTGCCCCACCGTGCCTGGCCTTGTGGGACAATCCGCTCCCATGCGCCTTGTATCGGAAAAGATACGCATGCTGGCGCGTACGGATGTTACCGTACTGATCTCCGGAGAAACGGGAACGGGAAAGGAACTGGCCGCCCGCGCTCTGCACGAAACCAGCCCCAGACGAGGCGGGCCTATGATCACGGTCAATTGTCCGGCCATTCCCGAATCCATGCTGGAAAGTGAGCTTTTCGGATATACCAAAGGGGCCTTTACGGGTGCGGTGAAAGACAGGCAGGGTTATTTTGCCGCTGCAGAAGGAGGCACCCTTTTTCTGGATGAAATCGGGGATCTGCCCCTGGGCCTCCAGGCCAAGCTTCTGCGTGTACTCCAGGAAAAGGAAATTCACCCCCTGGGGAGCGACCAGGCCAGGCGTGTGGATGTGCGCATCCTTGCGGCCACGCATCAGAATCTTGAAAAAAAGGCAGAGGCCGGTACCTTCCGGGCCGACCTCTTCTATCGCCTCAACGTGGCAAGCCTGCGCATGCCTTCTCTGCGGGAAATCCGGGAAGATCTCCCCTTACTGGTGGACCATTTCCTGGAAAAAATTGCCTGTCATCTGCGCATGGAAAAAAAGCTGGCTTCCCCAGCCCTGCTCCGGGAGTTCATGGAAGCTCCCTGGCCCGGCAATGCCAGGGAGCTTGAAAACACCCTCATGGGGCTTTGCGCTCTTACGGAAAAAAAGGAGCTTGGGCCAAGATCTCCGGAATGCCCGCCCCCTCCCTGCCCGGAACCGGCCATCGAAGAGGTTCAGATACCGGACCTCAGCTTTCCCTATCAAGAAGCCAAAGAAAGGGTGATCGCCCGTTTTACGCAAAAATACCTCGACCATCTGTTGCGCAGCACAGCAGGGAACATTTCCCAGGCTGCGCGGGTTTCCGGAATTCAGCGACAGTCTCTCCAGAAAATCCTCCGCCGTCATCACATGGATGCGGAGCTCTACCGCTGATCTCTCTCGGTGAGTATCAGGGGCTAAAGACCGGCTCGGCCCCTTTTGTCCTGAAGGGCATTGAGCATGAGGGTGAGAGGCTTATCCGGAAAATCATCCATCCAGAGCGCATCCGGCCTACGACAGGGATCCGGTCCCGGAGACGCGGCCAGCCACCCGCTTTCCATGGTTTTCAGCGTCAGGAAAGCCAAAGACCCTACATCCACCACCTTTTTTTCCATCACCAGGGTCATCTTCCCCTTGCGCTCTTCCATGTGCATCAGGGCCGCCAGGGGAACCCCCATGGGTTCCCAGGCCTCAAAATCCTTTTCAAGATTGCGGATCACGGCCATCTGACCCGTTGCCCCTCCCGCTGCCAGGGCGAATACGGTGCGTCCGAGATTGTAGGTATAATCACAGTCAAAGGGCGTGGGATCACTGCCCCTGCCATCATAGCCATAGAAATGGGGCTGGATACGGAAATCCGGTTCTGACTTACGGAAAACCTTTACAATCGCCGGAGGCAAAGAGGCTCCTTCCGCCAGAAGTCCTGCCTTTTCAAGGGCATGGTTCAGGGTTTTAACGGAAATGATGGATTCTTTCACCAGAAGCGGCCCGCCTTCTTCCACATTCCGGAACAAGACAGGGGCAAAAACCATGGGGTCCAGTCCCTCACGCCGCAAAGTCTTCTCATACCAGGCCCGGTCAAGGCCCACCTTGTAGATGCCATCTCCCTTTAATTTTTTCAGGTAATCCTTCACAAGTCCCATGAGAATCTTGTCCGTTTCCACCTGGGAAAACTGGAAATTCCCATGGCTGTCCCGCTCCATGAGAAGACCTTCCTTGAAGAAATTGGGAATATCCTGAAAAAATTCATGATCTCTCTGGTTCCACACGGAAATAAGCCCTTTTTCCGCAGCTTCCCTCACCTTAAGTCGCAAAAATTCCACTTTGGAAGCAAGATCCGGAAAATCTTCATGAAAACCAGTATCATGCGTGTGGTTGTATTCCGCAATGAGGGTGGAAATTTTGATGATGAGCACCTGAATCTCGTTGATGAATTCCAAAAGCCCCTCAGGGATGACCAGTACCCCATAATTTTTTCCCGCAGCCGCCCTGCGTACAATGCCATCACAGACGATGCGGGAAAGGTGTCTTAAGGTCATGCCATAGGCCGTGTAGTCCCGCTCGCCCTTTTTCTCCGCAGCCCGGATCCTTTCCATATCCACAAAATCGGCAAGCTCCTCACCAATGAGGGTCAGGGTGGGATGGGTCTGCAAGGCCACTTCCAGGGCAAGGTGGCTGGCCACACGACCCATCACCTTGCAGATGTGCCAGTATTTCACATCACTGGCCGCGTCCGTGCAGAGATTGGCGATGTTTCTGGAAAAGGCCAGGGCTGCGGTGTGAAAACCAAAACTTACGGCGCAGAGGTTCTGGCCTTTGGCATCCTGCACCTGGATATCGCCATCAATGGTTTTGGGAACGCCAATGACCTGAATGCCGTCCTGCCTCAGGGCTTCCGCAAGGAAGGCGGCATTGGTATTGGAGTCATCGCCCCCCACAATCACAAGAGCATCAAGTCCCAGGGCTTTGCAGGTTTCCCTGGAAAGGCGCATTTTCTCCTTTGAATCGATCTTGGTTCTTCCGGTCTGGATCATGGAAAATCCTCCCAGATTACGGAAGGCATCCACCCGTTCTTTCACCATGGGCAGCACAGCCCCCTCAAGGATGCCCTCAGGCCCCATGAGGAACCCCAGGATCTCATTTTCCGGATTGGCCTCCTTGGCCGCATCAAAGAGACCTGCGATCACGTTATGCCCTCCGGGCGCAGGTCCTCCTGAAAAAACAATGGCGATTTTGCGTTTTTTCCGGAAACCGCTGGCTTCGGAACTCTGGGGAGGGGCCGCCACAACGCGCTGCACGGGGTTATGCACAATACCCGGAAGCTGCCGGATGGCTTCTTTGCTCAGATCAAAGGAAAAGGAAGGGTCCCTTTCAAGGATCGTTTCCTTCCCCTGCAACACATCGCATACCCGGGGGCTGTACCGCAACCGGGCCGTTTCTTCACGGCTTTTACCTTCCACAAGACGCTGAACTTCCGGGTTCTGCAGATATGCAAAGCTTGCCTCAAAAGTCATCTTATCCTCCATCCCTGGTTCCGTTGATGCTTACGGAATCTTTCAGAAAACACCACAAAAATCCCTTTTCTCCGATCCGAAGATCGTAAGGAAAGGGACTTTTTTTAAAAAAACAAAAACTCCAATGTTCAGCCTGAAACCACCCGGTTACGTCCACTGTTTTTGGCATCATACAAGGCTTTGTCCATGCGGGCAAAAACCATATCATAGCTCGTATCTTCCCTGCGCACCGTGGTCGTTCCCACACTGATGGTGATCTGCACCCTTTCTTCCTTGTGGTAAAAAGCGATGCTCTCCACAGCAAGGCGGATCTTTTCCCCTGCTTCCAGGGCTCCTGCGGAATCTGTCTGGGGCAGAACCACCACAAACTCCTCTCCTCCGAAGCGGGAGAGAAAATCACTTCCCCGCAGCAGGGGCTGAACCTTGGCGATAATGGCTTTCAGGCACTTATCCCCCACCGCGTGACCATAAAGATCATTGACCTTCTTGAAATGATCCACGTCAAACATGAGAAGGGAAAAAATGGTGCCATACCGTTTGAAGCGATCCATCTCTTCCGCCACATGGCGATCATAGGCCCTGCGGTTGTAGGCTCCGGTGAGGGGATCACGGAGAAGCTCCTCTTCAAGGACTCTTGATTTTTCATTGGCCTTGAGAATCTCATCCCGCATTTTAAAAATGCCCCATTGCATGGTCTTGTAACGAGCTTCGGATTCTTCTTTACGTTTTTCATCTTCCGAGTGTTTACGCGCCAGCACATCCTGGATGGTATTAAGCCTTGAAACCACTGCCTCCTTCAGCTCCGCCAATGTCTGGGAAAAATTGGCTCTGTGGTCCAGATCCCGGATATGCTGGGTAATGCTTGCTGAAAACGCCTTATTGGATTCCACATCTGCAGTCATCTGCTCCATGAAGGCGGAAAGCACGAGTTTTTCCATTTCCGCAAGACGGCCTGCTATTTCCCGTATCACTGCGGCTGCGGCCTCACGCTCATCCTGCATGGTGCCCACATAATCCGAGAGCAGATCAATGATATCCCTGCGGATGAGAAGAAAATCATCGAGACTCCCTGCTTCACGGAGGGATTCATTGATCTTCTGGATTCTTTTTGCAGAACCTGCATCCAGATTGAGACGCAGGTTGTCCATGATTTCCTGAAAGGATTCCCGCAAGGTCTGAAACAAAAAAGCCGTATCCGGCCGTCCTTCTCCGAACAGGCGACGGAGTATACCCTTTTTGGGACTCTTATCCTCCTCGCATGTGGCTGCCACACGGAAGGCCTGATCCTTTAAGTCGCCAAAGGCCTTTTCCAGAATGGGAAGGCCTGCGTTTTCCCTGACCAGTTTCCGGAAATGGTCACTGGCCGCATTGAGTTCAGAGTCACAGGCATTGCGCTGCATCTCAGCAAAAAGCAGCAGGGTTCTGCGGTAAAAACGATCCGATTCCTGGGCCTTTTCTTCCATGATTCCATACTCTTTAAGAAGGGAATCCTTTTGCTGGCGAAGACGCTCATACCGGCCTTTCAGTTCTTCCAGATCCTCTCCGGCTGAAGGAAAAATGGGGCTGAAGGCTTCAGGCTTCAGATTTTCCTGGTGCTTGAGCATTTCTGCAAGGGCATCGGCGCTCATGGCAATCTTTTTTTCCGCCATTTCCCGTAAAGCAGCGATGCAGGATCTGGAAACCAGTTTGAGAAGGGCTTGGTATTCTTTTGTTTCCATAGTTTTTTCTTTTTGGGGTTGAAGGGAAAACCTTTCCCTGAATCCAAAACAAACCCTGAAACCGTGCAAATGCATGTACACTTCCTTCTAGCGGATTTGAAGGAAAAGTTCCACGCAAAAGACTTTTTCATCCTGATCCTCAAGCAGGATGGGCAGGTATGAAACATTGGCTTTGAGTTTTTGGGAGGATCGATGGGATTTTCCCTTTCCTTATAAAAGTTTTCTTCACCTGATGTGGCTTATCTGTTACCTTAGCGCCTGAAATTCAAGGCGGTCTCCGCCTTCCCTCCTGCAACCCGAAAGCTTCGCAAAGGAAAACGGCTGAACGATGATTTCCGTTAAAAATATTTTTAAGACCTTCCATGTTCCCCACAAGGTGTATGCCCTTAAGGACATTTCCTGTGAAATTTCCCAGGGTGAGGTGGTGGTGATGATCGGGCCTTCGGGGTCCGGGAAAAGCACCTTTCTGCGTTGCCTGAACCAGTTGGAAAAGGCGGACAGCGGCCACATCGTCATCGATGGTATCGATATTCTCGATCCTGCCACCAACATCAACGCGGTCCGGGAAGAAGTGGGCATGGTCTTCCAGAGCTTCAACCTTTTTCCCCATAAAACCGTGCTGGAAAATATCCGCCTGGCCCAGGAGGTGGTCCGCAGACGTCCCAAGGAAGAGGCCATGGAAAGGGCATATAAGCTGCTGGACAAGGTAGGGATCCGGGATAAGGCCAATGTCTATCCCGAGCAACTTTCCGGTGGTCAGCAACAGCGCGTGGCCATAGCCAGGGCGCTGGCCATGGATCCCAAGGTTATGCTCTTTGACGAACCCACCTCCGCGCTGGATCCTGAAATGGTGGGGGAAGTTCTCGATGTCATGAAAACCCTGGCCCGGGAAGGGATGACCATGGTGGTGGTCACCCATGAAATGGGCTTTGCCCGTGAAGTGGCGGATCGGGTGATCTTCATGGACCTTGGGGAAATCCTTGAAGTGGGGACGCCGGAGCATTTTTTCAGGAATGCCCAGAATGACCGGGCGCGCCTTTTCCTCAGCCAGATCCTTTAACCCCCTTACTCTGCCCCTTTTATGGGGAAACACCACTTTAAGGAAATGTGCATGGTTTTCTCCCTTTTTGGCAAAAAAAAGACCGCTCAGGAGGAACAGAATCGGCAAAGCCAGACGCCTTCCCTCCCCCTTGAACCGGACCCTGCGCCCTCCTCTGAAGCCTTCTCTCCTGAGCAAACCCGCCAGCAGCCGGAAGAGGTGTCGCCAACCGAAAACGGCCTGGAAGGCCCGTCCGGTGCCAGGGCTTCCCGAGGCCTTTTTCTGCGTCTCAGACAAGGCCTTTCCAAAACCAGAGAAATTCTCACCACGGACGTGGATGACCTTCTCCTTGGCCGCAAACTGGATGAAAATCTTCTGGAAACCCTGGAAGAAAACCTCATCACCGCAGATCTCGGCGTGGAAAGCAGCCTTGCCATAGTGGATCGCATACGTTCCATCCGGGGGCGGGTACAGAGTGCTGGAGATCTTAAAAGAATTCTCAAAGAAGAAATTCTCCGGGAAATGGCCTGGGAGGCGGATTCTGAGTCCCCCGAACCCCATGTTCACACCTCTCCCCATGTCCTCCTGGTGGTGGGCGTCAATGGTGTGGGCAAAACCACCACCATCGGCAAACTCGCAGCCCTCCATGTCCGTGAGGGGAAAAAAGTGATCCTGGCCGCAGGCGATACCTTCCGCGCCGCAGCAGGGGAGCAGTTGGCCCTCTGGGCAGAGCGCAGCGGCGCAAGCCTGATCCGCCACAAGGACAACTCCGACCCCGCCTCCGTTGCCTATGACGCTCTGGATGCGGCCATTGCCCGTAAAGCCGACCTTGTCATTGTGGATACAGCGGGCAGGCTGCACAACAAAGTGAACCTCATGGAAGAGCTTAAAAAAATTCGGCGCACCCTGGAAAAACGCATGCCCGGCGCTCCCCATGAGACCCTGCTGGTCCTCGATGCCACAACAGGTCAGAATGCCCTGCGTCAGGCCGAGATCTTCCATGAAGCGGTGGGACTCACAGGCCTTGTCCTCACCAAACTGGATGGGACAGCCAAGGGCGGCATCGTTATTGCCGTACAAAAACACCTGGGACTTCCCATCCGCTTTATCGGTGTGGGCGAAGGCGTGGAAGATCTCCAGCCCTTTGACGCCCAGGCCTTTCTGGACGCCATGTTCTGAAAACACAAAAAACACTTCAACTTCGGTCTCCCCTCCTTTTGAAATTCCACCCCCGCCCCATGGGTTGGGGGTGTCTTGTTCTTTGCCTTTGTCGCACAATGAGACACCCCTTTGGCCAGGATGTGTAATATTTTGCTACACATCCTGACCGGACATTTCCCCTTCTCTCTGTAATATTAAAGACTTTAAGGATGGCACGTAATTTGCTGAAGTCTCCCTGCACAAAGGAGGCTCCCATGTCTGTCCACATCCTCATTGCAGAAGATGAAAATCATACGCGTCTGGGTCTTTCCCTCATTCTGCGCAAGGCGGGATACCGGGTAAGCCTTGCCGAAGACGGACTCGCCGCTCTGGCCCTGCTGCGGAAAGCAAAAACCGAAGGCCCTGCCATTGATCTCTTTCTCACGGACATCCAGATGCCAGGCCTCACCGGCCTTGAACTTCTCGACGCCATGGCCCGGGAAGGCATTTCCCTGCCCACCGCAGCCATCACAGGATACGGGGACAAGGACATGGTGGTCAGCCTCATGCGCCGGGGCTGCATGGATTATCTCGATAAGCCCTTCACACCGGATGAAGTGCAAAGGTGCATCGAAAACCTCTATAAACAACAGCAGAGCGCCCTTGAAAATGAGGATTCCGGACAGAATCGGGATGTGGAACGCCTGCGCCTGGATCTGGCCTCCCGTCAGAAGGAAATCCAGGAAGCCCGCAAAGCCCATGCAGCGCTCACCCGTGTTCCCAAGGCCCAGGGCCGGATCCGGCTTTCTTATATCAGCCATGCCTATGGAGAGATGGGGGGAGATTTTCTGGATTTCCGGGAACACGAAAAAGGTTGCGATCTCCTCCTTGCCGATGTGGCGGGCCATGACATGGCCTCCTCCTACCATACGGTAATGCTCAAGGCCTTTTTTGAGGACAGGCCGGAAAGGGAGGGTGCCTGCCTTTTCAGGGCGCTGAATACCCAGCTTCTGGCTTCGGCCAATGAGCGGATGATCAGTGCCCTCTTTTTACGCACGGATCTTCCCAACAGTCTTTTGCAGATCACAACAGCGGCCCATCCTGCGCCTCTGGTGATGGAAAGGCAGGGAAAACTTTATTTTCCGGAAGCCGCAGGGGACGGCATCGGCCTCTGGCCGGACGCCACCTTTGCCACCCACACCCACAGGCTCAATCCCGGAGACCGCATCCTGCTTTTTACCGATGGCATCTCCCAGGCCCGACGCATCCATGGCCCCACGGGCAAACGGGAAATTCTTGGGGAAAGGGGACTCATGACCCTGGCAAGGCAGCATCAGGAAAAAGACCTTGAAACCTTTCTTGCATGCCTCTGGGAAGACGTGATGGCCTTTTGCCGTCGCAAACCCGCAGATGACATGCTCATGGCCGCCATGGAAATTCCGGAAACCCTTTTAAAATAAAGATTGCGGTCAGTTCTGAGGCTTCTGAAAAGATCCAGAACGGTTCTGCACTAAAAAAAACGAATGGAAGCCATTGGCTTCAGAAAGGATGCGCCATGTTTGCCATCCAGGAAAAGGATCATGTGCTCCATTTTTCCATGGGTTCGGACATGCGACTTGTGGACCGTTTTGTGGCTCTGGCCAAGGAGTTCATGGAGCGCGAGGGCTGTCAGCATTTTTCAGAAATCATCATTGTGTTGCGGGAGCTGCTCATCAATGCCGTGGAGCATGGCAATGGCCGTAACCGGGAAAAACGGGTACAGGGCCGCCTGGAAGCCCTGGGGCATGATCGTTTCTGCATTGAGGTGCAAGACGAGGGCCTGGGGGTGGATCCCGAAACCCTGTCGTTCACCATGCCCGAAGATCCCTCCCAGGACCGCAGCCGGGGGTTTGCCCTTATCCACGCCTTTTCCGATGAAATCCGTTTTTCCCAGACGCCCTCCTCGGTCCGGGTCTGGGTTTCCGCTCCACTTCAGACCCATGCCACCTGCCGCATGCAAGGGGAGAGGGCCTGCATCCTTCCCGGAGGGGACATCACAGCAGCTTCCGCAGAAAACCTGCGCCGTTTACTTCTGAAAACCCTGGACCAGGGCATACGATCCTTCTGCCTCGACCTTTCCGCCACCTCAGACATCGATTCCATCGGCTTAAGCCTGCTCATTGGTTTTGCCCGTATGCTCCGGGAAAACGGTGGCGGCTCCCTGGAAATCCTCCATGCCCGCGAAGATCTGAAAACTCTCTTTCGCATGACCCGGCTGGATCGCATTTACACCCTTCTGCCGGATACAGCGGCCCAAGGAGGACAACCATGCTGAACGACAAGGCCATTCTGGATGAATTCGTCATGGAAGCCAGGGAACATCTCAGTGCTGTGGAAACGGATATCCTTGGCATGGAAGGGGCCTCCGTCCAGGAACAGAAAAACCTCGTGGACCGCCTGTTCCGGGCCGTTCATTCCATCAAGGGCAGTGCGGGTTTTCTTGGGCTCACGGCCATCGGCAGCCTCACCCACGCCATGGAGGCCCTCCTTTCCCTGGTGCGTTCCGGAGACATGAGGGTGGACAATGCCCTCGCCGATCTCCTCCTTTCCGGGGTGGATCATGTGCAGACCCTGCTGGATGATGTGGAAAACAGCAATGCGGTGGATGTCTCCGCCATACAGGGACGACTGGAGGCCCTGCTGGAAATCCGCCTTCCCGATGCCGCCCGCAGGGAGCGGGAGACTCCGGCCCTCCTCTGCACCCAGGAAAGCCTTCTGCCCTTTCCCGTTTCCGCCTATGTGCTGAACCGCATTGACAAGGCTAAAAACCTCTATCTTCTGCGTTACGATCTCGGATCCATGGAAAAAGAGGGAAAAAAACCCATGGCCGTCATCGCAGGCCTGCTGAGCGCAGGGGAAATTGTGGAGGCCGAACTTTCCCTGGAAACCTTTGACCTGCGCCGGGCCCTTCCCAGGGGGCCCTTAAGCTATCAGGTGCTGTACGCCAGTATTCTTGAAGAAGACCTCATTCCCATGGTGAGCGGCCTGGATCCCCAGGCCATTCTGCCCGTATCCAGAGACGAAGCCTGCGCCCTTCAGGTCAGCCCCCAGGAAAAAAAACAAGCCCTGGTCTGCCTTCCGGAAAAGAAAAAAGCGCCCTCCCAGGCCCCTTGCACTTCCGGAGAACCCACACCTCCCATGGCGTCCCCACCTCGCACGGATTTTCCGGAAAAAATTCCCCACATCCAGGACAAGAGCGGCAGCATCCGCATCCGTTTGGATATCCTTGACCGGCTCATGACCCTTGCGGGCGAACTGGTGCTGGTGCGCAATCAGCACCTTCTGGCGTCTGAGCTTTCCGCCAACCTTTCCCAGCGTCTGGATACGGTGACCACGGAATTGCAGCAGACCATCATGCGCACCCGCATGCAACCCATCGGCAATGTCTTTGCCAAACTGCCCCGCATGGTACGAGATCTCTCACACAAGCTTGAGAAATCCATTGATCTTGTCATGGAAGGCCAGGATGTGGAGTTGGACAAAAGCATTCTGGAAGCCCTGGCCGATCCCCTCACCCACCTGATCCGCAATGCCTGTGACCATGGCATTGAATCCCCTGAAGAACGCAGGGCGGTCGGCAAACCGGAAACCGGACGCATTCACATCGCAGCCAGACACGAGGCTGGTCAGATTATCCTGGTGCTCACCGATGACGGTCGGGGCATGGACACGGAAAAAATCCGCCAGAAAGCCCTGAAGATGGGTCTTAAAAGGGAAAATGAGATGGCGCTCATGTCCAAAGAGGAGCTCTGCCAACTCACCCTGCTTTCGGGCTTTTCCACGGCGGACCGGGTTTCGGAGGTTTCAGGCCGGGGGGTAGGAATGGATGTGGTGAAAACCGCCATTGAAACCTTGGGCGGAACCCTCAGCCTTTCCTCCCTGGAAGGGGAAGGCAGCCGCTTCCGCATTTCCCTGCCTCTGACCCTGGCCATCATTCCCTGTCTTACCGTGCGCGTGGGCGAGGACCGCTTCGCCATTCCCCAGGTGAATCTGGAGGAACTGGTGCGGCTTTATGATGGGGAAATCTCCACCCGCATTTCCTGCGTAGGTGCCCATGAGGTATGCAGGCTTCGGGAGAGCCTCCTGCCCATGGTGAGGCTGAAGGAGGTTCTCAAGAGACCCGAGCCTTTCACCGAAGCCATCCAGAGCCAGATTGCCCGCACGCCGAGAAAAAAGGAGGATGCAGGAAACAGTCTCACCTTTGCTGTGGTCAAGGTGGGCAGCCACCGTTTCGGCCTTGAAGTGGATGCGGTCATCGGTACTGAGGAAATTGTTGTGAAACCCATGCACCCGACTCTGAAGTCCCTTCCCCTGTATTCAGGAGCCACCATCATGGGAGATGGGGAGGTGGCGCTCATCCTGGACATCGAAGGCATTGCCCGGCACACCGCCGTTCCCCTTGCCGCCAGTGCGGAGACCGCAACACATAAACCCGTGACCACCCAGTCCGTACTTCTCACGGCCTCAGGCCCCCATGAGCAGTTTGCCATGGCCCTTCAGCTGGTGCGCAGGGTGGAAAAAATATCCAAAAAAGCCATTGAACGCATGGGAGATCGGGAGTTCATCAATCTTGACGGCGTTCCCACCCGCATCCTGAGACTTGAAAACATCCTGCCCGTCTCCCCTGCCCCAGACAGCGAGAGTTTTCATCTTCTGTTGCCCAAGTTCTCGGAAAAACCCTTTGGCATTCTGTTTTCAGAAATCCGGGATATTGTGGATATCCCTCTGGACCTTGCCACCAAAAACGTTCCAGGAAAGGGCATACTCGGCGCGGCCATCATCCACGACAGACTTTCCCTTTTCCTTGATCCCTTTGAACTCATTGAAAGTGCGGAGCCGGACTGGTTTGAGGACAAAAAGAAAAGGCAGGAGAAAAAACAAAGCCGGATTCTCCTTGCCGAAGATACGGTCTTTTTCACCCAGCTTGTGCGCAGTTATCTGGAATCCGACGGTCACAGGGTTCAGACCGTGGCCAATGGACGGGAAGCCCTCAGACGCCTCAGGGAAGATCCCTTTGATCTTCTGGTGAGCGATATTGAGATGCCGGAAATGAACGGATGGGAGCTGATCCGGGAAGTCCGCAAGGATGCCATGCTCAACCGCACCCGGGCCATTGCCCTCACAGCGCTGGCGACAGATGCGGATCGCGCCCGCACTCTGGCCGCAGGCTTTGATGCCTTTGAGGTGAAAATTGACCGGGAAACCCTGCGACGCAGGGTTTCGGAAATGCTTTCCCACAACCCCGATGATCACAGGATGGACGCATGATACCCCACAGCCAGCATTGCCGCCAGGTCTGCACCTTTGCCATCGGAGAAGAAACCTATGGCGTGGATATCCTGGATATCAAAGAAATTCATACGGAAAACCGTTTTACCCCCATCCACCATGCTCCGGCTTGCCTGCGGGGCTATGTCAACATCCGTGGTCAGATTCATCTCATTGTGGATCTCAGGGTGCTTTTGGGGCACAGTCCCTGTCACAATCTGGAGACAAGCCGCATTCTTCTCTTCAAACCCGAAGCAGGTGAGGCCTTCGGCGTACTTGTGGATCGCATCGGCGATGTCTGTCCTGCGCCGGAAAACAGAATCGAACCCATGGACAGCCCGTCTGGCCGCAACTTTAACCTTTCCGGGGATTCTGCCCTCCGCCGCCTGTCCACGGGGATCCTCAAAAATGAAAGGGAGCTTGTGACCCTGCTCTCCGGCCGCAGCATTTATCAGCACCTCGCAGGGCTTTTTTCCGAAGCCCGCACGGAATAAAAAAAATCAACACCCAAAAAGCGCCATGATGGGTTTTTCCAAAAGCCCTGACAATTTTTTTAAAAAAACAGAGCCCTGAAAGGGGCCTCAAAGGACCTAAAAGAAGGAGCAGAGCGTGAAACTCAACGATCTTGGCATTGCAAAAAAACTGGGACTAGGCTTTGGCAGCGTCTGCCTGGCCCTCCTTCTGCTCAGTGGCGCAAGCATGCGGGGCATGAACAACATCGGAAAAGACATGACGGTGATCGGGGAATACACCCTGCCCGTGGCCAATCTGGTTTCAGAACTTGAAAGTTCCACCCTCGCCGCCATTGTGGCCATGCAGAATTTCATCATGCACGAAAACCAGGGGGCGCTGGAGGAAGGCCGCAGACAGATTACCCTCTTTTACAAGACCCTGGACGCCCTCGCAGTTCTTCATATGCAGCATAAAGGAGAGAACACCACGGCAAATGCCGCAGGCCGTACCGCCATGGAACTTTTTTCCGCAAGCGTGGACCTCAGTGAAAGACAGATCATTGAAAACACAAGAAACCAGAGTATCTTTAACGCATCTGGCCAGGAGGTGACCGCAGCCTTTGTTCTGCTCCTCAACCATTATGAGGCTCTGCAGAAAAGGGCTCTGGAGTCCATGGCCGCAGCCAATGACATGAAGTATCTCATGGCCATGATGCGCCTTGCCCTCACGGCCAGCGCCCTCTTTGACAGTGAAGACAGCTTCAAGGACATGGTCCGTCACAACGACCGCATGACCGCCCTGGCCAGGGGCCTGAAGGAAATGGAAGGCAATGAGGCCCTGATCCGGGATTTGGCAGCCATTGAAGAGCTCAGCGCTCGCTACCGGGAAACCGCGGACGCCTGGCTTTTGGCCTTCCGTAAAAACCCTGGGGAAGCCAGAAGCGGAGTCCTGGCCCGTCAGCTTCTCCAGCAGGGCAATGCCATCACAGGCCATGTGGAAAGCTACCTTGCCGCCAAAACCCTCCTTGTGGATGAGGTTCTCCGGGAGGGAAGCATCGCCGAAGAACTGACCCGCCAGGTGGGGCATATGCGTGTTCTTGAAAAAACCTATATTCTGGATCGTAATGAGGAGCACAGGGGCCAGTGGCTGGCCAATTATGCAGACTTACACCAGAAGGTCCAGGAAGCCGACAAGCGCATCCATGAGCCCAAGGCCAGAGAGCAGCTCGGCCTGGTGCAGCGCAACCTCGGCCAGTACCGCCAGAATGCCAGCGCCTGGGTGCAGAACCGGCTTATACTGGAAAACGAAACCCTGCCGGAGCTGGAAAAACGGGGAGAAGTGATGCTCAAGCTCTCCCGGGATGCGGGGGAAAATGCCTGGAAGCACTTCTATGCCGCCACATCCAATGCCAGGGGTATCGTGAAACGGGCACTCTGGGGGATCTCCCTTGTCTCCTTCATCGGGCTTGCCTTTGCTCTTTTTGCGGGTTATGCCATCTCCCGCAGCATTTCAGCCCCTGTGCGCCGCCTGGTAAAAACCGCAGACGCCCTTGCCAAAGGGGATATGACCGGCAAAAGCAGGCTTACCCAGAACGATGAGATCGGGCAACTGGGTCAGGCCATGGACCGCTCCATGGAACAGCTGGCCGCCGTTGTCCAGGACGTTCAGGGCAATGCGGACACCTTAGCCGGTGCTGCGGAAGAGCTGTCCACCGTTTCCCAACAGCTGGCCTCAGGCTCCGAGGAAGTCACCACCCAGGCTTCCAATGTGGCCTCGGCCACGGAACAGATGAGCACCAACATCACCACCATGGCCTCGGCCACGGAAGAGATGAGCGTCAATATCCAGGGGATTTCCAGCACAGCCGAGCAGATGAGCAGCAACATGAAGGCGGTCACCCTCTCCATGGACGAATCCAGCCAGGGTATCCGCAGGATTTCCGACAATGCGGAAACCAACACCACCATTGCCCGGAAAGCCATGCACCTTGCGGGCAGCGCCACGGAAACCATGAATCTCCTTGGCAATGCGGCCAAGGAAATCGGCGATGTAACGGAAGTGATCAAGCGCATTGCCGAGCAGACCAACCTCCTTGCCCTGAACGCCACCATTGAGGCGGCCAGTGCCGGAGATGCAGGCCGCGGATTTGCCGTTGTAGCGAGCGAAATCAAAGCCCTGGCCAGCCAGAGCGCCACAGCTGCGGAAAACATTGCCGCCAAAATCCGGGGCGTTCAGGATACCACGGGAGAGGCGGTCAAAGGCATTGCCGATGTCTCACGCATCATATCAGATATATCGGAGCGGACCCTGCAGACCACCGAAGCGGTGAAAGCTCAGACCCGCATTGCGGAAACCATTTCCAGCAACATCGCCGAAGCCACCGCAGGCATTCAGCATATCGCCACAGGCATTGCCGAGGTGGCTCAGGGGGCCAATGACATGAGCCGCAACGCAGGAGAAGCCGCCCAGGCGGCGCGGGATATTGCCCGCAATATCCAGGGGGTGAGCGCCGCAGCCCAGGAGTCCAGCGCCGGAGCCCACCAGGTAAACGCTGCGGCAAACGATCTCAGTCGCCTTGCCGCATCCCTGCGTCACCACATGTCAGGCTTTAAGACGGCATAAATTCCGGATTCCCTGGCCGGGAACGGAATTAAAAAACGCTCCCGGTCAGAACCTTTTTTCCGTTTGCCGTTCCAGCAGCCTTGGGCATATACTCGGCCCTGCGCATGAAAAGGCCATGGCAGCCATTCTGCCTTTTTCATGCACAGGGCTGCCCCTTTCACCGTTTTTTCCCTTGCACCGGAGTATTCCCCATGCCAGCACCCATCACCGTACTCATCGTGGACGATTCCCGGATTTTCCGGAACGCCCTGGCACTGAGCCTTGGGGAAGAAGCAGACATTCAGGTGCTGGGATCTGTCCGAAACGGGAAAAAGGCCTTGGAATTTCTGAAAAACCAGCATGTGGATGTCATTACCCTGGATCTGGATATGCCGGAAATGGACGGCATGGAGACCCTGAAAGCCATCCGCCGCCTCAATGAGGAAAACCGGCAGGCACCTCCCATGGGTGTGCTTGTCATCAGCGGTCATGCGGGCAGTGCGGAGGACCTCAGGCGGGAAAGCCTTGCCGCAGGCGCCTTTGCCTATGTCCCCAAACCCATCGCCCTTGCCGGGGAGCTTCCCCTGGAACGACTGCGCAATGCCGTCGCACCTCGCATCCGTTCCTGGCCGCGTCAGCGCTGCCTCACGCCCGGCCCCCCTGCCCTTTCCCCTGCCTCCCCCCCTCCTTGTGCAGCCCATGCGGATCGTATGGATGTGATCCTCATCGGTGTTTCCACAGGTGGCCCCAAGGCCCTGCACAGGCTGATCCCCGAGCTCTGCCGCTTTTGCGATCTGCCCATCCTTGTGGTTCAGCACATGCCTCCGGAATTTACCCAGTCTTTGGCGGAAAGCCTTTCTACCCAATGCACCCACACCGTTGTGGAAGCAGAAGAAGGGATGGATATCACACCCAAAACCGTTTACATCGCACCCGGAGGCCGTCACATGCTGGTCCGCAAGCATGCTTCCCGCATCCGGATTCAGCTCAGTGACGGTCCACCTGAAAAGGGCTGCCGTCCTTCGGTGGACATCCTTTTCCGTTCCGCAGCCCCTGTATGGGAAAACCGTATTCTTGCCCTGATTCTCACAGGCATGGGCAGGGATGGCACCCAGGGAGCGGCAACCCTGAAACGCGCAGGGGCTACCATTTTTGTTCAGGATGAGGCCAGCAGTGTGGTCTGGGGGATGCCGGGCAGTGTGGTGGCCGCAGGGCTTTCCGATGCCATTTTTTCCCTGGACGCCATGGCCGGAGCCGTTCGTCAATTTCTCTCTTCCTGCGTCGGAGGCTGACAACTTTGGAACTTTCCCAGAATGTTTTTGACCAGCTTCGCACCTGGATACACGAAGCCTGCGGCATTTATCTGCATACGGGCAAGGAATACCTCATCCAGCAGAGGCTGGGAGCCATGGCTGCTGCGGAAGGTTGTCAGGATTTCAGTGCTTTTTTTCACAAACTCCGGAATACTCTGGACCCTGAATTCAAAAAAAGGGTGATTGCAGCCATCACCACCAATGAAACCTATTTTTTCCGGGATCAGCATCCCTTCGATACCTTTACCCAGACCCTTCTGCCCCGTTTTTCCCTGAAAATCAGGGAAAAAAAACAAAATGGTCAGCGCCCGGTCATCCGGATCTGGAGTGCGGGGGCCTCCACAGGGCAGGAAGCCTACAGCATTGCCATGCTGATCCATGAATACTGTGAAAAACCCACATCCGGCGGCCTCAGGATCCAGGATTTTGAAATCATCGGCACGGATATTTCCACCCCTGCCCTTGTCCGGGCCCGGACTGGCGAATACTCGGATCTTGAAATCAGCCGGGGCCTCTCCCCGGCAAGGCGAGATCGCTTTTTTACCCGTATCATGGAAAATCGCTGGCAACTTTCCCAGGGAATCCGTAAAATGGTGACCTTTCACCCCATGAACTTCATGGAGAATTTTTTAAGCTTGGGCTGCTTTGATATGATCCTATGCCGCAATGTGCTCATCTATTTTGATGAAGCCACCAAACGCCGCATTTTTGATTGCTTTGCCACCATGCTGGAGCCCGATGGCTGTCTGATCCTGGGGGGCAGTGAAAACATTTACGGAATCAGCACAGCCTTTCGCAGCAAAAGGGAAGGCATGACGCTCCTTTATGAGAAGCAGCCTTCCAAGGGCCCACTTCAGATATCCAGGGTCACATAAATTCTTTTGCCCTGCGTCCAGAAAACGAGAGCACCCATGACAGCCGATGCCGGTCCGGAAAATCCGCAGAGCCCTGAATATCTCAAGCAGCAACTGGCTGAAATAAAGATCCAACTGCAGCAGGAACGTAAAAAACGTCAGCGTCTTGAAGCCGGACGCCGTTTTAACGAGATGGTCAGCGACGCCCTGCTCGACGCCATCAGCGATGCCCTGCTGCTGGCAACCCCCGATGCCCGCATCCTGCGCATCAATCAGGCCATGCGCAGATGGTACAGTATTTCCGAAGACGCCCAGGCCGAAGGACGATTTCTCTGGGATCTGCTTCCCCAAGACCAGCAGACAAACCGGAAAAAACGCCTGGCCGCCGTTCTGGCCACAGGTTCTCCCCTGCATTACGAAGATCAGAACGGTTATCGGCACATGGCCATTTCCATATGGCCCGTCTTTGACCCTGAAAAAAAAATTGCCGCCCTTTTTGTACTGGGAAGGGACATCACGGCCCAGAAGGAAGCTGAAACCAAGGCCCGCCATCAGCAGGAACAACTCATCCAGGCAGCCAAGATGGTGGCTCTGGGTACCCTGGTTTCTGGTGTGGCCCATGAGATCAACAACCCCACCAACTTCATCATGCTCAATCTGCCGCTCATTGAAGACTCCTGGCATGCGGCCCGTCCCATTCTTGAGAGGCATTTTATCCGCGAAGGCGACTTTGATTTTGGTGGTCTCCCCTATTCGGAAATGAAAGACCACCTTCCAGGACTCTTTGACGGCATCCGGGAAGGCGGACGCCGCATTCGCAACATCGTGGAAGATCTCAAAAACTTTGCCCGCCAGGACACTCCGGATATCTCCCAGAAGGTGGATATCAACGCCGTTGTCCGGGGTGCCATCAGTCTTCTTGGCAATCTCATCCGGAAAAACGCTCCCCGTTTCCGGGTCCGTTATGATGAAAAAATTCCCCCCATCCGGGGCAATGCCCAGAAACTGGAGCAGACCGTCATCAATCTGGTACAAAACGCCTGTCAGGCCCTGACGGACCGGGACCAAGCCATCCGGGTGGTCACCTCCTACGACGAAGCCAGACGGGAAGTGCGGGTACGGGTACAGGATGAAGGCCGTGGCATTTCTCCCCAGGTGCTGCCCCATATTCAGGATCCCTTTTTCACCACGCGCAGGGATCAGGGCGGAACCGGCCTCGGACTTTCCATTTCCGCCACCATAGTCCGGGAACATGGGGGGCGCATGGAAATCGAAAGCGAGGAAGGTAAGGGAGCCACCTTCACCCTTTGTCTGCCCCTGCGGCCTCCGGCCCTGCGCAAGAAAATCCTGGTGGCAGACGATGAAAGGGGCACCCGGTCCATTCTCTGCGACATGCTCCGTGAAAATCCCCTCTTTGAAGTGCATGAGGCGGATTCCGGCATGGGCGCCTGCCTCAAGCTCGGGTCGCTCAAGCCCGATCTTCTGGTACTGGATCTGCACATGCCGGATATGGACGGCGTGGAAGTCTGCGAGTGGGTGCGTACCGAGCCGGACCTCAAGGATCTCAAGATCATGATGGTCACAGGATATCCGGGCAAAGCAGCCCTGGAACAGCTTGAAGCCCTGGGGGTTCCGGATGTGCTGACCAAACCCGTCTCCATGAAGGATCTCTGGCGCACGGCCCTGAAGCTTCTTGATTTTCCGGAAAAGGAAGCCCTGCCATGAACCCTGCCATTCTTGTGGTGGAAGACGAACTCCACAGCCGCAACGCCTGTCGTCTCATTCTCCGCAAGGCAGGTTTTGACACCGTACACCTTCTGGATCACGGTGATGCCGTTCTGCCCTTTCTTGCAGAGCATCCGGTTTCCTGCGTTCTGCTGGATCTGAGTCTTCCGGGCACAGACGGAGAAAGCCTGCTCCCCCGGATCATCGCCGAATTTCCGGAAATTCCCGTTCTCATACTCACAGGGGCCCACTTTGTGGAAACCGCCGTGCGCTGTATGCAAAAGGGAGCCTTTGATTTCATGACCAAGCCCGTGGAAAGGGAGCGGCTGCTGGTCGGAGTGAGAAAGGCTCTGGAGATCAAGGATATCGCGGACACCTCACGCCGCATGGCCGCGCCTGCGGGATGCAGTCTCAGGCAAGCCCCGTCTTTTGCGCCCATACAGACCCGAAGCCCCGCCATGATACGGATCTTTCACTACATGGAAGCCGTGGCCCCTTCTTCCCTGCCCGTACTCATCACAGGAGAAACGGGCACGGGCAAGGAACTGGTGGCCCGGGTGCTGCATACCCTTTCCGGCCGCAAGGGCCCCTTTGTGGGACTCAACATTGCAGGTCTTGATGAGACCCTTCTTTCCGATACCCTCTTTGGCCATGAAAAGGGCGCCTTTACCCAGGCAGATCGCCCCAGAAAAGGGCTTGTGGCCGAGGCCGCCCAGGGCACCCTGTTTCTCGATGAAATCGGCGATATGCCGCCCATGACCCAGGTGAAACTTCTTCGCTTCCTCCAGGAAGGGGAGTATCTCCCCATTGGCGCAGATCGTCCTCAAAGATCCACAGCGCGGATTCTTGCCGCCACCAACCGGGATCCAGCCAGCATGCGGGCGGGACAGGGATTTCGTAAAGATCTTTTTTTCCGCATTGCGCCCCATGCCATTCATCTGCCGCCCCTGCGGGAAAGAAAAGAGGATTTCTCTCTCCTGCTTTCCCACTTCACCACCCTTGCGGCCAAAACCATGGGGCTTCCCCTGCCCCGGATCGCCCCTCAGCTTGCCGAAGCCCTGTACGCCCATCCTTTTTCCGGCAATGTGAGGGAATTCCAGGGCATGGTTTTTGACGCCGTCAGTCGTTGTCACGATGGCCTGCTCACGCCCGCTCTCTTTTCCCTTGAACGTCACAATGTAAAAAAAGAAGAGACCTCGGAAAAAACGCATCCCCAAGCCTGTGAAAAGGCCCCAGACTTTCCAACTCTCGCCGAATCCGAAGCCCTGCACATCGCCGAAGCCCTGCGCATTGAAGGCGGCAACCAGACCCGGGCCGCGCTTCTTCTGGGTATTTCACGTCAGACCTTAAACCGGAAACTCCGCCAGGACCCCAGGCTCCGGATGTCCGGCTGAAAAAGGAGATAAGCCCCATGCGCCTGTCTTTTTTCCCAAAAAGCCTGGCTGTTGCTGTCTTATTTCTTCTTCTCCTTCTCGCGGGTTTTTTCTTCTGCTCCGACAGCCCAGAACCCCATCCCCACATATTGGGCTGGGTTCTGGAAAAACCGACCCCGCCCCTGCCCCCTCCCCCACTTCCGTCTCCTGAAACGGCCGTCCCCTCTCCGCCTGGGCCTTCTTTGCCCCTGGATCCTTCCCCAGAGCTTGTGCCTCAGGATCTGGCGTCTTCCCTCAGAGACTGCATCCGCACCTGCACTCAGGAAGCGTTGTTGCAGTTCATGGCAGAGCATAACATCGAGCTTTACATGCGATGGCGGGAAAACCGGGTGTCCACCGTTTTTGACAACATCATCCGCATCCGCCCCGAAACCGCCCTTTATCTCCTGCAAAGGGGGGATATTATTATGGCCCGGCACCCCCAGGCCCTCTCTTCTGCGGTCATCAGCGGAAACAAAGCGCTTGTGGAACTGCTGCTCGCCATGGGTGCGGATCCCAATGGACATGGGGCTGACGGCCCCTCTCCCTATCTGCTTTCCGTGGTTCTGGGCCAGGTGGCCATCATGGACCTCCTTGAGTCCCTGGGAAGTCGGAACGACCCGGTTTATAACAGGAAAAATGCCATGGACTGGGCCGCGCGTTCACCCAGAACCCGTGTCAGCAATCTCAGACGCCTGGTGGAGGACGGATTCACCATCGAATCCCACCATGTCGAAACCGCCGTACGGCACGGCAATCTCGGTGTCCTTGCTTTCATGCTCAAGCAAAGACCGGAGCTGAGGAACCTGAGGGATAAGGACATGGACATTCTGTCTTTGGCCATTCAATCCCGGCGTCCCCTCTCCATGATCCGCTACCTGCATCGGAGTGGAAGCGTCCTGAAGCCTGCCCACCTGGATCTGGCCCTTCAGGTTCAGCAGGAAGCACTGGCCAGTCCCAACTCCCATATCCGATCCCAGGCCGCACAGCTTGAGGCCATTATTCTTTATCTTCAGGAGGAAATACCCTGAATCCCTGCTGAAAAAACATCACGATTCCGTTTTTTTCAACACCGTACAAGGAGCCTTATGCAGCCCAGCCCATGGCACCACCAAAACCCTCAGGGACCGTGGTGGCAAACCCCCTTTCTCCGCCCTTTCTTTCTTGTGGTCTGCCTTGGCCTGGGAATCTGGGGCCTGTCTTTACGGCCTCCCGTTCTCGTTGCCGCCATGGCCTCAGCCCTCAGTGACACCTATTACACCTTTAATCCCAAAACCCCTCCGGACACCCTCCTTTTTGTGGACATCGACCATGAAAGCGTCAAAACCTTCGGACGCTGGCCCTGGTCCAGGGAGGTTCTGGCGGAAGGCCTTCTCGCCCTTTCCCAGGCCAGGGTGGTGGCGCTCGATATGATTTTTGCCGAATCCACGGAACCCCAAAAGGATGAGGCCCTCGCCCATGCCCTGGCTGAACTTCCCACCATTGGCGGCATCTTTCTGAACGGCCCCCGACTCTCCTCCCTGAATGAGGCCGTGTATCAGCATCTTCTCGACTCCTCCCTCATGCAGACCCAAGGTGCTGCCCTTGTGGAAAGTGATCGCCTGGAAGCCCCAGTGTCTCCCATCCGGGAGTCCATCCTTCTGCTTGCCGCCCTCAATACCCTGCCCGATGCGGATCAGCGTTTCCGTCACTACCCTCTGGCCTTCTGGGCAGGAGATCTGGCCCTCCCCAACCTTGGGGTGCAGATGGTGCGCATGGCCCGCCAGGAGGATCTTGTGTTCTCAGATAAGGGGGTTTTCCTGGGAAATCAGAAAATCCCTGCGGATTCAAGGGGATTTATCCGTCTTAATTTCTACAGACAGGACCACTATCCCTCCATGAGTTTTGCAAGACTCATGGACAAAGATTTTGATCCTTTTTCCCTTCGGGATAAAATCGTCATCGTGGGGGTGAGTGAAGCGGGGGTCAGTGATCTCAGGGCCACGCCCTCGGGGCAGTTCCCAGGGCCTCTCATGCATCTGACCGTTGTGGCCAACCTGGAAGATGGGTCCATACCCAGAGAAATTTCCGGGTGGACAATGGGGGGGGTTCTTCTTTTCTTCTCCCTTGTCTGGTGGCCCTGTCTTCGTCTGGATACGCCCTGGCGGCGTTTTACCCTGTACACGCTCTTTTTTGGCGGGCTTTATGGGGCTGGGCTTGGGGGATACCTCTACGGGGGGATCTGGCTGGAAATTTTTTATCCAGGCCTTCTGCTCATGCTGGCCGTTCTTACGGGGGAAGTCCACCTTTTCATGGAAAGCCGGGCCAACAGCCAGGCTTTGCGTTCCGCCTTTTCCAGCTACCTGGCTCCGGAAGTGGTGGAAATTCTCATCGAAAACCCCAGTAAACTGCGTCTGGGTGGTGAATCCAGGGAGCTGACCCTTCTTTTTACGGATCTGAGGGGCTTTACGGCGCGCTCGGAAACCATGGCTCCCGAAAACATGGTTCTTCTGCTCAATGCCTATTTCGAGCCCATGACCCGGGCGGTTTTCACTTACAAAGGTACACTCGATAAATACATTGGCGATGCCATCATGGCCATTTACAATGCGCCTCTGGAAGACGAAGATCATGCCTTCCATGCCTGCCTCACCGCCATTTCCATGCTGCGGGAGCTTGAAAGGTTCAATGCCGCCCATCCGGAACATCAGCCCCTTCAGATGGGAATCGGCATTAACACAGGACCTGCGGTGGTGGGTAACCTGGGTTCCTCCTTCCGCTTCAGCTACACAGCCATCGGAGATGCGGTCAATGTGGCGGCCCGTCTGGAAAGTGCCACCAAGGAAGTCAACCTTGAGCTGAAGGAAAGGGCGTCAGAAAAAAAAGAAGGCCTCGATATCTATGCGGACATTCTTCTGGGCGAGACCACCTGGCAGCGGGTGCAGGACCGCCTTCCCTGCACCCCTCTGCCGCCCCGTCCTCTGAAGGGAAAAAGCAGCTTTCTTGCCGTTTACGCCCTGCGATGGAAGGAGGTTCCTGAAAGTCTGCTGCAGGCTCACAAGGGACGATGAATCAAAAAAAGAAAAGATCCTCCGGGAAAACCGATTTACGGGTCTTGAAAGAAATCGTTCACAAAAATCACCTCACAGGCCCCATCCCCCACATCCTCACGGATGAGGGAGCTGATCCAGCGCCAGCCATCGCTGGCGTCCGCCCGGACAAGATAGCCGGAAAACCGCACAATATCCCCCTTGCGCGCGGCCAGCATGGCCCTTTCCACCCCACCCTCCCCAGGGATGAGGTGCATGTTGGCGCTGTGAATTTCAAGCGCCCTTCTTGGAATGGGAAGATGATCCGTTTTCCAGCGATACCAGCGGCCAGACTGGGAGATTTCAATTTTTTCAAGAACGGCCGAATCCGACATGGGACCCCACCCCAGGGCCAGATCCAGGGGAGAAAGCTCACTTTCCCGGCCTGTTCTGTAGCGTTTTCTTGATAACACCCGGGCCCGGATCTCAAAATGAGCGAGAGGCGTGAGGGTGTAGCCCCGGAACACAAAGGGCTGGGGCAGATCCTCTTTGTGCTGAACAGGGCTTTCAGCAACGATGACGCCAGGCGGCAGGGCGGCGCCGTTGCCATCGAAAAAAAGAACAAGCCCCAGTCCCAGAACCAGAGCCATCCACAGCATTGGTTTCATTCACTCCCCCTGCCCTCGCCTTTAAGCCAAAAAGGTCTTTTTTCGTTGGAATGGACAAAACGATCAGGCCTCACAGAACACCAACGGAGAAACCCCGTTCCACACAGACTCCCCGCCATCCAGATCCAGAAAACAGAGAGGAGGGGCTTTTTCAATGAAACCCATGGTTTCCATGCACTGGAAATAAAAGGCGAGACCCGCCAGATGGGAGGGGGGAAGTCCGTAATGCAGGCTGTCAAAATAGGCCTTTACCGTATCAGGGGCAAGCCCTTTTTCCTGCACAGCCCGGAGTCGGATAGCATCCATGGAGCGCTCTCCCCTGTCACGGGATTCCAGAAGCTGGACAACGGCCCGGCCCAGGGCTTCGGGACGGCTGGCAAACAGGGCGCGCCGGACGGCCCAGAGCCCGAACACAAAGGGATGGCCTGTGCTTGTCTTCCAAAGATCTGCAAGGTCATAGATAAAGGGAAAATTTTCAGACCAAAAGCCGGATAAGGCGGCGTCTCCGATGACAAGCCCTCCATCCATGTCATGGAGATCATCGGGCCTTCTTACCCGGCGGGTTTCAAAAGAACAGAACTGCCCCGCATCCTCCAGCAGAAACCGCAGAAGGTGGGCTGCGGATGCGGATTCCAGGCTCAGCCCCACCCGGCGGCCTCCCAGGGCCTCCAGGGGAAAGCGGCTGACCAGAAGCACACTCATCACCCGCCCGTCACATCCGATCCCCAGATCCGGCACCAGGAGCCAGTCCTTGTGGTGTCGGGCATAGGCAAAGGCGGAAATGGCGGAAATATCCAGCGCACCCTCCGCAAGAAGGGTGTTGAGAGCCGCAGGAGAACCCGCATGCAGGCGCAGGGTCTCGGGAACACCCTTCATATCAAAACCATGGTACACGGGCCAGACATTGAGATAATCAATGCGGCCCATACGAATGGGGAGGGTCATGAAAAAATCTCCAGAATCCGGTCTAAGGCCCTTAGGATCGCTCATATCCTGAAGTTGAACGCAGGGGGATCAGGACAAATGTCCAGTTAAAATGGCGGCTTGGGTTTTCCCATCTCCCGGACGGCCGTAAAAACAATCGCGCTCTGCAGGAGTAAAGCCTGCATCTTCGATGAGTCGTCTCAGCGTTCCCAGGGGAAGCCGGTAGGAAACCCCCGCCGCAGCTACTACGTTTTCCTCGATCATGGTACTGCCCATGTCATTGGCCCCGAAAAAAAGGGCAGTCTGAGCGATCTTGTCGCCCTGGGTCACCCAGGAAGCCTGGATATTGTCAAAATTATCCAGATAGATCCGGGAAAGTGCCAGAACCCGCAGGTATTCCGCAGCTGTGGTGGGGCGTATGCGGATACGGGTGTTTTCCGGCTGAAAGGTCCAGGGGATGAAGGCGGTAAACCCTGAGGTTCTTTCCTGCAGCGCGCGCAAACGATCCAGGTGGGTGAGGATATGACTGGGACGTTCCCCGTGGCCGAACATCATGGTGGCCGTGGTGCGCAGTCCCAGCCCGTGAGCCGTTTCCATCACCGAAAGCCATCGATCGGAAAGGCACTTTCCAGGGGAAACCGCAAGACGCACCGTATCCACAAGAATTTCCGCGCCGCCGCCGGGAATGGAATCCAGTCCTGCGACCACAAGGCGGGCAATGCATGCTTCATCGGAAATACCGGCCTTGTCCGCAAAAAAAGCGATTTCCGGTGGGGAATATCCATGAATATGGAGGCTGGGGAATCGTTCTTTCAGACGTTGAAGAAGGGCTTCATGCCAGGCCAGATCCAGATCCGGATGCATGCCGCCCTGCAGAAGAATCTGCCTTCCTCCCAGGGCAAAGGTTTCTTCAATTTTCTGAAAAAATTCCTCATCCTTAAGAATATACGCGCCGTTTTCCGCCCGATCCTTGTAAAAGGCACAGAACCGGCATCCGGAAACACAGACATTGGTGTAATTGATGTTGCGATCCACCACATAGGTGACCTCGCGGGAGTGACGCTGGCAACGGATGGCATGGGCTGCGGCTCCCAGATCCGGCAGATCCGCATGCCCCAGAAGATAAAGTCCCTCTTCCCGGGAAATACGCCCGCCGGAAACCGCCCTGTCCAGTATGGCCTCACAGCTTGTCATTGTACCTCCATGGATGCCATTTCTCCGTAAAAACTGTCCCGCTCCACAGGCAGCATCCCCGCCCTTTCAATGAGATGCTCCAACCCTTCCCGACTGAGGCCTTTGGGAGATGTGGCGCCTGCGGTATGGGTGATGCGCTCTTCCACAATGGTGCCATCCATATCGTCTGCCCCGAAAAACAAGGCGGTCTGGGCCAGTTTTTCGCCCAGCATCACCCAATAGGCCTTAATGTGATCAAAATTATCCAAAACCAGACGGGAAACAGCGATGGTGCGCAGGTCATCCACACCGGATGTGGGCGGCAGATGGGAAAGGGGCGTGTTGGCGGAATGAAAGGCCAGGGGAATGAAGGCGGAAAATCCACCCGTTCTGTCCTGAAGCTCCCGGAGCAAAAGCAGGTGCAAAACCCTTTCCTCCAGGGTTTCCAGGTGACCGTAGAGCATGGTGGCATTGGTGGGAATGCCCTGACCATGTACGGTCTCGATGATCTCCAACCAGCGGTCCTTGTTGATCTTACGGGGAAAAAGGGCTTTATGAATACGATCATTCAGCACCTCCGCTCCGCCGCCAGGCATCATGGCAAGGCCTGCTTTTTTAAGCCTTTCCACCACTTTTTCGATGGAAAGACCGGTGATGCCGGAAAGATAATCCAGCTCAACGGCGGTAAAGGCTTTGATGGTGGCCTCAGGCCTCAACTCCCGGATCAGGTGCAAGAGGCTCTCAAAATAGTCAAAATCCAGGGCTGGATTCAAGCCACCTACCATATGGATTTCTCGTATGGGTTCTCCCGCCCTGCAGGTGAGCTGGTTTCTCACATCCTCCAGGCTGAAGGTATATGCCCCAGGATCCCCTGCGTTTTTTGCGTAAGCGCAGAAAACACAACGGTTTCGACAGACATTGGAGTAATTGAGGTGCTGGTTATGGATGAAAAACGCCTTTCTGCCATGACGGCGCACCCGCGCTTCGTGGGCCAGAAGTCCGAGACCATTGAAGTCCGGGGTCTCGTACAGGGTCATGGCGTCTTGAAAATCAAGACGTTCACCGGAAAAATATTTGTGAGCAACGGCCTTAAGGCCCGGATCTGTGATACGCATGAAAACCTCCCCGGATTTCTGTGACCTTCCGGTCACGAAAGATTTTCCTTCATACGTCACTCCCGTCCCAAGGGCAAGCAAAAGAACATTTTCACTGAAAAACTGGAGGGATCCCCCTCAATGGGCTTTTTTCTGAAACTTTCTGTTTTTTTGAAGTCTCCAGGGACCTTACGGGGTTTTGCCAATTGATCGCATCCATTTTTTCTGTTACTTTGGCAGGCAAGATTCGACTGAATCCGCCGTACCCCAGAAAAACCCCTTTCGCCCTTCCGCCATTGGCTGCTTTTCTTAAAAAAAAATCCGGAGCCGGAAATGATTGATCTTGAGAAAATGAGTATCCTCATTGTGGATGATATGGACAATATGTGCCGGTCCATCCGCAGCATGCTGAAAATTCTCAATTACGGCAGCAACTTCCGTCTGGCCGGCAATGGTAAGGAAGCCTTGCAGATTCTGAGACAGTTTTCCGTGGACATGGCCATCATCGACTGGAATATGCCGGTGATGACAGGCATCGAGCTTCTTGACAACATACGGGAAGATAAAGAGCTCCGGGACATGCCCGTCATCATGATCACAGCGGAAGCCAACAGTGAGATCGTTGCAGAGGCCGCAGAATCAGACATCGACGCCTACCTCCTGAAACCCATTACCGTGAAATCCCTGGGCGCCAAGATCCAGAAAGTTGTGGATCGGGCCAACAATCCTCCCACTGCCTTACGCCTGCTCAAGGACGTGCGGAATCTCATCGAAAAAGAAAAATTTGATGAAGCCATCCCAGCCTGCCGCAAGGCCATAGAGGCGGATCCCACCTCTTCCCGCCCCATCCGCACCATGGGGGAAATTTTTTTCAGAAAAGGTGACATTGACACCGCAGAACGCTGGTTTGTCAAAGCCGCCCAGATGAACCATCTGGATGTGTTCTCCTTCCATCATCTGGGGGATATCTATCTGAAGCGCAACGACCTCGATAAAGCTTTCCGCTTTTATGAAAAAGCCATGAAAATCAGTCCGCGACACGTGGACAGAGCCATCAATTTCGGCAAGGTTCTTCTCCAGAAAGGCAGAGTTGACAAAGCCACCTCCGTATTTGAAAACGGCATCCGCCTTGCCGGCAACCCCACGGAGCTGAGGGAGGATGTGGCGCGTTCCTGCCTGGAAGCAGGTGCCTTTGACGCGGCCATTGCCCAGCTTGAAACCCTGCTCCGCCAGTTCCCCAAACGCCTGGATCTCATGAAAATGCTGGGTATGGCCCACCAGGATGCCAACCACCCGGAAGAAGCCCTGCCCTACCTTCTCAAGGCTGTGGAAAAGGAACCCGATGCCTTTGATGTGAATCTTCGCATTGCACGGATTTATGTTCACATGAAACAGACTTTCCGCGCCGAAGAAGTTCTGAAAAAACTCAGCCGCATGGATCCCGAACACCAGGAAGTCCGCCGCCTCATTGCCAAAAATATCTGATTCCGGAGCCTTTGCATGAACAAAGACCACAGCATCCTGGAAACCCTTGCTTCCATCACCGCAATTTCAAGGGATCCCGCACTTAATGATCAGGCCAAACTCCAGCGTCTTCTGGAAAGTCTCTGCCTGCTGATCAAAGCGGAAAAAGCCTCCATCATGCTCAAAAGGGGAAACCGTTTCCTTGAGGTGGTTGCCTCCACCCGCCCGGAAATCATCGGCATGCGCCAGGCCTTAAGCTGCGACACTCCTTCTTGCTGGGTGATCCGCAACAAAAAACCCCTTTACATGGATAAGTGTACCGGGAATCCCGGTGTCGCCTGCAAGGGAGGCTATCGGACCGATGCTTTTTTCCTTGCCCCCATTTTCAGCGCCAATCGGGTCATGGGCGTACTCTCCATGACAGACAAAGAAGGCGATGGTCTTTTTTCTCCCAAAGACCGGGAAACCATCCTCCTGCTTGCGGGCGTCATCATCAGTGCCATTGAGAATCAAACCCTGAACGAACGCCTCAAAAAACAGCGGCGACAGCTCGAGAAAAAAAATAAACAATTGCAGGAATATGAAAAAATCCGTCAGGAGTTTTTCAATCTCCTGGTGCATGATCTCAAGGCTCCCATTGCGGAGGTGGTGGCCAATCTCGACATCCTCTCCTATACAACAACGGAAGAAAACCTTGCCTTTGTGGAAGGCGCACAGTCCAGCTGCGAAATCATGTTCCGCATGGTTTCAAACCTTCTGGATATTACCCGCCTTGAAAACAAGATGCTGAAACTCATTCCCGAGCGCCTGGAAGCCACAGACCTTCTCCGGGAAGCCCTGTCCATGATCCATGGTCAGGCAAAAATCAAAAAAATCCGGATAGAAGGACCCCCTGAAAAGAATGTTCAACCCTGTTTTTTCATCGGAGACAGGGGCATTCTGCTCCGGGTTTTCCAGAATCTGCTTTCCAATGCCGTAGATCATTCCCCCGAAGGCGGTCTCATCTCCGCAGGCTATGAACAGACGGGATCCACCCTGCTTTTCCATATTGATGACAATGGGCCGGGCATTGATCCCCAAGACAGAGAAAAAATATTTGACAAATACGTGCAGGTCGGTGACAGAAAAGACGCCATCCAACGCCACTCCACAGGCTTAGGCTTAAGTTTCTGCCGCCTTGCCGTGGAAGCGCACAAAGGCCGTATTTTCGTGGAAAGCCGCAAGGTCGGCTCAGGCAGCAGTTTCCGTTTCACCCTGCCCTGCATACCGCCCGCCGGAGAGGCCTGATTCGCCCAGGGATTCTGGCTTCTCAATCTATTTTCTGCCCCTCCCCAGCCAGGGGATGGGGTTGCACACCGCATAAAAAACGCCCCTCCGAATTTTTATCGTCCGGAGGGGCTTGCTTTATTCCGCCACCCGTGCTTTGGGAGTATCGGTCTTGGGACGGGTTTTAGCTTCTCTTTATGGAAATAACCAGAAAGGACATCTTTATTGAACATGAAAATTCAGACCCATCAGAACATGGATACCCGGCTCTGTGGCATACCGGAGCGCATTGAAAACGGCATGGCCATCCTTTCCATGCCCACGCTGGATTGCATGGTCGCAGACGCCAGCGGTCTTGTGCATGGCGGCTTTCTTTTCGGACTGGCCGATCATGCCGCCATGCTGGCCGTCAATCATCCCAACGTCGTTTTAGGGGAAAGCTCCTGCCGGTTTCTCAAACCTGTTGTTCTGGGGGATACGGTGATGGCTGAGGCCAAAGTGATTCATAGTAAGGGAAAAAAATACGAGGTTGCAGTTTCCCTCCGTGTGGCGGCTAAAATCGTTTTTTCCGGAACCTTTATCTGCTTCACCCCTGAAAAGCATGTTCTTGCCAATGGCAGCAGCACCTGATCAGGCCTTACGCTTAACCCGCCGGACGATTTTACGTTTTTTCTTTTTCTTTCGCTGGTATTCCTCCGGGTTGATACGTGCATCCTGGCTGTAATCACAGGTCGCCCTGGGGCACTTCAGACCTTCTGCCCCCTCCTTGGTCATGAAGGCCACAAGAAAAGGGTTTCCGCAGGTGGGGCATGGATAATGGAAAGGCTGGGACCAGCTGATAAAATGGCAGGTGGATTGGGAGCAATCGTAAAAAACCTTGCCTTTTTCCGTCTGATTCACCTGGAGCTTTCCGGTTTTACACAAAGGACAGGTCAGAGCCAGGGCCTCCTCAAAGGCTGCAATGCGTGCCTCAATGTCCGCATCCCCCGCAGCACTTTCTTCTTCATCCCCTTCGTCTTCTTCGGCTTCGTCCTCTTCCCTTTGGGGAATGGGTGGAGCCGTTTTTACCTCTGCCTGTGGAATATCTTCCGGAACAGGACGTGGTGAGGCGGGAGCGAGAGCAGGATCAGAAACCTCCGGCGTTCTGGGAGGGGTGAAAGGCTCTTTTGGAACTTCAGGTTCAAAAGGCCCGACCTGGGATGGGCTTTTGGGAATTTCAGGCTCAAAAGGCTCGGCCTGGGATGGGCTTCTGGGAATTTCAGGCTCAAAAGGCTCGGCCTGGGATGGGCTTCTGGGAATTTCAGGCTCAAAAGGCTCGACCTGGGATGGGCTTTTGGGAATTTCAGGTTCAAAAGGCTCGACCTGGGATGGGCTTTTGGCAATTTCAGGTTCAAAAGGCTCGGCCTGGGATGGGCTTTTGGGAATTTCAGGCTCTGCAGAAGGTTCTCCGCCACCAAAAATTTCCCTCACCTGCATATCCTCAGACCGGAAAGCCCCCCGCTCACTGCGCATACGGCCCAATTTCTGCAAAACACTCCGATGCCACTCCGGAGAAACGTTTTTCCTCGTTTTGGTGACAAAGGTTCCTTTTTTTGAGCTGTCTTCCCGCTCCCTCGACAGTTCGGACACCTGTCCCGCCAGGGAGTGCATATTCAGTGTCTGAAGGAAAAAGCGTTTGGCATCATAGATGTCTTTGCGACCAGAGACCACTTCATCAATGGTCTGCACCATATAGGCAACCAGATTCATTCCCTGCATCCCTGGAAACAGGGTGTTCACCACCTGCAGCATCTTCTGGGCTGTAATCTCGGCCTTGAGTTCTCCCTGGGCATTTTCCGTTACCAGGGAAGAGGCAAGAAGGGGATCCAGGCCGGAGGCCATCCCCGCATCACTTCCCAGGCCAATGTCCCGGATATCAATCATGAAACTGGTTCGGGTATATCGCTCCGGCGGTGAGTCGGAAAACTGCCGGATTTCCTCTTCCCTTTCCGCAATTAAAACCAGAGAGGCGATGGTGGCAATATCCAGGGTCAGACCCGAAGGAAGGGCATCCAGATCAACAATTTTGCGGATATGATCCGCCAGAACCTCGTCAAAATGAGCACGGACAACGGTGAGGGCATCGGTGGAAGTCGACATGGCGGATCCTCATTTTCAGGAAAAATTCTTAACGATCAGTCTTCTTTCACCAAAGGAGCATGCTCTTCGGACATGCCGCTTTCATCGGCATTGATCTCTTCAACCATTTCCACAAGATCCGAAGCCATTGTCACAACGCGGGCAGTGGATTGGACCTCGGTTTCCTCTGCGCTTTCTTCCGTGCTTTCCTCTTCTTCGCTTCCGGATGCAGACAGAAAAATACACTCCCCTCTGCGGTCAAAAAGAATATCAAGGGTAATCTTCACATCAAAGGAAAGCTTGTAGGCAACCTTGCCTTCGTGCACCACAAGATCCCCTTCCCGAAAGGTCACATCATCCTGAAGACCGATTTTATGCTTGCTGCGTAACAGTTTTTCTATGGCCGCCCAGTCCAGTTCGGCAATGATGGTATCCATCAACTCCCGTTCGCTGCTTTGGATGACATCGGTATCACTGACTTTCACAGACTCACCTCTTTTTCTCGTTTCAGGGCCATCCGCTTTGTATGGGTGAACGGTTTTCCGAAAAGGTGCCACTCCCAAGGATTGCATGACTTGTGCATCGCAAGGCCATGGGGGATCAGATACGCCCCTTGCGGAAAAATTCTTCACCTCTGTGCCTTATCCAAAACGTCTTGCACCCACTGCGCAAGCATGTGGAAGGCAAGGGCTGCGGGTGACAAAAGATCTTTACAGAAAACCGGGCGTCCTGCGGCTTCCATCTCCTGCACCAAAGGATCCTCCGGTACGGGAAAAGGGGCCATCCGGGCCCGGAACAGCGCCAGAGCAGGTCCCGAAAAAATCTCAGACAAACGCTCCCTGCCCTGCACACGCACAGGCAAAAGTCCCAGAAGGGGCAGGGAAGCCTGCCTTTCCCGGCGCACCCATTCCAGAAGTCCCAGACTCGGACCCAGACGATCAAAGGCCGAAGCTTCCATCATCAGGGGCATTAAAACGCCATGGGCAAAAAAAAGCGCTGTGCGGGTGTGAAGGGACAAAGCCGAAGGGGTATCCCAGAAAAAAAGGGTTTCCGGAGGAAGCATGTTTTGGGCCATTTGCAACGCCTTGGCTGCATGGAGACAAAAACTTTCCCTTTCTTCAGCAAGGCCTTGGAGCCGCAGGTAAAAGAGCCCGGAAATCTCCCTGTCCGCAGCAAGGGCACTCCCTTTTATACAAAAAATATCTTCATGAACAAAGGCTTCATTTTTCCTGTCCGCAATCACCAGCGCAGGTTTTCCGCAAAGCACCCTTGCCGCAGCCAGGTTCCTCACCGTTGCGGTTTTCCCCGTCTCTCTGTTATGGTTAAGAACACAAAGAATTCGATGCATGGGGCAAGATAGCACAGAACCCGGCTTTGTAAAAACACCAAAATGCAGGACCCCGCATCCGGCAAGACCGACCCAATGAGAGCATTCTTTTTTTTGCGAGGCCGCCATGAAACTGACCTTATCCCTGAAGGGCATTGATCAAGCCCTTGAAAATCTGCCCTACCGTAACCCCAATACCCCCAAGTACCGCCTGATGCTGGCAATCCGTCAACACTTTAAAAGCGAGGAAGACCTGAGCCGCATCCAGGAGATTCCCATGGACGCCCTGATTCCCGGGATATGGGAAACCGGAGAGGATATCCAGATCATCCGCAGCCGAAGAAAAAATTTTGCCAGCCTGCGCACAGCCATCAATACCGATCTTAAGGAAATGATGGAGCAGGGCCTCAACCCCGAAGGGGTTATCATCAGTAAAAATAACACCTTTGAAATGGCTGACCTTATGCGGGAAAAGCTCCTGCAAACCGTATCCGGCATGGTCTCAGGCGAGGGTGGTCAGATGGCCATTTCAAGGCTTTATGAGCTGCTGGGACTGGTCAAAACCTTTCTCGATCGCATGGAAAAGGGACTGGACGATCCCGAAGGAAAGGAGCTTCAGGAACTCAAGCGACTGCTTGAAGGACTTGGGAATCCTTCGGAAGAAAAAGCCCTTGAAGAAAACCCCGAAAAAACCGCAGAAGAGGGCGATGGAAAGGACGAAGACCTCGAAACCCTGGAAATGGGCGAGGATGAGGAACTCGTGGAAGTCGATGACACCGATGGGGACACCGAAACCATTGAAATGGGCGAGGATGAGGAACTCGTGGAGGTCGATGACACCGATGAGGACACCGAAACCATTGAAATGGGCGAGGACGAGGAACTCGTCGAGGTCGATGACACCGATGGGGACACCGAAACCATTGAAATGGGCGAGGATGAGGAACTCGTCGAGGTCGATGACACCGATGAGGACATCGAAACCATTGAAATGGGCGAGGATGAGGAACTCGTCGAGGTCGATGACACCGATGGGGACATCGAAACCATTGAAATGGGCGAGGACGAGGAACTCGTCGAGGTCGATGACACCGATGGGGACACCGAAACCATTGAAATGGGCGAGGATGAGGAACTCGTCGAGGTCGATGACACCGATGGGGACACCGAAACCATTGAAATGGACGAGGATGAGGAACTCGTCGAGGTCGACGAGGCGGACGAAGAAATGACTTCAGACCCCCTGGATCCCGACTCCGAAGCAAGCGAGGGAGCGCTTGTGGAACTGGCAGAGGATGAAGAGCTCGTGGATGCCGAAGAAGATCTGGCGGAAATGGATGAGGAAAATGAAGAGCCAGTACTCGACCTTGTGGAAGATGAGGATGTGGAAGAAGTGGAGGTGGATGGAGAGCTGGATCCGGATCTTTTTGAGGAGCTGGTGGAACCGGAACCGCAAGAAGAGAGCGAGGAAGAACCCCAGGCTCCCGAACTGGGGTTGCCCTTTGGCAGTGATGAGGATTTCAGTGAATATGATCCTGAGGACATGCAGAAAAACCGCCTTCTTTCCGAACGCTTTGATGGATACCTGGGAGCCATGGAACGCTTCTACAACCAGTATCCCCTCATTGAAGGCAGAAGCTTTACCGTGGGCTCTCCCAATCCCGGCAAACTGGAGCGCAGAGAGCAAGAGCTGATTCTGAAGGATTTTTATATAGGCCGTTTTCCTGTTACCAACGCCCTTTTTGAAGTTTTTATTGAGCGTACGGGATACAGGACCACAGCGGAGAAAACAGGATACGGCACCGTTTTCCAACCCCGTTTCCGAAAAGTAAAAAATCCTGTCACCGGAGAGATCAAAGCCCTGTGGCAGGCGGAAACAGCCAGCAAACGGATTGAAGGGGCCGCCTGGTTTGCCCCCGAAGGTCCGGGGTCCAATATCCATGGCAAACGCAACCATCCTGTGGTGCAGGTCAGCCTTGAAGACGCAAGACGTTTTGCCGCATGGATCGGAAAACGCCTGCCTTCGGAAGACGAATGGGAAGCTGCGGCAAGAACTCCAAAGGCTCTGCCCTATCCCTGGGGAGAAACCTGGGAGGCCGAAGCCGCCAATGTAGAGGCCACGGGCATGGGAGAAACCACGGCCGTGGATACCTTTACCAAAGGGAAAAATGCCTATTCCCTCATGGACCTTGTGGGCAATGTCCTGGAATGGACACAGACCCCCATGGAGGGCATCAGCCCCAAGGGGTCGCACCTTCCTTTTTTTGTGGCCAAGGGCGGAAGCTTCATCACCGCAGGCGAACCCAGACTCTGGACGCGCTACCCCTTACGACCGGACTTCACGGCCAATATTCTGGGTTTTCGCTGCCTGGTGGATTAAGGTTTTTTCATGGACCGCCAGGAAAAAGATCCTGCTGAAAATACGGTGTGCTGGGTAAAGAATAAAAAAACAGGCTTCCCCCAGAACCCAGGTTCTGGAGGAAGCCCTTTTTCATGGCGCAGATTCTGCGATTTATCCCAAAATGGCCTTCAGATCCTCATCTGGCGTGGCGGCAATGGGCCGAATACCGAATTTTTCCACCAGAACGCCCAGCACGTTTTCCGTGATAAAGGCAGGCAGCGAGGGTCCAAGGCGGATATCCTTGATGCCCAGGTGGAGCAGGGTGAGCAGGATGGCCACAGCCTTCTGCTCATACCAGGAGAGGATCATGGAAAGGGGCAGATCATTCACTCCGCAGTCAAAGGCATTGGCCAGAGCCACGGCAATCTTTATGGCAGAATAGGCATCGTTGCACTGTCCGATGTCCAGAAGACGGGGCAGATCACCAATTTTTCCAAGGTCTTTGTCAAAGAAACGGAACTTACCACAGGCCAGGGTCAGAACCATGCAGTCTGAAGGAATTTTCTCCACAAGTTCCGTGTAGTAGTTCCGGCCGGGCTTGGCACCGTCACAGCCGCCCACAAGGAAAAAGTGGCGGATGGCTCCGGATTTCACCGCATCCACCACGGTGCCGGCCACGGAAAGCACGGTGTTGCGGGCAAAGCCTGTGAGCACTTCCTTACCCTGTACATCTTCCGTAAAGCCCTGAAGGGCCAGGGCCTTTTCAATCACAGGGGTGAAATCCTTATCCGCAATGTGCCGCACGCCGGGAAACCCCACAAGCCCTGTGGTAAAAAGATTGTTCTGATATGAGGGCTTGGGCTTCTGAATACAGTTGGTGGTCATGAGAATGGCACCGGGGAAGGCGTCAAACTCCTTGGCCTGATTCTGCCAGGCCGTGCCGTAATGCCCGTAGAAGTGCGCGTATTGTTTTAAGCCCGGATATGCATGACAGGGCAGCATCTCCCCATGGGTATAGACAAAGATCCCCTTGCCTTCGGTCTGCTTCAGCAAAAGCTCCAGATCCTTTAAATCATGGCCGGAAACCAGGATGGCCTTGCCCTTCTTCTGCCCTAAGGGTACGGCGGTGGGAACGGGATGGCCATAGGTTCCCGTATTGGCCGCATCAAGAAGTTCCATAGCCCGCAGGTTCACTTCCCCGCATTTTAAGGCCAGACCCAGAAGTTCATCCACGGAAAGATCCGGGTTGAGGGTAGCCGCCATGGCCTCGTGAATAAAGGCATAAACCGCATCATCTTCCTGCCCGAGGATGGCCGCATGATCTGCGTAGGCCGCAACCCCCTTGAGGCCATACACGATGATCTGCTTGATGGAACGCAGATCCGGATTTTTATCCGGCCCGTCAAGAAGCCCCACGGTCTCGCCCAGGGCGGTCATGGAAGCCAGATCCTGGGCCTTCATGGGCAGGGTGGGCAGGATTTTAAAATCGCCGCCATTGCCCGTGAGCTTTGCCACAAGCTTCTGGATCCAGGAACTGTCGTTGCCCGGAATTTTTCCACCTGCGTCCTTCACCCTGGCTTCCAGGGCTTTTTTCAGACGCTCACATTCCAAAATGAGATTTTCAAAGCGCTTTTCATCAAAATCCACGTTGGTCAGGGTGGAAAAAATGGCCTCCGCCGTATACCGGTTGATCCTGGGATCCACCACCCCCACCTTGCGGCCTTCCACAGCCACCTGGGAAAGTCCTTTCACAGCATGCATGAGCAGATCCTGCAAAGCTGCCACTTCCGCGGTTTTTCCGCATACGCCAATCTTGTCACATCCCACACCCTTGGCCGCCTGCTCGCACTGGTTACAAAACATGGTATCCTCCTTGATTTCAAGATCCGTTTTTTATCTTTCGTATGAAAAGGAACTTCCGTCATCGTTGGACCGAACCTACCCTTTTCACCGGGACCTTTCCTTGATCTGCGTCAAGAAGGTATTTTTTTAAAATTTAAAAAGAAAATCCCAACAGGGTGTAAAACTGGTTTTCCCCAAGATCCGAATCCAGCCCTCTGGCATAACCCAGGATCAGAGGCGCGACAATGCGGTAACCCAGAACCAGTTCCATCCGCAACTCCAACCCTGCCCCGGTGAGCTGACGCATACTTTCCCCTTCCTCCCACGCACTACCCGAATCCACAAAGACCCCAGCGGAGATATCTCCCAGGCCGAGAGGCATCAAAGACAGGTTACGCTCCATCCGGTAAAGCCAGGGATAAAAGGTCAGACGTTGGGCGGCATAGACATTCCCCCACTGCACAGACCTGGGATACCCCCGGAGTGTGGCCTCATCCCGGCCGAAAAGACGGCCCTCCTCCCAGATACGCACCCCTCCCATATGAAAAGGGCGTCCCTCTTTGTCCGCATAGCCCCCTGCCAGCCGGGCTTCCAGGGTGGAGCGCCCCGGAAGATCCCAGGTTTTCCGGATCTGGCCCTGAACCACAGGCCCCTTGTAATCTCCTGGCAGCAGATCATGGGATTCCACAACCAGGTCCGCGTACATTCCCCAGCCCACGCCCGGCGTTTCCAGATAGAACTCCTCATCCTGGAAGGTAATCCCCAGACCCACAAGATTTGTGTTCACATCCCTTAGCCGCATACCAGGCCAGGCTCGGATCCATGTATCCCTTTCATGCACCATCCCTGCGTGTACGGCCACGCGGTTTTCCAGAAAATACAGAGCATGGTTTCTCTGCAGGGTGGCCCGATCCTTTTGCTGTCTTAAGTCCAGGCTTTCTCCATTCCATGAAAACCGAGAAAACCCGTGGCTTCGTTCCAGCATCAAAGACCAGCGGTTATCACAGACATAGGTGAACCGCCCGTTGGCCAGATCGTTTTTCACATCCCAGGTGGCCTGGAGGGTATATGCATGACGGCCCAGTGCATCGCTGCCGCTGGTCAGAAAACCCAGTTGGCTTGTGTCATCATCAAAAAGCCAGACCGGAAACCAGTAGCGGGGTCTGAGGCTGGACCAGGGAGTGTAGGCTTTTTCCTCCCTCCCTTTCACAGGTTCTTGAAAAACAAGGGGATAGTCCCGCAAGCCCATCCGGAAATCCCTTGAAAAAGTTTTTAAGACCTTAGGATGCTGGATCTGAATCAGGCGATATCCCTGGGCCGTATAGGTCTGAAACATCAACCCCTGGCGTCCCGCCCAACGGGGCCTGAAAGCGCCTCCTGGGGTCTGGGTCCACTGTTCCGTTGCCCCGGTTCGAGGGTCCAGAACATGGATCTCGTACCGTCCATCGTAATCCGCGCTGAAAAGGATACGCCCGTCCGGAAGAAAGGAGGGCTCGTTTTCCATGGCCAGGGTCTGGGTGAGGGGTTGCCAGGTCAGGGTTCTCAGATCAAGAATTTCAAGATTCCATCCCTGCCCAGCTCGCTTCACGGATGCCACCACCTGCAACCCTTCCGGATCCGGATCCAGGGCTCCCAGTACACATCCCGACTCTCCGCGCCACAACAGGCGGTTTTTCCCTTCAAGGTCCACAAGGTGCAGCTCACTCCGACCGGAAACCTGACGCACTGCCAGCAGCTGCCTGCCTCCCGCAAGCCAGCGTACACGATGAAAACGCATCCCATGGGTCAGTCGCTTCCAGCCTTCGGATGGGGTATGGAGAAAGATATCGTGGAACATTCTGCCGTCCGGCCTGGACACGAGTCGGGATGCGGCAAGGCGGCCGTCTTCAGCAACACTGAGATCCCGTAGAGGCCGGACCCGCATCCAGGCCTTCACTCCATCGCCGCCATAGTGCAGAAGTTCTCGGCGATCCTGTCCGTTGTCCTTCACCAGAAAAAAATCATCCTCCCTTGCAGCCGCCACCTGCAAAAAAAGATTTCCTGAGGGTAAAATCCTATGGTCCCGGGCCTCGGCAGAAACCGCCTCTTCACCAAAACGGATCTCCATGGCTTTCCGGAAATCCTGCCAGAGTCCGGAGAAGCTTTTTCCGAAAACCCGGCGCGCCTGCGCCTGGAGCGTAAAAAAAGGAATGAGCTCCCCGCTCTGACGATGGAGAAACGCAACAACAGCCTCCTCCCCGTATTCCGAAACCAGATACTCCACAAAAAATGCCCCATACAGATAGGCCTTACCCAGGGGCCACTTTCTGAGGTCCGTCACCACTTCCTGCATGTCCTTCCAATGGCCTTCTTCCACTTCAAGGCGCATCATTGCCGCATAGTGGCTGCCCTGAAGACGGCCATACCCCGCCTTGCTGTCCGTTTCAAGGTACACAGCCACCCCTTCCAGAAGAAAGGTCGGCGTGAGGGCATGGGGAAAAAGCAGGGGGAAACGCCCAAGAATCCTGCGGCCCATGCTCACAACGCCCTGCCCCAGCTCCATGTGCAGAATATGGGCGTACTCATGGCGGATGAGGATGTGCATCCACTCATCGTAATGTTCCAGACTTCCCGCATCTTCAGGATTCGGAACAAAAAGCCGGATCTGGGCAAAGGGAAGGGGGGTCGCCCACCCATTGGCAAAATCCGTCTCATCGCTTAAGACCATATGCACCGGACCCTGGGGCGCTGATCTAAACCACAAAAGTAATTCCTCACGGACACCTTCGGCAATGCTCAGGCAGCGCAAGGCCATCTCCTGCAAGCCTTCTTGAAAATGAATCTCAAAATGCTCACTGCTCAGGGTGCGCCATCCTCCCCCCCAGGCCACGGGCTGGGCATACCCTGAGACAGGAAGCAGCAGAAGCCAGAAAACGCTCAGATACAGAAAAAAAATGCCATACCCCATGTTCAGGATTCTTCCCATTTCCCCTCCCCTTGCATCAGAATATATGGCCTGAAAATTCTCTCATCTTACCCATCCGCCGTGCTTTTAAGTTTCAGAGGCTTTCGGGCTTTTTTTCCACGCTGAAGGCTTCTTTGCAAAAACCAAGGCTCACCCGGTCTCCGGGGAGTATGCCGGATGCCGCAAGTCTTTCCCTTGAAATCCGCACATAAAGGGGCAGCCCCATGTCCACAAGAACGGTCATCTTTCCCCTTTCTGCGCTGATTCTCAGAACCCTGCCAGGAAAAAGAGAGGTTTCAGGTTCAAAGCCAGAGGGCTTACGGGAAAAAAGGTTTATTTTCTCCGGATGAATCCAGAGACGCGCAGGACCGCACAGGTCTGTATGAACGGCAATCTCCACTCCTTCTTCCGTAAGAAAAAAGTGTCTTTCCCCCCGCTGCACCAGCGTTCCTGAAAAAATATTTTCATGAGATTCCATAATCTTAGAACCATGAGACAGAAAAATCTGCTCATCCGCAAGAAGCAGGGCTTCCAGTCGTCTGTGGGTGGAAAAAATGATGGAAATCCCCCTTTCCTTACGGATTTTAAGAATGAGAGCTTCAATGCGCCGGGCGTTTTCCACATCCACACTGGCCGTGGGTTCGTCAAAAAGCAGCACTTCTGGCTGGCAGGCCAAGGCCCTTGCCAGGGCCACCCGCTGAACTTCGCCTCCGGAAAGATAAAGGGCCGGTCGTGGTCCAAACTCTCCCATCCCCACAAGCTCCAGGGATTCTTCGGCGATTTTTTTCTGGGCAGAAAAAGAAAGGCCCCGCATCTTCGGGCCATAAGAGACGTTTTTCAAAACCGTATCCGTAAAGAGAATGGGGTGCTGTTCCACCAGCACCACCCTGCGTCGCAGGGGGGTGAGGGCTTTTTCTTTCCAATCCACCGCTTTTCCCCTGAAAAAAACCCTCCCATGGGCAGGAGGGCTGAGGAAAGCCAGGATGTGCAAAAGGGTGGTTTTGCCGGAACCATTGGGGCCCAGGAGGGCATAGCTTTTATTTTCTTCAAGCTCCAGTTTCTCCAGATCCAGCACCCTGCGGCCTCCGAGGATCTGCTGCACGCCCTCAAGGGAATATAGATTCATACGCGCTCCCCATAACGGCCCTGGGCCAGCTGAAGCAAAATGTTCATACCCAGGCTGACCAGAAGCAACACAAGGCCTAAGGCCACAGCCAGAACAAATTCTCCCTTGTTATGCTCCAGGGCCATGGCTGTGGTCATGGTGCGGGTGAAGCCCTTGATGTTACCGCCGAGCATCATGGCAATGCCGATTTCCGCTATGGCCCGGCCAAAGGCGGCAATCACCGCAGCGAGAATGCCGAAACGGGCTTCCCGCAACACGGCAAGAGATGCAAAAAAGGCCGTTGCCCCCAGGGTGAGGGCCGTGCGACGGTAACGGAGATCAATGCGGCTCACTGCGGTGAGGGTGAGGGAAATCACCCAGGGCAGAATCAGAATCACCTGCCCGATGATGATGGCTTTGGGGGTATAGAGCCAGCCGAGAAACCCGAGACTTCCGCTTCGGGATAAAAAGGCATAGGCAAAAAGCCCGATCACCACCGTGGGCAGGGCCAGCAAGGTATTAACCAGAGTGATGACCGCCCGTTTGCCTTTGAAGGATGCCACCGCAAGGCCAAACCCCGCAGGAACTCCGAGGATGGCGGCAAAGAGTGTGGCAAAAAAACTTACGTACAGGGAGAGCCAGATAATGGCGTAAAGCTTTTGATCCATAGACAGGATCATTGAAAGGGCTTCTGCAAGGCTCTGGCTGAAAAATTCCATGGTTTACGCATCCTTACAAAGGCAGTCCGGGTTTTTATTCCTTCCGGGCGTCGGGAAAAAAGAGGGGGTTCCCATGGAGCTGGTAGGCGCCGATCACCTGCTGGCCCCGTTCGGAAACCAGCCAGCGGGCAAAGGTATCCGCCAGGTCAAAGCGCACATGGGAGTGTTTTTGTGGATTCACAGGAATGACGCCATAGGGATTTTTCAGAAGCTCATCCCCTTCATACACAATTTCAAGGGTATAGCCGTCTTTGCGGCCATATTTGTACTGAAGGTAGGTACCCCGGTCGCTGAGCACGTAGCCGTTTTTTTCCTGAGCAAAAACAAGGGCTTCCCCCATGCCCTGGCCGATGGAAAAATACCAGCCCCCTCCCTTTTCAGGCTCATGGGACGCATTCAGGGCAAGTCCGGATGCCATCCAGAGTTCCTTTTCCCGTGCATGGGTGCCGCTGTCATCTCCCCTGGAAACAAAGGGAAGGCGGGATTCGGCAATGGCCTTCATGGCTTCTGCAATGCTGGCGGCATTTTTACAGATTGTATCCCCTTTCGGGCCCACCAGGATGAAATCATTGTACATTACGGCATAGCGTTTTGTACCGTACCCTTCTTCCACAAACTTTTTTTCCCGCTTGAGGTCATGGACAAAGAGGATGTCCGCATTGCCGTCCATGCCGTCTTTCAGGGCAGCTCCCGTGCCTTTGGCCATAACCCGCACCGCGATGCCCGTATCCTTTGTGAACTCCGGGAGCAGCACATCAAGAAGCCCTGAAGCCTGGGTGCTGGTGGTGGTGCTCATGGTGATCACCTTCTCTGTGGCGAAGGCGGGAAGGGTAAAAAGGAAAGCTGCTAGCGCAAAACATCCGAAAAGCCTCTTTTTCATGATCTTTTCCTTTTTTAAGGTTTCAAAGGGAAGAAATGCTTCCTCCCGGCCATTCATGGATTGTTTTTTTCACAACGCAGCAAGGCCCCCGTCCAGAGATCCTGGACCAGCCTCGGAAAAAGGGAAGAAAAATCCACCTGAAGATGCCTCAAGCCCCTTGCGGCCAGAATATCCTTTGCCATTCCAGCAGGTTCGGCCATCTGCCAGAGTCCGATCATGGTGGAAAAGCTGCCAATGAGAAGCTCAAGGATCTCGGCTTGCCTGAGGCCTGGAAAAACGCCTGCCATGGCAGAGACGCTTTTTTCCATACGCAGGTTGAGATACTCCTTGAAATCCACCACCGCTTCATAGTCCCCACAGCCTTCGAGGATCAGGTTGTAACGGCTCCCCAGGCGCACCAACAGGGAATCCATGGCTGCATTGCAGAGAAGACCCGGAATGGCCTCCGCACCCTGCCCCTTTTCAAGGGCAAAATCCAGGGCGTCAAAAACGCGGCCCAGGGTCTCCTGCAGGAGGGCAAGATCCAGGGTTTCACGGTTTTTGAAATAAAGATAGAAGGTTCCCTTGGCCAGCCCCGCAGCAGCGGCAATCTCTGCAATGGGAACGGAAAGCTCCTGCCCATCTCCGTAAAGGTGCCTCGCCGTATCCAGGATGGTCTGACGCCGTTCGGCCTTGGCCGCGTCATTCATCGCGCGTTTTTTCAAAATCCTGACCCCGCAGAGTTAGACCATTGACAAGTGACTTTGAGTCATTTATTAACTGACTTAACGTCATTTATATTCCCAGGGAGGCCCCATGTCAAACCCAGAGTCCATTTCCCATATCATAGCAAAACAGCGTTTTTTCTTTGGCCAGGGAAGTACGCTCACCCTTCAGTCCAGAAAAAAAAGACTTGAAGCCCTGGATCAGGCCATCACACGACATGAAAAGACGATTTTCGACGCCCTGGCCCTGGACCTTGGCAAATCACCGGAAGAAGCCCTGCTCACAGAAATCCGGGAGGTGAAAAAAGAAATCAGATTTACCCTGAAGCATCTTTCTTCATGGATGAAAAGCCGCTCTGTGCCAACCCCCATTACTCTTTTTGGCTCAAAAAGCCGCATCCAGCCCCAGCCCTTAGGAACGGTGCTCATCATCGCACCCTGGAATTATCCCTTCAATCTTTCCCTGATGCCCCTCATTCCTGCCCTTGCTGCCGGAAATACGGTGATTATGAAGCCATCGGAGATGGCTCCTGCCACATCTGCCATCCTTGCAAAGATCATTTCGGATGCTTTTTTGCCTGAAGAAGTGGCCCTTGTGGAAGGCGGCATTCCGGAAACAACAGAGCTGCTCTCCCAGGCCTTTGACCATATTTTTTTCACCGGCGGAGAAGCCGTGGGCCGCATTGTCATGGAAGCGGCTACCCGCCACCTCACCCCTGTTACCCTGGAGCTTGGGGGTAAAAGCCCGGCCCTTGTGGCCGCCGACGCCCATGTGGAGCTTGCGGCAAAGCGCATCGTGTGGGGAAAATTCATGAATGCAGGCCAGACCTGCGTGGCCCCGGATTATGTGCTGGTGGAAGAAGGCATTCTGCCCCAATTCATCAAAGCCTTAAAAAAATACATTGCAGCTTTTTACGGTGAAACTCCTGGCAAAAGCCCCTTTTATGGTCGTATCATCAGCGAAAGGCATTTTGACCGGCTTCTGGCCCTCCTTGAAAATCAGCATATTCTTGTCGGCGGAATCTTTGACAGAAAAGAGCGTTTCCTTGCGCCCACAGTACTTGGGGATGTATCTGCTGAAAGTCCTGTGATGCAGGAAGAAATTTTCGGCCCCATCCTGCCCCTTATCCCTGTTTCTGACATGGAAAGCGCCATCCGCTTTGTACAGAACCGCCCCAAGCCCCTGGCCCTCTATGTTTTCACCGAAGACAGGGCATTTTGCGAAAAGGTGCTGCGGGAAACCACCTCAGGCGGGGCCTGTGTCAACGATACCCTGGTGCATCTGTCTTCCCACCATCTGCCCTTCGGAGGTGTGGGCCCAAGCGGCATGGGAGCCTACCACGGCAAAGAGGGATTCAGAACCTTCTCCCACTACAAAAGCATTGTCAAGACCAGCACAAGGCTGGATCTTCCCCTGCGCTACCCTCCCTATCCCAGGTGGTTCCGTCACCTCATGAACCGCATATGAAAAAACTCCCCATCCACAGCATTTTTTAAGGCATGGAATCTTTCCGTGAAAAAAAACGCAGGTGGCCCTCCCTGAAGGGGATGCCATTGGGGCACCCCTCTTCCCCCAAAAAACAAGAAAATGGGGAAAAAAATCAGGGACAAGGCAAGGGACTGAAAATAAAAGCTGCATCACTGGGGATCGGTAAAGATCCGGGGATGGGGAATATTTCTTTGCGGATGTTTGGGAGAGAAAATGTGGTCTGTACGCCTTGAAGCAGGGGCCAGGGCAGTTCGGCCCGCGCCCTTTCTGTGCGCCCGGATCCTGGGGGCTCAGGCACCCTTCATCAGTTCCGGGGCAATGATGGGATGCAAGCTGATTTCTTCGCCTGTGCCTTCAGGGTTTTCAAAGAAAACCTGCGAATGTAGCTGCATCTTCTGCAGAGTTCTTCGGAAAGCCTGTAGTTGGCAAAATTCTTCTGAATCTCCAGCGCACGCTTGCTGCGGAGGATCTCAGAGAGCGTTTCCGTAAACGCACTGCCAAGATTCATCTCCCCTTCGGCGTCGAGACAGCATGGCGTCACAACTCCGTTGGAGAGAACCGCGATCTGATTTTTTAAGCCATAACAGAATCCTTCAAGGCCTATGACCGGATCCTGCATGGAAGGCCAGCGGAATTCCGTATCAAAATGCAGATAGGTTCTTCCCGCAAGCCTGAAACTTTTTTTCTGCTTCACATCCACTTTTCGGATCTGAAAACCGTATCGGGATTCCAGCTCGGCCAGGATGCCCTCATGGGGGATTCCCATATTCGGATCCAGATCCCACAGACGAAAATTAATATAAAGATCAGGCCTTTTCATTGCAGCTTTCTGGGCAAAGGCCAAAATGGCATCCCGCTTATCGGAATCATTTTCCATGCCATTGGCAAGAAGGGCGTGCAGGGAAAAATTGATCTGGGCCACACAAGGAGAGAGCAAGGCCTCCTCCCTGCCTTCAAGGAGGAGACCATTGCTTGTGATTTCAAACCGCGCGGCCATGGCCTCGCCCAGGCGGATGAACTCCGCAAAAAGCGGGTGAAGGAGGGGCTCGCCTTTCACATGCAAAAGAATCCTTTCCGCAAGCCCCCTGGCTTCCCTCAGCACCTTTTCAAAGTCCCTCATTTCAACAAAACAAGGTTTTCTCTGTGTGCTGGGACAAAAGGCGCAGGAAAGATTACAGACATTGGTGATTTCAAAAAACAGCTTTTTCAGCATGCTTTTGGCAAAACCCTTCTGTGCTTTCCAGAAATCACATGAGCGTTGAAACGAAAAAAATGCCCTTGCTGCCATTCACCGCAAAAATTTTCCTGTTGCCAGGGTTTTTGCCCTACCGGGGCTGACCCTTCGGTCGCCCGGATCTGGAGGGGGGCCTTCTGCCTTTGGCGGGGGGTGTGGGTTTTCCTGTCTGGGATCCGGCTCTGCCACCCGGACCTTTGTAACCAGACGCAGCCTTTTCACCGCCTGTTTTCGGCTTGGTCCTGGACGCCGCTCGTCTGGCCACAAGCTCAAGGATTTCCCGATCCGCCTTCTTTTCACTGGCAGGATCTCCGGGACGGAGCATCACATAGGCGGGTACGGCGCTGTCTTCGGTATACCCCGCCACCTTTTCCACGGTAATTTTCTGACCCAGAAGTTTTTCGATGGATCGCAGATGCACCCTGTCTTCCCCACTCACCAGGGACACGGCAATGCCCTTCACCCCGGCACGACCCGTACGGCCGATACGGTGCACATAGTCTTCCGGAATTCCAGGCATGTCATAGTTCACCACATAGGGCAGGTGGGCAATATCCAGGCCCCTTGCCGCCACATCCGTTGCCACGAGAACACGGATTTCATCCTTTTTGAAGGCTTCAAGGGTGCGCGTGCGTACGGACTGGCTCTTGTTTCCATGCAAAGCCGCCGCACGGATCCCCTGGGCCGCAAGCTTTTCCGTCAGCTTGTTGGCCCCATGCTTGGTTTTGGAAAACACCAGCACGCGTTTCCAATCCCCATCATCCATCAGATGAACAAGCAGTGCGCGTTTGTTTTCCTTATGCACAAGGTGTACCTTCTGCTCAACGGAGTCCGCCGCACTGTTGTCCGGACTCACCTCAACGGACTGGGGATTTTTCAGCATTTTCGCCGCAAGATCCCGGATCTCACGGGTGTAGGTGGCGGAAAAAAGCATGGTCCTGCGTGCTTCGGGCAGCAAAAGGAGAATCTCGGAAATGGCTTTGCTGAATCCCATATCCAGCATCCTGTCCGCCTCATCAAAAACCAGAAACTCAATCTGGGACAAATTCAGATAACGCTGACCCGCAAGGTCAAGAAGGCGTCCTGGTGTGGCCACAAGAATATCCACACCACGCTTCAGACGGTCCACCTGGGGCTGAAGTCCCACGCCGCCATAAACCACGGTGCATCCCATGGAAACCTTGCGTGCATAGCCTTGTACGCATTCACCGACCTGAAGGGCCAGCTCCCGGGTAGGGGCCAGAACCAGGGCTCTGGGATGACGCCCCTTTCTGCGCTGTCCGCTTAAAATATCCACCATGGGAAGGGCAAAGGCATCTGTCTTTCCTGTTCCGGTCTGGGCGCGGGCCAGCACATCCCGCCCGCCAAGGATGAAGGGAATAACCTGGGTCTGGATGGGCGTGGGCGTGATATAGCCCTTTTCCTTCACGGCTTTCAGCAGTTCAGCCCGAAGGCCGAGTTTATCAAATGACATGGAGTAATCCTGCGTGCTCTTTTTCATGTTGTACGTTGAAGCTTACCGACTCCAGAAGATTGCTCCCAGGCCGAATGGAAACTGCATCCGAGCTATAGTCTAATTTCATCCGGATGTCCCCATATTTCCATTCCTTTCACCCGGCTAAGCCCATATCAGGGAGAATCCCCCCGCAAAAGCCGCACCTGTTCTTCCAGCGCCTCGGCCGTGGCTTCCCCGGAGGAAAGGGGCGGACCGACCACCAGTCCCACCCTGGACCAGAAACGGCCCTTGAACTTCATCGCTCCCCTCCCCTCATGACTGAAAAAAGAACCCCAGAGCCCCTGAAGCGCCATGGGAATCACAGGCACAGGCGTTTCTGCAAGGATGCGTTCTATCCCCGGCCTGAAAGGATTCATCTCTCCGTTGCGGGTGAGACGGCCTTCGGGAAAAATGCAAATCAGGTTCCCCTCTTTCAGCTCCGCCGCCACACTGGCAAAGGCTTTTTCAAACACAAGGGGATCCTCCTTGAAGCTGCAGATGGGAATGGTGCGGGCGGCGCGGAAAAGGCCATTCAGCCCTGGCAAATCATAAATGGCCTTTTCCATGACAAAGCGCACAGGCCGTCTGCATGCACCCGCAATAAGAAGGGCATCCACATAACTCACATGGTTGGCCACCAGCACTGCAGGACCTTCCTCGGGAATCTGATCGAGGTTTTCACTGCGCACCCGGTACATGGAATGGGTAAGAAGATACACCACAAAACGCAGCAGAAATTCCGGAACCTGGGCATAGACATAAAGGGCCACCACCGCGTTCATCAGGGCCAGAACCAGAAAATAGTGGGGTATGCTCAGATCAAAGACCGCAAGGAAGAGAATACCAGCCAGGGCGCTGGCTACCATAAAAAGGGCATTAAAGATGTTATTGGCCGCAATGATCCGCGCCCTTTGCCCAGGCTCCGCCCTTTTTTGCAAAAGGGCGTAAAGGGGAACAATGAAAAGACCACCGGACACACCGATGAGGGTCAGGGCCAGCAGCACGGCCATGCCATGGGGCTGGGCCCAGAAGGCGGTGAAACTCAGAAGTTCTCCATCGCTGGCTATGGGACTGACGCTGTAAAGGAAAAGGCCTGAAAGGGTGATCCCCAGAGATCCCATGGGCACAATGCCCAGTTCCACCCGGTCTCCGGAAAGGCGTTCGCAGAGCATGGAACCTGCGCCAACGCCCACGGAAAAGGCCACCAGGAGGGCCGTAACCACGGTATTGTCCCCCATGAGGACAGTTTTGGTGAAATTGGGAAACTGGGTGAGATAGCTGGCTCCGAGGAACCAGAACCAGCTGATGGCCATAATGGAGAGATAAAGGGTACGGTTTGCGTAACTGAGGCGGATGATGCCTAAGGTCTGGGACCAGGGGGCAAAACGAAAGGTTTCCGCAGATGCCATCTTTCCCACAAGGGGAATCAAACGGCTGGCGAGATAGCCCAGAAAGGCAAAGAGTACCAGAACGACACCGATCCACAGAGGCGCACGGGGGATCCCCACCAGAAGCCCGCCAAGGATGGTGCCCATGAGAATGGCAAGAAAGGTGCCCATCTCCACCCAGGCGTTTCCCGCAAGAAGCTCCTCGTCTCTCAGCAGCTGGGGCAGCACCGCATACTTGACCGGCCCGAAAAAGGCGGACTGCGTCCCCATGAGAAACAAGAGCCCCAGCAAAAACAGATATTGTTCCGTGTAAAAGGCAAGGGCCGCCAAAACCATAAGAAGGATTTCCGTGATTTTCAATGCCCGGATCAGTCGGGTTTTGCAGATGGCGTCCGCAAGACTGCCCGCGGTGGCAGAAAAGAGCAGAAAGGGAAGAATGAAAAGGCCTGCGGCCAGATTCATGGTGAAATTGGTATCCCAGGGTAAAGCCGAAGCTACACTGAAGGCAAGGAGCAGCATCAGGGCGTTCTTAAACACATTGTCATTGAACGCGCCGCTGGCCTGGGTGAGAAAAAAGGGCAGAAAACGCCTGCTCAGGATAATCCTACCGGCTGTCATCGTAGGTGTCCTTCTTCGGTGATTTTAAGGTTATGCCATAAGGAAAATATGAAGGCGGAATTTACCTTATCTCCTTCAGGCCCCATCTTCATGGTCTATGTACGCCATGGTCAGGGCCCAAGACAAGGCTGCCTGAAAAAAAAGGTGGGAGATCCGAATCCAAGATGCTAAAAATCAAAAAAAAAGCATCACCCACCGTCGTGCTGATTAAAACCCTTCGGACCATAAGCCACCAAATTTTTAATGGAAAGGACACCGTGCTGAAAGTCCACCTTTTTTTCAGGATCCTTAGCCCTCTCCTTTTTTTTCTCATCTGGCCCTCATCCTCTCCCGCTACCACGGATCCGGAAACCATTGCACTCGACCCCGTGATTGTTTCCGCAAGGGGCCATGAAAGTCTCATCTCCCGAACGCCGGGCGGCACGGCCCTGGTGGATGCGGAGGAAATCTTCCGAGTCCAACCCATCAGTCTTTCCCATGCCCTTCAGGGCGTTGCAGGGGTCCAGACTGCGCCCGATTCCCCCTGGGGGTCCGCCATCAGTATCCGGGGTCTTGGGAGAAACCGGGTACTTCTTCTCATCGACGGATGTCGGGTGAATACGGCAACGGACATCAATGCCCAGTTCGGCCTGCTGGATCCCGGAGAGGTTGAACGCATGGAAGTACTCAAAGGCCCGGTCAGCGCCTTGTACGGATCCGGCTCCATCGGCGGGGTGGTCCATGTAATCACCCAGAAGGGAGAGTTTTCCCCAACACCCACCAACCACCTCAGCCTCAGCACTCGCTACGCCACCAATCCCCAGGGATACGCCCTCCATACCCGTGTGGTCCGGAATACCCCCCAATACTGGGTGTATGCCTCATCCAGCCAGCGGGATGCCGCGAGCTACCAGGACGGAGAAGGCCAGACCATCCCCAACAGCCAGTTTCAGGACCAAGGTCTCAACCTCAAGGCAGGTTACAGGTGGAATGCCCTCCACCAGACCCGGATGCAGTACCAGTTCCATGAAGGCCGGGAAATCGGCATTCCCGGAAGAGGCGAAGCCTCGCTGCCTGCGGCTGCGGACGTCACCTACCCGAAAACCCACCGCATGCTCATGGATCTCTCCCACGGCTTTACGCCCGAAGGGGGTCTTTTAAAACGATCCGATCTCACGCTTTTTTACCAGAGGATAGACCGAAAGGTGCGCATCGACAAGCTGCCGAACGCCACGGGCATGAACGAGATTCTTCCTTCTGCTCTTCATGAAACTCTGGGCCTCAAATGGATCCATGCCTTTGAAAGGGAAAATCATGCCTTTACCGCAGGTCTTGATGCCTGGGATTGGACCTATGAAGGCAAAAGGATCAGAAGATTTCTCAACGGAACCCAGGCCATTGACCAGCCTCTTGCCGATGCCCGGCAATTTTCCGGTGGAGTTTTCGCAGAACACCAATGGGCCTTCAACCCCGTCCTTTCCCTCAATCTGGGCGGACGCCTCGATGGTATCCATGCGGAAAGCAAGGCCCACTACGCCTGGGTAGAACCGCCTTCACCGGAAACTCCCAATCCTCTGAAACGAAACTCCCGAAGCTTTCACACCACAAGTTGGGATCTGCACGCAGGCCTTACCTGGACCCCCATCCCCGCCTGGTCCCTCACCCTCCTGGCCGCATCCAGTTATCGCGCGCCGGATCTCATGGAGCGTTTCAAGTATCTCAACATGGGCACCTACGAGGTGTATGGAACGCCGGACCTTGATCCCGAACGATCCCTCTTCCTTGAAGCCGGGCTGCACTATGGGGCAAGGGATTTTCGGGCCAGTATCAATACCTATGCCAACCAGATCCATGATCTCATTGTGGAGCATCCGGTTTCGGACACAAGGTATGAAATGCGTAATGTGCAGCAGGCCCGCATCCACGGCGCAGAGATGAACCTGGAATGGCGCTTTGTTCCTTCCTGGAAAACCTACGCCTCCCTTGCCTGGACCCAAGGCAGAAACAAGACCGAAAATGAGGATCTTGCCCGGATACCTCCCCTCAATGGCCTGGTGGGTCTCGCCCGCAGCCAGACCCTGGGACTCAACGGCGAGCTGGATCTCGTCTGGGCGGAGCGCCAAACCCGCACCGGACCCGAAGAAAGGGAAACACCGGGCTGGTTCACCCTCAACACACGCCTGGCATGGCGTTTTCGTCTTGCGGACAGCCTTCAGGAAGTTTCCCTTGCCGTGCACAACCTTCTTGATGCAGCATACAGAAATCATCTTGCCACAGGCCGCAAGCCTGCGGAAAGAAACGAGGCGGGAAGAAACCTCATGGTCAGCTACAGAATGGAGTGGTAATGCCGAAAAGGGCGCACATGCGAACGCTTCTCATTTTCTTATCCGCGCTCATGGCGGCCTCCGCAACCTGGATGCTTTTCCGTGAAAGTCCAGACCAGGGCCTCCTTTTCGGTACCAATCCGGATCTGCCCACCCTCACCCTGTACACCACAGGTCTCGCCACAACGGCCCAGATGCCCTTCTGGACGGGAATCCAGAGTGGCGAGATCCTCCGAAAATGCAATATCCGCGTCCATGTATGGAAAAACACCGATGATCTGCGGGGGCTGCTCCTTGCCGGAAAGGGTGATCTCTGGCTGGGCCATACGGAGGGCTTCGCCCAGGCCCATGCCCTGAACGCGCCCGTGCAGATGCTCCTTGTCAGCGGATGGCGCAAGTTCTACCTCATTTCCAGAAATCCCACCCTACACGCTCTGGCCGATCTTTCCGATCATGAATTGGCCCATGCACCTCCGGGCTCCCCCGGCGTCTCCGTACTGAAAGCCCTGCTGACAAAAGAAGAAGCAAACATCCGTTTTCGCGGCCTTGAACCCAGACAACTGGCCCTCATGCTCCTTGAAGGAAAAATTGACTCAGCCCTTGTACCCGAGCCCCTGCTCACCTCCCTTCTTCTGAAGGATCCGAACCTTTTCATTATCGCAAATCTTGAGGACATCTATGGCGAACGCACACAGGGCCCCCGTCGCATGCCCCTTGCCGGCATGGCCGTCAACCGCCATACTGCGGTCAGACACCCGGAGATCATTGCCCATATTCTCGCTGTGGTGGAAGCCGAGGGAAAAGGTCTGAGGGAAGACCCCCTGGCCGGTGTGGATGCCCTGCCCGAAGCTTTTTCCGCCTTTATACCCAAGGAAATGGTCCGCGCTTCCCTGGTCCGGGATCTCGTGCATGTGGAAAGCGCCTGGGCCGCACGGGAAGAAGTCCTGCGCTACCTGAATATCCTCATGCCCGGATGGGCCCAGGGTCCGGCCGCCTGGGATACTTTTTTCTGGAAATCCACCGGAGAGAAGGGATAAGCCATCCATGATTTCCCTTTTCTTTTCCATCACCCTTCTCCTTGGCCTCTGGAGCCTTGCCACATTTTTTCTGGGAAGCCTTCTGGTGCCCTCTCCCCAGGCCACACTGAGAAGTCTTGGCTCCATGCTTTTTCAGCTCAGTGTGTGGGAAAACATGATCCTCACCCTGGGTCGTGGTTTTTCTGCCATTGTCTTCACCTTCATCCTCGCCCTTTTCACGGGCATTGCCGCAGGTCTTTCCCGCAAAACCATGGCCCTGCTTGCTCCCATGGCAGCGGTGCTTCAGGCCACGCCCCCGATTTTATGGATCACACTCCTCATGGTCTGGGTGGGAACGGGCAATGCCATCCCCATCCTCGTGGTCATGGCCTCCCTTTTTCCACCTCTTTTTTTCACCATCGCCCAGAGCACGGCCAGCCTGGATCCACGGCTCTTTGTGATAGCCCGAACCTACCGCGTCACACGAGGTCGCATGCTCAAAGAACTGGTTCTGCCGGGAATTTATCCTTACATTCTTGCGGGACTCTCCCATGCCCTGGGAAGCTGCTGGAAAGTGACAGCGGTGGCGGAGTTTCTCGGAAGCTCCGAGGGCATCGGCGCGCAAATCTACTGGTCTTACCGCATGCTGGATATGCCTCGTCTTTTTTCATGGGCCCTGATTCTTGTGGGATTCGGACTTGTCATTGAATCCGGCCTCATCCGTCCCCTGCGCCAGGCCGCAGCCCGTAACAGGGGAAGCCATGCTTGAATTTTCCCATGTATCCAAAGCTTTTCATGGAAAAACCGTACTTCGCGATGTGAACTTTACCCTTCAAAAGGCGGAAATGCTCTGTCTGGCCGGGCCTTCGGGCATGGGGAAAAGCACGCTGCTGGAAATCGCCGCAGGCATCCTCAGGCCTGACAGTGGTTTCTGCAGACGTCACACCCTGAACATGGCTTGTCTTTTACAGGACACGCCCCTGCTTCCCTGGCGCAGCGCCCTTCAGAATATGGATTTTTTCCTGTCTGCTCGTTTTTCTGAAAAAAAAAGAAGGCAAAAAGCTCTGCTCTGGCTGGAAAACATGGGACTTGGGGCATCCCTTGCCCAAAAACCCGCAGAGATGAGCGGCGGTATGAAACGCCGTCTCGCCCTGGCCTGCGCCCTGGCCGCAGAGCCCGATCTTCTCCTTCTGGATGAGCCCTTTGCCTTTCTGGATGCGGTCTGGCAGCATCGCATCGCTGATTTTATCGCAGAGATCCATCGCACACAGAAAACCACCCTGCTCATGGTCAGTCATGGGGTGGATGTCCTCCGAAGCATGGATATCCGTATCCTTGACATCACCTCTTCTCCTGTCATCCTTTCCCTGGATGGCACTTTCCTGTGACCCCTTATCTTTGCAATCCGCATTTTTTTATTGAACCCTCCGTCCATTCACAGTAGGGTTTTCCTTGAAAAATACGGCCCCAAAGCCACGCATTACCCGTCAAATCCAGATCAACCCCCTGTTTTTTCATACCAAAGTTTTGCAGCACCCGACCCTGTAACCCGATGCACCCCTTGCCGTAAACACTGTTTCACAAACGAAACCGGAGACAAGGATCTATGGAAATCCAGCAGGAATTCACCCTATCCGATGAGCTCATCACCTTCATCGATGCCTGGAAGGAAAAGCGGGGCAATCTCATCATGATTCTCCACCGCATCCAGCAGGAATTCGGCTTTGTTCCCAGGCAGGTCGCCATTGAGCTGAGCCGCCGCATTGATGTCCCCTTAGCAAAAATCTACGGGGTTCTCACCTTCTACCACTACTTCAAGCAGAAAAAACCCGGCCGCCATACCCTTTCCGTCTGCACGGGCACGGCCTGCTACCTGAAAGGTGCCCATGGGGTGATTCAGGAAGTTGAAAACCTTCTCGGAGTAGGGATCAAGGAAAGCACCGATGACGGGGAATTTTCCGTGGAAGCCGTACGCTGCATCGGCTGCTGCGGCCTTTCTCCGGTCATGACCATAGACGAGGAGGTCTTTGGCGGTGTCAAACCCGACGACCTTGCGGAAATCATCTCCCGCTACCATGGAAAATCCTGAAAAACGCTGGCACCATGAAAAATTCACGCCCATCAGGGATCAAAGGAGAGAGCATATGGCACCAAACCGCCTGGAAGAGCTGAACAGACTGCGCGAAGAAAAAAGCATGGAACTCCACGACCCCAAAGGGAATGACGGCGAGATTGAAATCCGCATCGGCATGGGCAGCAGCGGCATTGCCTCCGGTGCGCGGGACATTCTGCGGGTGCTGAACGACACCCTGAAGGACAGAGGCATCACCAAAGCCCTCATCCGCCAGACCGGCTCCTTAGGCCTTGACTATGCGGAACCCACGGTGGAGGTGAGAATGCATGGCATGCCGGACACCATTTACGGCAGGGTAACGCCGGAAGTGGCCCAGCAGATCGTTGACCGGCATATCCTCGGCAGAGAGCTGGTCTGCGGCCATGTCTTCGACCGTCCGGCCCCGGACATGGTAAAGGAGCCCAACCATGCCCTATAAAAATTTCTGCCTGGTTTGCAGCGGCAACCAGTGCGAATCCGGAAAGTCCGATGAGATTTACAGGGAGCTGAAAAGGCTCGTCATGGATCGCAGGGTCAGCCAGGAAGTCCAGATCGTCAAAACCGGATGTTTTGGCTTCTGCAGCAAAGGCCCCATCGTCAAAGTGCTTCCCGATGAAACCTTTTACGTGGAGGTGGATGCGGAAGGGGCGAGAGCCATCATGGATGAACACATCCTCGGCGGCAAAGAAGTGCAGCGCCTCATGCTCAAGGGAGAAGAACACAAAAAACCCTCCCGCTTTTACCAGAAGCAGGTACGCATTGCCTTAAGAAACTGCGGGGTCATCAACCCCGGTGAAATCAGCGAATATATCGGCCGGGACGGGTATGCGGCCTTGAGCATGGCCCTTTTTGAAATGACTCCCCTGGAGGTCATTGAGGAGCTGAAAAAATCCGGGCTCCGGGGCCGGGGCGGAGCCGGGTTCCCCACCTGGCAGAAGTGGAAATTCACCCATGATGTGAAGGATAAGACAGACGAGGTCTTCATCGTCTGCAATGCCGATGAGGGCGACCCCGGTGCCTACATGGACCGCTCCATCCTGGAAGGCGACCCCCAGTCCATTCTGGAAGCCATGGCCATCGCCGGTTATGCCTGCGGCTCCCGCATGGGGTACATCTATATCCGTGCCGAATATCCCCTGGCCATCGAGCGTCTTTACACGGCCATGGATCAGGCCCGGGAGCACGGGCTTCTTGGGAAAAACATCCTGGACAGCGGTTTTGATTTTGACATTGAAATCCGTCTTGGCGCAGGGGCCTTTGTCTGCGGTGAGGAAACGGCCCTCATCGCTTCCATCGAGGGCGAACGCGGCATGCCGAGGCCACGCCCTCCCTTCCCCGCAACGCGGGGGCTCTGGGGAAAACCCACGGTGATCAACAACGTGGAAACCCTGGCCAGCATCCCCAAGATCATCCTCAGGGGGGGAGACTGGTTTGCCAAAATCGGTACGGAAAAATCCAAGGGAACCAAGGTTTTTGCCCTTACGGGCAAAATCAGCAACTCCGGTCTTGTGGAAGTGCCCATGGGCACCACCTTAAGGGAGATCATCTTTGACATCGGCGGCGGCATTCCCGGCGGCAAGGCCTTCAAGGCCGTGCAGACCGGCGGGCCTTCCGGCGGGGTGATCACGGCGGAACATCTGGACACACCCATCGACTACGAAAACCTCGTGGCCCTTGGCTCCATGATGGGTTCCGGCGGCATGATCGTCATGGATGAGGACGACTGCATTGTGGATGTCACCAAATTCTATCTCGATTTCTCTGTAGATGAATCCTGTGGAAAATGCGCCCCCTGCCGCATCGGCGGCCGCAAGATGTACAATATCCTCGATAAGATCACAAAGGGCCAGGGCACCCTGGAAGATATCCAGCACCTCAAGGCCCTGGCCGTTCCCATGCAGAAGGCTTCCCTCTGCGGCTTAGGCCAGGCGGCTCCCAACCCCGTTCTCTCCACCCTGCGGTATTTTGAGGCGGAATATCTGGCCCATATCGAAGACAAACGCTGTCCTGCGGGGGTCTGCAAGGCCCTTGTCACCTACACCATCAACCCGGATCTCTGCATCGGATGCACGGTCTGCTCCCGAAAATGCCCCAACAACTGCATCACAGGAAAACGCAAGAAGCCCCATGTCATTGATCAGGAATGCTGCATCAAGTGCGGCATCTGCTATGAGGGCTGCAAATTTGGCGCTGTGGAGATCGCGTGAAAGCCCGAACCAGAAAATGAAGGAGCGGACAGGTGCAGAAAATACAGATCAAAATCAACAATATTCCCATGGAAGTTGCCCCTGGCATTTCCGTACTGGCAGCGGCCAGACAGGCGGGGATTCACATTCCCACCCTCTGCGCCCATCCTGACCTCACCCCCTGGGGCGCCTGCGGTCTCTGTGTCGTCAAGGTGGAGGGCATGCCCAAGCTTCCCAGAGCCTGCGTTACGGAAGTCAGTGCCAATGCCAGCTACATCACCCACGACCCGGAACTGAACAAGATCCGGCGCACCATCGTGGAAATGATCCTTTCCAACCATCCCAACGACTGCCTCACCTGCGGGCGCAGCGGCAGCTGCGAGCTTCAGACCCTTGCGGCCAACTTCAGTATCCGGGAAGTGCCCTTTCAGTCCAATGTACCGGAACTGCCAAAGGATGAATCCACCCTTTCCATTGTTCTCGATCCCAGAAAATGCATCAAATGCGGACGCTGCGTCCTTGTCTGTCAGGAGCTCCAGGATGTCTGGGCCCTGGAGTTCATCGGCAGGGGCGACCACACGGAGATGATGCCCGCAGGCGGGGCCCTGCTCAGTGAAAGCCCCTGCATCAAGTGCGGCCAGTGCAGCGCCCACTGTCCCGTGGGAGCCATCTATGAACGGGATGACACGAAAAAGCTTCTCGATGCCATCCTCAACCCCGAACTCCACGTTGCCGTCCAGATTGCCCCCGCCGTGCGGGTCGCCATCGGAGAGGCCTTCGGCCTGCCGCCCGGCACCATCACCACGGGCAAAATTTATGGGGCTCTGCGCCGCCTCGGGGTCAATGCCATCTTTGACACCAACTTCTCCGCAGACCTCACCATCATGGAAGAAGGCACGGAATTCATCGAACGCCTCACCCAGAACGGCATTCTCCCCCTCATCACCTCCTGCTGCCCCAGCTGGGTGGATTATATGGAAAAGTACTGTGCGGACATGATCCCCCACTTTTCCACGGCCAAATCGCCCATGATGATGCAGGGAGCCCTCACCAAAACCTATTACGCCGAGAAAAAGGGCATCCCCAGAGAAAAGATCTTCTCTGCGGCCATCATGCCCTGCACCAGCAAGAAATTTGAAATCGTCCGGGACAAGGACATGTACGCCTCAGGCCAGCAGGATGTGGATCTGGTACTCACCACCCGTGAGCTGGCCCGACTCATCAAGCAGTCGGGGATTGATTTTCTCGCCCTTCCCGATGATGAGTCCGCCGACTCTCCCATCGGTGCCTACACCGGAGCCGGAACCATTTTCGGAGCCACGGGCGGGGTCATGGAAGCAGCCCTGCGCACGGGGTATTTTCTTGTGACGGGAGAGGAATACGAAAAAATCACCTTTGAGGAAGTCAGAGGCATGGAGGGCATCCGCACCGCAAGCCTTTCCATCAAAGGAAAAGAGCTGCGGGTGGCCATCGCCCACGGCATTGCCAATGTGCGGGATCTGCTCAATGAAATCCGTACGGCAAGGGAAGAAGGCAAAGAACCGCCCTACCATTTCGTGGAGGTCATGGCCTGCCGGGGCGGGTGCATTGCCGGTGGCGGACAGCCCTACAACACCACGGATGCCGTTCGCAACGCCCGCATTGCCGGGATGTACGCCGATGACGCAAAATCTGAAATCCGCTGCTCCCACCAGAACCCCTTCATCGAGGAGGTGTACCGGGAGTTTCTGGAAAAACCCGGCAGCCACAAGGCCCATGTTCTGCTGCATACCCACTACCATCCAAGGCCCCTGTACACGCGCTGAAAGGGTTTTTTGCTTTTAAGTTGAGGATAAAAAAGGGGATTCCGGAGCGCCATCCGGGGCTGGAATCCCCTCTCATTTTCAAACAGGGATTGAATGGGGGCGTTTTTAAATTCTTCCGGCTTGCTACAGGGATTTTTTTGGGGAAAGCGCCCACACAGGAGATTTTTCATAATCCAGATCAGGTTCCCCTGAATATCTGAGGATATGCTTTCGTGTCTCATCCCTGAGCCTCATTATCTTGTCCCACTGATTTTCTTCCCCTCCCCCTTCAATGGCTCTGCCGATACAGACATGGACCGCTCCCTTCCTGACAAACCATGAATCCGCCCGGAGTATGGATCTGGCTCCCTTGATGGAAACCGGAACCACGGGCAATCCTGTATCCACGGAAGTCATGAAAGCCCCCATGTGAAAGGGAAGGAGTCCAGGCATTCTCGTGAAAGTGCCTTCAGGGAAAAAAAGCAGGGGAATCGCTTTATCTATGGATTTTACAATCCGCTTTGTGTCTTCCACACCCTTTTGCACATCAAAACGCTCCACATATTCAACACCGATCCTGTCCAGAAACAGTCTGGCGATACTGTTTTTCCTGAGTTCGGCCTTTGCCACAAAACACGCTCTCCGGGGAAGAACGGATACCAGAATGAGGCTGTCAATATAGCTCGAATGGTTTGCAGCAATGATGTATCCAGCCATATTCTCTAGGTTTTCAATACCCTGCACAGATACCCCAATGCCTGTGACCCGGCAAAGAAACCTTGACATCCTGCGGAGAAATCCCCAGCGCAGATCCGGACCGGGCAGAATCAGGGTAACTCCCCAGGAAAAGGTGGCAATCAGGGAAAAACAGAGCCAACAGTATGATGAGTACACATTCTTTGACACGGATTTAAGACTGCGCCTCAGTGCTGTCATCATGCCTGAAAACAGAAGTCTGCCCAGGGCCATGGGGTCAATCCCCTTAGTCCGGCTCATAGCTCCTTGTTCGTAAAGCTCCCTGTTGGCAGACCGCCTGATTTTTCCGCTTGAGGTCTTGAGTATGCATCCAGGCGGCACAAGGGCCACATCATCCGGGGGAAGGCCGAGCAGATCGATGGTGACTGAACTGATTTCAGATTGAAGGTTTTCCAGTTTATCTTCAGAGGTCTCCCTGGTTTCGGCCAGAACAATCAACCGTTCAGCACCCGACTGGCGATCCATACTGCCGAACACTGCAACATTTCCTGTTCTGATACCCTTAATCCTTCCAACGGCGGCCTCAAGCTCCTGGGGATAGATATTGCGCCCTGCGCGGATGATCATATCCTTGCTTCGGCCCGTGATATACACATCCCCTTCCGCAATATAGGCAAGATCGCCGGAGTCAAGCCACTCCCCCTGCATGAGACGTGCGGTATGCTCCGCATTCCTGAAATATCCCCTGCACGCCGATGGCCCGCGAAACTGCAGCCTGCCCTCATGCCTTTCAGAAACCTCTCTGCCCTTTGCATCCACAATGCGTATTTCATGGCCAGCCAGAGGACGGCCACAGGCCATAAAACGGATTGTGCCGGAATCTGACTCTGCCTCAGAGACAGGGATTGCGGTTCTGTTCCGTATGAAAGGATCCCGCAGTATCCTGTCCACCAGAGGACCCCGTCCCGGTGGCGGGAACGCCAGGCCAACGGAACTTTCAGCAAGTCCGTAAACAGGCGCAAAAGCTTCTCTTCTGAAATGATAGGAAGCAAATCTGGAGCAAAACCTTTCTGCGGTATCGGGGTTGACGGGTTCGGCTCCGTTAAAGGCAAGTCGCCATGAGCTTAAATCAAGGCCTTCAAGATCGGATTCTTCGGTTCTTGTGGCCATCAGTTCATAGGCAAAATTAGGTGCTGCGGAAAGGGTGCCCCTGTATCGGTGGATTGCCCAGAGCCAACGGCCAGGTTTTGTCAGAAAGGTAACAGGAGACATGATGACAGCCGTAATACCGAAATAAAGGCTGCCAAGCCAGGCCCCTATCAGGCCCATATCATGGTAAAGGGGCAGCCAGCTCACAAAGATATCTGAAGAACGGATCTTGATGGCTTCGCCCATGGCCCGGATGTTGGAAAGCAGGTTCTCATGGGTGACAACAACCCCCTTGGGGTCTCCCGTACTGCCTGAGGTGTACTGCAGAAGGGCAATGTCCCTCGCTGAGATGGCAGGAGCCGTGTAGGTCCCCTTCGAAGATTTCAGATCTTCGACCGTAACGATTTCCTTCAGAGTTTCCACCTGGGATTTCAGCAGTCTTGCCACGATTCTGGCTTCGGGCATGGTGATGAGTACGAGAGCTCCGCAGTTTCTCAGGATGTCGCTGTGCCGTTTCAGATGATCTTCAATCTGGGTTTTTCTGAAAGGAGGGTAGATGGGCACAGGAACCGCTCCGACCATCACCACGCCGAAAAATGCGGTGAAATAATCCTCGTCAGAGGCCAGCATCAATACCACCCTGTCGCCAGGCAGCACACCACGCAACTGAAGTCCTGCCGCAAGAACTTCGGCCTTTTGCCTCAGTTCTCCGTAAGTGATGATTTGATCTTCACCCTCATCGCTGTAAAGACGTATATGCGGTCTCTCGGCATGGGCATGAACATGCCAGTTCAGCACATCGAGCAGGCTCAGGGCGCCGTGGGGGTAGGAAAAGGATGCCTCGGGGTTGATCTTTATGATGTCATGAAATACAGCGGCTTCTTTCTTTTCCGAACGATCTGAATGGTCTGCAATGGCATGCAGAAGATCCCGTGGCGTCTCTGCTTCAACAAAAACCCTTTCGGGCAGAACGCTTCCGAACGTCTTCTCAATTCTTGACAGAAGCTCCACCCGTCCAAGGCTGTCGAGGCCAAAATCCTTGTCAAGGCTGCTGTCAAGGCCAGCGTGACGTACGGAAGCCAGATTCGGATGGAGTTCGGATGCAAGCCGTCTTATCATATCAAGAAGAATTCCTGCACTTTCAACCGGGTTTTCCCTATGAATTCCATTATCTTTCTGCATGGTGACTCTCCTTTCAGATATGAAAACACCCCAGACGCTTACGCGTTTTCGAGTGTTTTTTATCCCGGTCTTGAAAGTGCCAGAAAAGGGAGCGAAACCTTTAAAGAGGTGAGGATGCAGGGATGCAGATTTTGGTCAAACCTTGTTTTTTTATGATTGGACTGTTTAATATCAATAACTTGTATTTTTAGGGCCAATGCACTTTACAAGGTTCTTCTAAAGTTAAGCCACAACAAAAAAAATACAAGATTTTTCTCCCGACGGTGCTTCTCAACAACCCGAAAGGATCAGACACTAAGAATCCTCCGCCGCTACTTCCACCTTGGCGGAAAGCACCACCACAGAGCCGCCACTGCCAGGGCAAACACCGTGTAAACACCGATAAAGACCCAGGGCTCCGCCTCCCAGAAAAGAAGGGCCTGCAGCCAATGCTCAATAAAGCTGCCTTTATATGGGGTCTCTTCTGCCTTTGACCTGAGCCACATCTCCAGCGTGGTAAGCGGACAGACCATCCCAAACCATGCTTCGACCGCCACAAATGCGATGGTTGCCAGATGAACAAGCCTGAACCAAAGCCTGTTGACCCACTGCCACTTCAGCAGATTGCCAATCAGAACCAGCACCACCGCCCCTACGACGAAAAGCACAATGGCAACATGCAGCGTCAGTACGGCATCGGCCAGCAACTGGAAAGACAAGGCATTACTCATCCCAGCCACCTCTCAATTCGTATAAAATCAAATTGCTGCGACCCTGCGCGCGGGCTACTTCCTTGTGACGGGAAAGGAATACGAGAAGATCTCCTTTTAAGGAAGTCAGAGGCATGGCGGGCATCCGCTCCGTCCCCCTTACCATCAAGGGCAAGGAGCTGCGGGTATCCATCGCCCACGACAGTGCCAATGCGCGGGATCTGCTCAATGAAATCCGCAAGGCAAAGGAAAAAGGTCTGGAGCCGTCCTACCATTTCGTGGTGGTCATGGCCTACGGTAAAATTGGATTCAAGGTAAGCCGCAACGAAAAAAATACAAGACTTCCGGAAGGAAAAAAACAATGGGGGCGAGAACCGGGGAGAAAAATTGGGGGAGGAGAAACCATTCCGGGGGATTGAAAGGGAGGAATTTCCTGTGCCAGGGCCGTGTACAGAAAATCCCCCCTTCTTTTTTCCTTTTTCAGGCCTGAAAAGCAGCAATTTGCTCATACATGGTCAACTCTGGGCCTTCTGCAAGGTTGGGAGCCAGCCATTTGAAGGCCTCCTGCACATGGGCCATGCTGCTGTGACGCTGAAAAGCCGCCTTGTCCCTATACTTCTCATACACGAAAAAAAGTCCCGGGGTTTTCATGTCCCTGTGCAGAACATAGCTTAAAATCCCCTCTTCCGTTCCGGCCATTTCCACAAGATGCAGCAACCTTTCTTCAGCTTCCCTGGCAACTTCCGGTCTCACCTTGATTTTTGCCGTCACAATCATGCCCACTTCCTTTCCTTCAAAAAAGTGTCCGGATTTTTCCCACGTACGAGGTACGGAAGACCAATCTGACACAGATCCCTTTCCGCTACCAGAACCTCAGGCCAGCATGCCACCGTCACAGACCAGGCAGGTGCCGGTGGTATAGGAAGAAGCCTCAGAAACAAGATAGAGGGCAGCCCCTGCCATTTCCGACGGGGCAGCAATACGTTTTAAGGGAATCATGGAAATCACAGCCTTGCTGATGGCCTCGTTTTCCGTGATGGCGCTCGAAAATTTGGTTTCCGTCATGCCGGGCAAAAGGGCATTCACCCGGATATTGAAAGGTGCCAGTTCCTTGGCAAAGGCCAGCGTCATGGAAATCAGGGCCGCCTTGGTGACAGAATAAATCCCCTGCATCTGGGCAGGGCGGACACCGTTTACGGAAGACACATTCACAATGGCCCCGCCCAGGCCCTTTTCCTTCATCATCTTGGCAGCCCGCTGGGTCATGAAAAAGGGACCTTTGAGGTTTACGTCATGGGTTTTTTCCCAGGCCCAGGGTTCCGCCTGAAGCATCTCTCCGAAGTAGGGGTTGGCTGCGGCGTTGTTCACCAGAATGTCCAGTCTGCCGTGTTTTTTTTCCACCGCATCCATGAGTTGCTGGATCTGCTCAATTTCGCCCATGTTGCAGGCCATGGCCTCGGCACTGCCGCCCTTTGCACGGATTTTTTCCACCACAGCCTCAAGACCATCGAGCTTACGACTCACAAGGATGCAGTGGGCCCCGTATTCGGCAAAGGTGAGCGCCATGCTTTCCCCGATCCCCCGGCTGGCTCCGGTGATGAGGGCAATCTTATTTTCAAGGGAAAAAAGGCTCATTTTCTGTTTCCTTCTTTGGTTTCTGTTCCCGTTCTTTCTTCATCCATACCATCAATCACCGCATGGATGGCGTGACTCTGGTTTTCCACAAAAACCCGGACCATGGCGTCCGCATTGATGGACCCCTTGCCTGTTTCTTGTTTTTTTTCCGTTTCATGGGATGGTGTGTGGGGCAATGCCCCCATGGTCTTGTCGCTATCCATATTGCCTCCTCTTCAGGCAGGTGAAATGCCGCATTCCCAAAGCACAAAGCCCAAGGAGATGCGGCCCGTCCAGCCCAAAACCATCAGGCCTTGGACATCCCCGCAAGGCGTCTCACCACATCTTTTCTCTCTTTGAGATTGTACTGGGTGGTGATGGCAATCTGCTCCATGATGGGAGAGCCCCCCCCATGAACGCTTGCATAGTTCAGGCAGCCTGCCATGGAAGAGACCGTCATGTCGCTGAAGTAGAGCCAGAAGCGGATCTGGTCTTCCACGGGAATTTTTGTGTTCCGCTTCAGGTATTTTTCCAGATAGGGCTTCAGCTCCTCATTCACCAGATCCTGCTCATAGGGGAAGGTGGCCGGTACCCCGCCTGCGATGTCGCAAAGCATTTCCTGCTCATGGAAGACCGCTTCTCCGGTGAGACACCGGCCCACGTTGCAATAGATGGAATTGGGCACATAAGCGCCGGGGCCGAAGGGAACGGGGCCGAAACCCGGAATGTTCACCTCGGGCTTGGCCAGAGCGGATGCGGTATAGCCTGCGGCATAGCCAAGCTCTGCAATCTGGATGATGCTGGCCAGCTTTTCCTTCACATGGGGGGTCTTTTCAATGCCGTTCACCTCCGCAGCCAGCGCGGCAAGGCCCATGGTGATGTCCCCGATGGCGGGCTTGCATCCGGAATAGCTGTGTCTGTGGAAGAGGGCGAAGAGAAGGGCGCAGAGTCCACCATGCTGGTGCTCCCCACAGAGAAAGACCCGATCCCAGGGAACAAAAACTTTATCAAAGATCACATAGGAGTCCGCAGCACCGAAGTCAAAGCCGCGCTTGAAATGGGTACGGCTGCGCATGTTGTGGGGATGAACCACCTGGGTGATGCCATCGGCATCCGAAGGGATGGCAAAGGCCACCGCATAATCCTTTTCGTCTTCAGTAAGGGCGCGGGTGGGTACCACCATGATCTCATCGGCAACGGAGGCCTGGGTGATGTGCACCTTGCAGCCCGTGACCACGATGCCCTCACTGTTTCTTTCCACCACATGGAGGTACTGATCCGGATCGGGCTGCTGGGAAGGCCGCAGCATGCGCTCTCCCTTCACGTCCGTCTGGGCGCAGGCCACCACCAGATCCTTTTTCTGGAAATTATCCAGCCATTTCAAAAAATTTTCGTGATACCGGGTCTTGCCGCCATTGGCCTTGTCCGCCTCATAGGAGATGATGTTCACCGCATTGCTGGCATCCGCTCCCATGCAGCGACCGATGCAGTAGCCCACTTCCCGGCAGAGCATGCGGGTCATGTCCTGCTTTTTGTGCAGATCTTCTGTGCTCTGGTGGATATGACAGAAACGGTTGATGGTTTCTCCGCTCAAGTGAGAAACCGCGGTGCAGAGGTGGGCTTTTTCAGGGTCACGGGCCACTTCAAAGGTGTGCCCGAGAACCCCCAGGGTCATTTCCAGCTCCTTATGATCCCGGCTGATTCTTTCCCCCTTGTAAAAGATATTCTTTTTGAGCTTCATCAGGTCGCTGATGTACTGTTCTTTTGTTCTCATGGCGATCTCCTTATGGAATGGGATGGAAAAGAGGCTTCACCCCCTGGATGGGATGAAAGGAAGCTGCTTTCTTTTCTTCCTCATTTTGCGAGGACCATGCCAGCATGAAAAAGCCATATAACTATTTGATAATAAATATAAAAAATAAATACATTGAAAAAAAACATAAAAAAAGGTCTTTATATCGTCCCTATGGTCGATATAAAGACCTCCAGCCAGCGTCCTCTGTTCAGCTCAGGGCAAGGGCTCTCCTTTCACCGAGAACAAGATGCGCTTTTTATGCGGGCTTAGCCCATGGCTTCACCCCTCTTCTTCCGCTTTTTCAGCCGGGGATTGGGGCCGCTGCGGCGGTGTAAGCCCGAATTCATGGCGCAGCTCCGGGTATTGCAGAATAAACTCTTCAAGGCTGTCCTTACTGGACGCCACAATGATATTGCGCACTTCAATTTCATGAAGGCGGTTATCAAAATAGGGATTCAACATCTGTCTCAGATGAAGCCGCAGAGCTTTTACCCGGTCAAAGGAATTGATTTCCCGGTATTCAAGGCTTGAAAGATAAAAAAGAATGGTTTCCCGAACTTCCGGATGTAAGGGCGGTGGCGGAGGAATCATTTCCGGATTCGGGATGAATTCATCCAGGGTCAGAATAAACTCCAGATCAAGGCACAAGAAGCGCTGGCGTTCGAGAATTCTTGACCGCGCCACATTCACAATGAGAGGCGGCATGCGCACCGCCTGATGAGCCACAACCTCCCCTTCCGTGGGCCTTTGGGCCCGGATCTTGGACCACTCCCAGGTTCTCCCGCTCTCCTGCTGCAACACAAGGGTGCGGGCGTCCAGGGAGACAATGTCAAAGGACTGCATGGACCCTGCGGGCCACATGCCTGCTTCGTCCGCCGTTTCCACGGAAAAAATCAGACGGTTTCCCGATTCCATCTGCCAGCGGCCCGTGCTTTTTCCCCGTTTTTCCACAATCCGGGTATGCCGACCCTCCACCCTGTCATCGGACTGCCAGGTTCCGTTGTTTCTTAAGGTGAGAATGGTATGCATATTCATCTGGGAAAAACGCCAACTGCCAAGAAGGAGCAGACGGGATTCATCCTTTTGCTTTCCGCCGCAGGAATAAAGGGAAAAAAGACATAAAAATATGCAGATCCAGCCTCCCATTCTCATGGGTCATCCTTCCTTTTTTTCCCATCCAGGGCTTCGGTCTCCTCGCAGATGCAGTCATAGGCATCACACACCGTGCACACATAAATCTTTTCTGCCTTTTTCCTGGAACGCATGCGATAAAAATGGATCCACAGAAAAATCAGCGCTGAAAGGAAAAAAAACCACATCATCGTTGTCCACCTCCTGGAAAAAGCGATACGGTCGCCGTGCCGGGAAAAGCAATCACACGGCATTCTTCCTTGTTGTTCACGGGTACTTTAATGCCAAAACAGCGACAAGACAGCCAGTGTCCCTCGCAGCGGGGACATATTTCAAGAAAACACCCCACATGGTGAAAGCCCGTGGGCAGAACCCCGCAGCAAGGACAGCGGGACGGAATGCCGTCTTCTTCAAACACCGTTTTTTTTCGGGGCTGCCAGGGTCGTGGGCGGTAGAAGACCCCATCGATGCGAATGCGGGTTTCCAAACAACTTGGGGCTGCATCACAACGACCGCAGAGGCTACAGATTTCCAAGGCTTTTCCTCCCTGATTTTTTAAAAAATTCTATCCCAGGGAAAAAAGAAAGGCAAGGCAGGGAAAAGGAGAAAACAAAAAAGGAGGGCAGGATGGTCTCCTGCTCTCCCTTTTGCGTCTTTGGCTACAGCTTATCAGTGTCCGGTGCTGCAGGAGCCACTGCAGGATCCGCATCCCGAGCTTCCAAAATCAATGCTGGAATCAATCTTGAATCCCGCAGAGCTGAAATCAATTTTCACAGGAGCCGCTTGCTTGAGAAAATCGGCTTCTGCAACAAAGGTATGACCGCCAATGGTAAAAACTTCATCTTTGCTGTTCGGCTCATCCAGAGCCAGGGCCAGAGAAGGCCCGGCTCAGCCGCCCGAGTGGACAAAAAGCCTGAGGGGCATGACCTGCCGCCCTTCAAAATAGACATTGATCTGCTCAATGGCAGCAGGAGTCACTTCGATCATAAAACCTCCTTTAACAACGGCGTAACCGGCAAACATCCAGGATAAAAAGAAATTCCCCTAAAAAATCATAAACCGGCGCTAAAAATATGTCCGAGCATTCATTTTGTCAATGCAATTACACCGATGGATCGAAAAAATCCATCCTTCTTACCCCCTAGAGCCAAAAGCCCCCTGCAGGTTACTCACCGTCTTTTTTTTCTGCTTCCCCCCGATTGGCCACCAGCGTGTCACAGATTTCCTTTTTCACAAAATAACGATTCAGCGCCACGGCCAGCTCCTCCTGGGTGGGGGCCGTTCCGCAAAGGGCTTTCACAAAACCCGCAACCCCTTCCAGGGCTTTTTTCAGATCCGGATGCAGGTTTGAAAAATCGGTCATGGCTTTTCCTTTATGCAAGGCGTTGTGCTGCAAAACGCCGCCATGCACCCATGAAGGCCATGGCGGAGTCGAAAATGTTTTTTTATGTCACAGGCGAAGATTCAAAGATAAGAGGCCCGCCCTCGGAACTGAGTCCAGGTCGCACCCCAATCCGGCTGCCTTCAGCGATTTCCCCTTTGAGAATCTTCACAGCCAGGGGATTTTCCAGAAGCTGCTGAATGGCTCGCTTGAGCGGCCTTGCCCCATACACCGGGCTGTATCCGCGTTCCGCCAGAAAATCCAGGGCTTCCTTGCTCAAGGCAAGGGTTACCCTCTTTTCCTGAAGCCGGGCTTCGAGACGCTTCATCTGAAGGGTCACAATGCTGCGGATCTGCTCCGGTTTCAGAGCTTCAAAAATGATGGTCTCGTCAATGCGGTTTAAAAACTCAGGCTTGAAGGTGGCCCGCAACGCCGCTTCCACAGCCTCCTCCATCTCGCTCCGCCTGCCCTCTCCCATTTCCTGAATCATGCGGCTGCCCACATTGGAAGTCATAATGATGAGGGTATTCCGAAAATCCACGGTGCGACCCTGACCGTCGGTGAGACGGCCATCGTCGAGCACCTGAAGCAGCACGTTGAACACATCGGGATGGGCCTTTTCGATCTCATCAAAAAGCAGCACGCTGTAGGGCCGTCTCCGCACCGCTTCGGTGAGATACCCGCCCTCCTCATAGCCCACATACCCCGGAGGCGCTCCGATAAGCCTTGCCACGGAGTGCTTTTCCATGAATTCACTCATGTCGATGCGCACCATGGCCTGCTCCGTATCAAAGAGAAAGGCTGCCAGTGCCTTGGCAAGCTCGGTCTTGCCCACGCCCGTAGGTCCCATGAAGATGAAGCTGCCCAAGGGGCGATTGGGGTCCTGCAGGCCGGATCTGGCCCTGCGCACGGCATTGGAAACCGCCTCCACCGCCCGGTTCTGGCCCACCACCCGCTGGGCCAGAACCTCTTCAAGGCGCAGAAGTTTTTCCCGCTCCCCTTCCATCATGCGGGCCACGGGAATGCCCGTCCAGCGGGACACCACTTCGGCAATGTCTTCGGCCTCCACCTCTTCCCGCAGCATGCGCTGCTCCCTCTGAAGTTCAGAAAGAGCGGCCCTCGCAGCCTCAAAGTCCTTCTGCAACTCCAGCATGAGGCCATACCGGATTTCCGCCACACGTCCAAGATCGCCCCTGCGCTGGGCCTGCTCCTCCTCAATGCCCAGCTGCTCCATTTTCTCCTTGATCTCCCGGATGCGGGCGATGGTGTCCTTTTCATTCTGCCAGCGTCCCCGCTGTTCCTGAACTTCCTCCTTCAGACCGGCAAGTTCCGCCTCAAGCTTTTCAAGCCTTGAAGCCGAGGCTGCGTCACTTTCCTTGCGTAAGGCCTCCCGCTCAATTTCAAGCTGGGTCATGCGGCGCTGCAGCTCATCAATGCTGGCGGGCATGGAGTCAATCTCCATGCGGATTTTGGAAGCGCATTCATCCATGAGGTCAATGGCCTTGTCCGGCAGAAAACGGTCTGCGATGTAACGATCCGACAGGGTGGCCGCAGCCACAAGGGCCGAATCCTTGATGCGCACCCCATGATGCACCTCGTATTTTTCCTTAAGCCCCCGCAGGATGGAGATGGTGTCCTCCACGCTGGGCTCCTGGGCCAGAACGGGCTGAAAACGCCGCTCCAGGGCCGCGTCCTTTTCAATATATTTTCTGTACTCATTGAGGGTGGTAGCGCCTACGCAGCGCAGAAGCCCCCGGGCCAGGGCGGGCTTCAGCATGTTGGACGCATCCATGGAGCCTTCCGCCGCACCGGCCCCCACCAGGGTATGCAGCTCGTCGATGAAGAGGATAACCCCGCCTTCGGCCTTTTCCACTTCTTTCAGAACCGCCTTCAGCCTGTCCTCAAACTCGCCCCTGTACTTGGCTCCGGCAATGAGCGCCCCCATATCCAGCGCCATGAGTCGCTTGTTTTTCAGGGATTCGGCCACATCCCCTTCCACGATACGGCGGGCAAGACCTTCCACAATGGCCGTTTTCCCAACCCCCGGCTCACCGATGAGCACGGGATTGTTTTTGGTTCTCCGGGAAAGCACCTGCACCACCCGCCGGATTTCCTCATCCCGGCCGATCACAGGATCGAGCTTGCCCGCCCGGGCCAGATCCGTGAGATCCCGCGCATACTTCTCAAGGGCCTGGTACTTGTCTTCGGGATTGGGGTCGGTTACCCGGTCGTTGCCCCGGATGGTCTGGAGGGTTTCAAGGATACTCTCCCTTGAAATACCAAATCCTCTGAAGAGCTTCTGGATATTTTCCCTTTCATCGCAAAGGGCCAGAAGGAGGTGTTCCACGCTCACATACTGATCCTTCATGGTGCTCGCCTCTTTCAGGGCCGCTTCCAGTACCCCGTAAAGGCTGCGAGAGGGTCCCCTTTCTCCAACCGCTCCCGTGACTTTGGGAGATTTCCGGAGAAGATCCGTAACCCCATGGCGGAAGGCTTCGAGGGGCAGGCCGATTTTGCGGAATATGGCCATGGCAATGCCGTTTTCATCCTGAAGCATGGCTTCAAGAAGGTGGACGGGCTCCATCTGGGGATGGCTGTGTTTTTCAGCTATGTGGATCGCTTCCTGGAGAAGCTCCTGGCTTTTCAGGGTGAATTTATCCAAACGCATGGCGTCTCCTTTTTGGATGAAATCCTGACGGATGGTTTCAGACCCTTTTTAAAAAAAATCCGGGCCGGTTTCCCTGAAATCATAAGCATGGGGGAAGGGCTGTCAAATGAGCGGTCTGGATTTTGCATAGACTTTGCCCATGAAATTTCCCCAAATTCCCTTTCCCAGAAAATCATGGAAAAAGGGGACCGAAGTCCCCTCCCGGATTCCATTTCTGCTTTTTTATGCCTCTTCAGCCTGCCCATTCTCTCACAGAAAACACCTATCCGCAGCGGCTGCAAAAACCCGGTTTCTCCCGCTTTTTTTGGCCGCGTAAAGGGCTTCATCCGCTGCCATGCAGAGGCTTTCCAGATCATCATGGGAGGCAAAACTGGCTACCCCGCAACTGAAAGAGCAGGAAAAGGTAAGCTCCCCCACTTTAAAGCAGATGGCGGCAAAGCTTTCCCTGAGCTGCTCAAGGAGGCGGCTGGCCTCTTCCAGGGAACAATCCTGAAGAATGACGGCAAATTCTTCTCCGCCATAGCGACCGATCACATCACTTTTCCGAAGCCTTTGTTTCAGAAGACGGGAAACCGCCACCAGCACCTGATCCCCCACAGGATGGCCATAGGTGTCATTCACCTTCTTGAAATGGTCAATGTCGATCATGGCAAAGCAGAGATTTTCCCCTTTGCGGCGGGCATGCTCCATCTGGACAATGAGATGCTCCCGGATGGCGCTGTGATTGTAAAGCCCGGTCATGCTGTCTTTCACCATAAAGGAACGGATGAGCTTCATTCTTTCCGCACGCACGGATACGGCAGATACCAGATGGCCCGGCTGGATGGGCTTGATCAGAAACTCATCCCCTCCCATCCTGCGAGCGTCAAACTGAAGGTTGGTGTCTCTTTCCTTGGACAAGAAGATGATGGGGATGCTGAGATAGGCATCCATCTGGCGGATGGCCCCCGCCAACTCCATGCCATTGCATCCTGGCATATACACATCCATGAGAATCAGATCCGGCGTGAATTCCGAAAGCAGGGCAAGGGCCTGCATGGGATCCGTCAACACGCGGGTTTCCATGCCCGCCTCCCGGAGGATGATGCTGTACAATTCCGCAAGATGGGGATCGTCCTCCACAATCATGACCCTGTAAGGCTCCGGCTCCGTGTCTGCGGTCATATCCTGCAGCATGGAGCAGAGGGTCAGAGGATTGACCGGCTTTACCAGATAAGCGCTGGAACCTGTACGCACAGCCGCCAGGCGGGCCTTGAGATCCGCCTGGATGGAAATGAAAATGACAGGAATATGACTGTGCTGACTTTCCCGAATCTGACGGATGATCTCCGCCCCTCCCGTATCCCTGTCATGGTGAATCATGTCCATGACGATGGCGTCCGGCGGATGCTCAAAAACCGCCTGACGGAAGGTTTCGAGATCCTCAAAGGCCTTGACCCGGAAACCAAAACAGGTGATCTGCGTGGCCATGCCGGAACACTGGATGGGATCATCCTCACAGAGGTAGACGGTCTTCTGATTTTCCGATGAAGCAAGCATTTCCGTCATCGCCAGGTCCATGGGAGAAAAGCATTCCGGAGCCGCCACAGCAAGCTCCCGGATTTCTTTTTCTACGGCAGCCAGACAGTCTTTTATCCGCCCTTCCCAATCTTCAGAGATGGCCTTGTCCTCCATAAGACTCTTGGCAAGGCGTTCTCCCGCATCCGCCGCACGGGCCAGACGATGCAACCCAAAGGAAGCCGCGGTTCCTTTAAGGCGATGCAGCTCCCGATGCAGGGCTTCGGCCTTTCCCTCCCCTTGTTCATCCCGTGTTCCCAGTATGCTGCGGATGGTTTCAAGCTGCTGGGGAAGCTGCTGGGTGAAGGTTTCTTTCAGTCTGCGGAAACGCTCGGATGCGGACAGGTTCATGGCATCTCCCCTTTTGTGCGGTTTGTGACGAGAAGGTCTGCCACCACCCTGAAAAGGGTTTCCTGAAACCCCCCATCCTTGGCCACAATGGCCGCAATGGCGGGATGCTTTGCCCGCAGCGCAGTTACGTCATCGGCGGTGAGCAGCACGAAGGGCTGAAAAAAACCATGCTCGCGCAGGGCCTCAAGCAATTGCACGCCGTTGATAAAGGGCATGTGCATGTCCGAAACGACCACCGCGATCCCGGAATCCGTTGCCACCTTTTCCAGAGCGTCCATGCCCCCTTCCGCCACAACCACATCCAATCCGCCCTCTTCAAGGGCCATCGCCGCAAGCTCTGCGGAAAACATGTCGTCGTCCACCACAAGCACCCGTACGCCATTGCCAGCCATCATCTTCTCCTTGTATCCATGCAGGAGCCTGGTCTCTTCTCCCAGGCTTTCCATTTTTTTCTCAGCCCCAAGCTCAGCCGCCGATCAGACTGCGGATGGTTTCCAGGAGATTGGACTGATCAAAGGCCTGCTTCACAATATAGGCGTCCGCCCCGGCTCGGATGCCCCTTTTCCTGTCGCTCTCCTTTTCAAGGGAGGTGACCACAATAATGGGTACGGCCAGATAACGCGGATCCGACCTCAGCTTTTCCGTCAGGGAAAAGCCGTCAAGCCTTGGCATTTCAATGTCCGTTATCACAAGATCATACAAGGTGTCCCTGGTTTTTTCAAAGGCTTCCAGCCCGTCTTCCGCCGTCTCCACCCTGTAGCCATAGGCTTCCAGAATGCTCTTTTCCAGCTCCCGGGTGTTGATGGAATCGTCCACCACCAGAATCAGACTGCTTGTCATTTCCGCATGCGTCTGGGATTCCACGGAGACTTCACCGGCAAGCCGGAGTATTTCCGGAATATGCAGCACGCTGACCACCCGTTCTCCCTGAATGACGCCTCCTGTCACAATCCGCACTCGACTGAGAAATCCTGGCAGAGGTTTAACCACCATCTCCTCCTGGTCCGTTACGTCATCCACCAGCAATCCCAGCTGATTTTCTCCGTCCCGGACCACCACCAGCGCGCCCCCGCCCGGAGAGCTGTGTTTTTCATCCAACCTCAGGAGTCTTGCGAGGTTTTCCACAGGTACAATCTGCTCCCGCAGACGCATGGCCTTTTTGCCCACAATCTCAATGAGATCCTCCTTGGTGACCCTGTGCATTTCCACAATGGCCGTGGCAGGAATGGCAAAGGGCAGGCCTCCGGCCTCAACAATAAAAAGCGGGAAAACCGCCAGATTCAACGGCAGATGCACAAAAATGGAAGTTCCCTCCCCCCTTTGCGTCTCAAGGGTGATGGAGCCCCGCAGTTCATGGACGATGTTCTGACGCACCACATCCATTCCCACCCCCCTTCCGGAAATATCCGTGATAATGGGGCTGGTGCTGAATCCGGGCAGAAAAATGAGGTTGTGGATTTCCGCCCTGGACATGGAGGCCAGGGTCTGTTCATCAAAAATCCTTCTCGTAAGGGCTTTGGCGCGGATCTTTTCCGTATCGAGACCCCTTCCGTCATCCCGCAGCACAAGGGTCACTCCTCCTTTGTCATAAAAGGCCGCAAGGGAAATGAGTCCCTTGGGTGCTTTACCCAGAGCCCTTCTTTCCTCCGGATCTTCCAGGCCATGATCCAGGGAATTGCGGATCATGTGCAAAAGAGAATCCCCGATTCTTTCCCCGATCTTCCTGTCAAGCTCCGTCTCTCCACCCGTGACCACAAAATCCGCATCTTTTCCGGCATCTTCGGCGAGATCCCGGAATGTTCTCCGCAAGGGCTCGAATACCGTGGAAAGCGGAGTCATGCGCAGTTTCAGCGTGGCCTCCTGGAGCGAACCCATGAGGGTAGTCTGCATCCTCAAACAATCCGTCAGGGTCTGGGCTGCCTGACGCATCTCCACCATGGCCACATCCAGGCCCTGAAGAACCCTCCTCGCGGACTCCGTTTCCTCGGTTCTTTTTCCATACAAGGCGCTCACTCCCTCCACAGCTCCGGAAAGTGTCCGCAACCTTTTCTGAACAAAGGATGTACTCAGGCGCAGACGACCCTGTTCTGCAACCACCTCGCCCATAAGCCGCACCAGATCGTCGAGTTTGCCCGTATTCACACGCAAAGAACCTGTAACCGGAGCCTGGAAAAAAAAACCTGGCTGTCCGGCAGAGGAAACCGGCAAAACAGCTTTAGAATCTACGGCTGCGGGCTTCTCCTTTTCCTGGGCATTTTCTCCGGACAGGGAAGCCATCTCCCTTTTCAGGGCCTGGCAGAGTTCCACAGGCAGGCCAGACGCATGCTCACCGGTTTCCGTCTCTGCAATCATAGAAACAAGGGCGTCCACGCTTTTTAAAAGCAGTCCGAAGGAGCTGCGGTTCAACCGGATTCTGCCAGCCCTGGCCGCATCCAGAAGATCTTCCATGCCATGGGCCAGTTCGCCAATCCCCGTAAGCTTCATCATTCTGGCCGAACCCTTGATGGTATGGGCGGAACGAAAAAGCGCGTTCAGGGTTCCGGTGTCGTCCGGAGAAGTCTCAAGACTGAGAATGCCCTGGGTGAGCGTTGCGCAATGTTCCCTGGCCTCAGCAGCAAACCTTGCCAGAAATCTGGATCTGTCGATGACCATCAGCGCTCACTTTCTTTCAAAAGATCGAGCTTATGCCTGCATACCGCCTGAAACTGCTCCGCATGGAAACGTAAAGGGAAATACAGGTCCCCCACTTCTCCGGGATTTCCCTTTGCGATCAGTTGCAGAGCCGTCCCATAGGCCGCAAGCGCCCGTTTTTTCTCTCCCATCCGGTTCATAAGCTCCGCAAGGTAAAAATGGGCAGGCCAGCATCGGGCGTCATGGTACAGAACCTCCCTGAAATACCCCAGCGCCTCCACCTGCTCTCCGGCCTGATAGGCAATCAGTCCCCGCATGAGACGGGCGGTCAGACAGCCCGCATCCTGGCTCAGGGCCACATCGCAGGCCATCCTGGCCTCCTGGAGGCATCCCATGTTGAGGCGTATGCTGGCCACCAAGGTATGGGCGTGGATGAAGGCGGGATCCTTTTCCAGAAGCCCTTTCAGGATAAAAAGGGCCTGATCCGGGCAATGATCACGCACCTTTTCCAGGGCTTCATCAAAAAGAATGCGGACGTCTTCTTCCCTGCGCAGGGCAAAGGAAGGGGCAAAGGTTTTACGAGCCGTTTTTTCAGGGGGGCTTCGCTTCAGAAGTGGCCTGGGAGAGATATCCAACTCCCGTCTTTTTACCCGCCGGTCCACAGGCGTGATGTCCGGCAGCTTGCGGTAGACAAAAAGGCCTTCCATCTCCATCAGCGAAAGAACGCCCAGGTTGTGGTGCAGGGTTTCTGTGGCACTCACGACCAGGTATCCACCCGCACGGAGACAGCCCGCCAATCGCATGAAAACTTCTTTTTGTACGGAGGCTGCAAAATAGATGGACACATTCCGGTAAAAAAGGATGTCCGTGTCCCGCATAAAATCCGGATACAGGCTCGTGCGGAGATTGACGGTCTGAAAGGAAACCATGCTGCGGATTTCATCCCGCAATCTGTACTGTCCCGGGTCTACGGACTCAAAATAGCGGTGGAGCCTTTCTTTGTCCATGCCACGGAAGGAATGTTTTCCGTAAACGCCTCGAAGGGCCCTTCGGATGGCGGAATCATCAATGTCAATTCCTGCAACCTCAAAATATTTCAGACTTTCCGGTCCATAGTGTTCATGGAGCAGGATGGCGATGGAGTAGGGCTCTTCTCCCGTGGAGCAGCCCGCGCTGAGAATCCGGATCCGGCCTCCCCGCCGTCCGGTCATGAGATCGGGGATGAGACGGTTCAACATGAGGCTGAGGTAGCTCGATTCCCTGAAAAAATACGTCTCATTGATGGTGAGGTGCTCCACCAGCCGACTTCTTTCTTCCGCATCCCGCTCTAAAAGCTGAAGATAGCCAAGAACCGAGTCCGTCTTCAGGGCATGCATCCGGTTTCTGAGACCCACAGGCAGAGACTCTTCCCTGCCAGCCCCCAGGGAAAAACCAAACTCCTTGAGAATCAGCCTTCTGAAGGGTTCCAGCTCGGTTTCTGACATTTCCTGGGGTCTGTTCACCATCCCTTGCCCCTGTTTTTTTGCGCAAGATGCAGAAGAAAAGCCGTGATCCCTCCCGGAGAAAACACCTTCTGCACCACACCCCGCTGGATGGCCAGGCCGTTCATCCCGAAAATCACCGAGCTTTCCTCACTCTGGGCCAGGGTCAGGCCACCTTCTTCCTGAATGCAAGCCAGACCCGCCACCCCATCATCCCCCATGCCGCTGAGAATAACGCCCACCGCAGCCGCGCCAAAGGATTCAGCCACAGATTCCAGCAGCCTGTCGCAGCAGGGATGGTAGCGGGATTCCCTCTCTTCCTGGAGACGGAGGCTCCCCTCTGGGCTGACCCGCATGCGGCATTCCGCAGGGTTCAGATACACATGCCCTGGCTTCAGTATCTCTCCGTTCGCTGCGGGCAGAACACGCAGGGACGTGCAGGAGTCCAGCCACTGGGCCATCCCTTCCGTAAAGCCCAGAGCCACATGCTGGGCCACCACAATGGGAATGGGAAAATCCGCAGGCAGACCGGAAAAAATGGCGCTCAGCGCCTGGGGACCTCCTGTGGACGAAGCCATGGCAATGATGCGCACCGGCCCTTTTTTTTCCTTCCATTCCCCTCGTTTCAGTTTTTCCATCTCGGATCCGGGTTTCTCCGGCTTTCGCATGGCGATCTGGTGTACCGCCACATCCACATCCGCCAGCATCTTGATCCTGCGGATGAGCCTGGCTCCATCCTCCAGATCCATATCCGATTTTTCGAACACGTCCAGAGCCCCTCTGGAAACCGCGCTGAAAGCCGTGCGCACGCCGGAAAGCGAGGTCAGGGCCAGAATGGGGAGGGGCTCCTTTTCCATGATTTTCCCAATGGCTTCCAGACCATCCAGCACGGGCATGGCAATATCCATGGTGATGAGATCCGGCTTCAGACTGAAAGCCTTGTTCACCGCCTCAAGGCCGTCCTGTGCTTCTCCGATCACCATCAGGCCAGGATCAGAGGCAAGGATGGCCCCGATCCTGTGCCGCATGAAAGCGCTGTCATCCACCACCAGAATCCGGATTTTCCGCCCCTTTTTTTCCATCAGCGGGAACTCCCGGAACCCCTGGCCTCACTTGCGGCCTCCCCAAGCCGGAATCTGCCCAAAAGTCCTTTGAGCTTTTCTGCCATGGTGGTCAGCTCCTCGGCCACGCGACTGGATTCCTGGGCCGAAGCCGTCGCATCCCTGGCGCCCTGGTTGATGTCTTTGATGGCAATGAGAATCTGACTGCTGGCAATCTGCTGCTGTTGGGTGGAAAGGGAAATCTGACGGGCTGAATCCGCACACTCCTCCACCCCGTTCACCACCTCCATGAGCATACCCACGGTCTCCACCGAGGCCCTGTGACCTTCCTGCATCATACCCGAGGTCTTTTCCGAAGACATGACCAGCCGGTTCACGGAATCGAGAATCTCGGTGATGCGGCCTTCGATCTCCGCTGTGGACGCCACCACATTATCCGCCAGCCTGCGGATTTCCACAGCCACCACGCCAAAGCGCTTACCCATTTCCCCCGCACTGGCCGCCTCCAGGGCGGCGTTGAAGGCAATGAGCTTGGTCTGGTTGGCAATGTCATTGATGATTTCCATGATCTTGGTGATCTCCTTGGATTTTTTCCCTAAGGAAACAATCTCGTGGAGATTGGCCTGCATGTCCTGATTGATGGTGTCAATTTTTCCCGTGAGAAGATCCACTTCCCCGGCCCCATGGCGGGTGTCCGACAAAGTCTGGTTTGTTCGCGTCACCACACTCTGGCTGTGCTGGGCAATCTGACTGGCTGAAGACGAAAGTTCCTCAATGGAAGAGGTGATTTCCGCCACGGAACTCGCCAGTTGGGCACCGAGGCTGGATTGCTGGTGCATGTTGGAGGAAATGCCCCCCGCGTGCATGTGAAGCGATCCTGTCACTTCGGAAACCATGCGGATATTCTCCCGCAACTTTCCGATCAGATTATTGAAATGCTCCCCGAGCTCTCCCACCTCATCCTTTGATAAAACAGGAACCGAAAGGGTCAGGTCATTGTCAAAGCCCCGCATTATCCGGGTCAGGGTTTGTATGGGCCTCACCAGAACCCGGTGGACAAAAAAAGAAGCCATCAGCATCAGGAGGAAGACCGCGCCAGTCGTGATCCACAGCTGAAGGAGCAGGGTCTGGATCACTTGCTTATGGATAACCGCCTTTTCCCTGGCCACAGCCGCATCAATGTCATCCATGTAAAACCCTGTGGCCACCACCCACTTATGGGTGGGCACAGCCTTGCCAAAGGAGGTTTTCGGTCTCATGCCCTCCTCACCTGGAATTTGCCAGAGGTAATCCAGAAAACCCTCTCCCCTTTCCCGACAGATGCGGGTGAGTTCATAAATGATTCTTAAGCCAGTGGGGTCCCTTTCCTCGGTCTGATCCTTTCCCACCACCTCTTTTTCCGGATGCACCTGCATGACATTGTTATAATCATGGATCCACAGATATCCTCGATCTCCGTAGCGAAGGGCGGCAACGGCTTTTTTTGCCTCCTCCACGGGCAGCACTTCGATGATCTCCACGGCCATTTCCACAAATTCCTTCATCTGCCGTTTTCTTTCCGAAAGCAGGGTTTCCCTGTAGGCTTCGGCCTGAGCGGCCTCTCTGCGTACGGTGCTCAGGGCGGAAATGAGTCCGATGGCCATGGCCGTCAGAACAGTGCATACGACAATCAGGCCCAGTGCTTTTTTCTGCAATGTCACTTTCATGGTAATCCCTTTTGTTCATGTGCCTATGAATCCATGACAGTCCTTCTGCCCAAGAACTCTCGCAAAATCGAGCAGAATGTATAAGCGTCCATTCCTTAAAAAAACGCCCCACACTCCCCTTAGGAGAACGCAGGGTTCAAGCCAGTCGGGAAAGGGACGAATCCTGCTTAAAGACGCATCCACCACATCTTCCATACCTTCTATGGGCACAGAATACGGCTTTTCTCCCGTGGTATGGAGAAAAAGCCCTGTATTCTCCCTTTTCACATCCTGCGCCAGGGTCCAGGGAAGCCCCGGCAAAATCCGCTCCGGATCCCACGGTTCGTGTGCGCTTCGCAGAACCTGGAAAGCAGGAACCCCGTAATAAAGCCCCTGGGCTCTGAAGAGGAGCAAGGCCACCGTCAGGCCGTCCATATCCGGCACCCCCCCTTCATGGCGTGACTCGAGCCACCAGTTTTTCCACATCCAGCAGGGCAAGGGCCTCACCCGAAAATTCAACGGTTCCTGACACAAGCTCACGCAGAACGCCGGAAAGACTGGAAAGGGGGGGGCCCACACGGGTCAGGGGAATATCCACCACATCCACCACCTCGTCCACAAGCATCGCCGCCCGGAATCTTCCCTTCTGCACCATCGCGATCAATCCCTTGGGATGCGGCCGCTTTTCACTTCCCAGAAGCCGCCCGAGATCAATGGCCGCCTCAATCTCTCCGCGTACATTGACCAGCCCCGGTATATATGTGGGCAAAAAAGGCACTGGATGGATTTCCCTGCCCTGGAGAATCTCCTTCACGTCCTTTCCGTGCAGGGCATAGCGCTGCCCCCCCACAGCAAGGACCACCATTTTGACCTGATCCTCCTCCACATCCACCACATTCCGGGTTTTAAGGGATTTTCTGACTTCCGTGAGAATCCTGTCCGGACTCAAAAAATTTTTTCCATCCTGCTCCATACCACCACATTCCATAAAAAAATGCTTGTTTTTAAAAAGCAAAACTGGCAAGCCACATGGGTTCAGGGACCAAGGCTTTTCCTGTCTGTTTTCATACCACACGCACGACCTATTATGGGGAATCTTTATGCTCAGCGACTTTATGGACCATGTGGTGGCAAGGGGCGCAGAAGCCCTACTGCCCCACAACCTTTCCGATACCTGGCTGGAACTCATTTACAGGGCTTCAGCCCGTTTTCTCCGCCACCTGGCCCAGGCCCCGCGCACGGAGGAAGCAAGCCCGCTGGATCTTTTCGAAGACCTGGATGGCTCCATCTTTCTTGCTGCCATCACTGAAATTCTTCAGTCCCGCTACGATTATCCTGCCTATTTCCAGATTGAAGCGCTACCCGAAGAAGTGCTTTTTGAAAGCATTGCCTGCTACGCCATGTATGCGGCCCTGGAGGATATTTTCCGAAAACACGGCCTTGTCTACCCCCATCCCGATGCGGACACCCTCCTTGAACCCCAGGTGCTCAGGGAGATCGAGTCCGAAACCCCCCGCCTTTCACAACTTCTTCATGAAATTTTCAGCGGTTCAGGGGAAGGGGAATCATGAGTTTTTCCAAGCCTGTGACAGCCATGATCCCCTCTCATCCACTGCTGATCACCGCACGGTTACGTCCCGCCGCCTTGGCGGCATACATGGCCTGATCGGCTTTTTTCGCAAGCTCCATGAGGCTTTGGCCGTGATCCGGATAAAGGGCAAGGCCGATGCTGGCGGAAACCTCCAGTCTGTGCCCTTCAATGTCAAAGGGTTGGGCAATGGCTTCACGGATTTTTTCCGCCACCTTTTCTCCGTCCTCCGGACTTTGGATTTCAGGCAGAAGAATCACAAATTCATCTCCTCCGATGCGGGCTGCGGTGTCCGAGTTCCGAAGAAGTCTCCGAATTCGGTCCGCCACTGCCCTGAGGAGCTCATCGCCTACGCCATGACCCAGTTGATCGTTTACGGGCTTGAAACGATCCAGATCAAGAAACATCAGACACACAGGCCGCAGGCTTCTCCGGGCTCTGCTCAGGGCCATGCGGACCCGATCCTCAAAAAGGGTGCGGTTGGGAAGTCCTGTGAGAGGATCGTGGAGGGCCATGCAGGTGATGTGCGCCTCCATTTTCTTACGTTCCGTGATATCCGTTTCCGTTCCCCGGAACCCCACCACCTCCCCTTGGTCATTGCGTATGGGTACGCCGTTACCCAGCACCCAGAGAAGACGGCCCTGCCGGGTGATCACCCGTTTTTCCCGATCTTCCAGCTCCCGGCCTTGGGCCATCAGCTCTTCAGCAAATTTTTTCTGAAGATCCTGATCTTCCGGAGGACAGAGTTCATGATAGTGCATACGGCCCACCATCTCCTCCGCCCCGTACCCGATTATCCCCTTCACCGCAGCACTCACAAAGGTATACACCCCACGCCTGTCCACCTCCCAGGCGTAAGTCCGGCTTTTTTCCGCAAGTTGGTCATAACGGCGCTGGCTTTCCTGGAGAAGCAGCTCCATACGCTTTCTGTCCGAGATGTCCATGATCAGGCCTTCGATGGCTTCAGGGAAACCGTTATCCCCGAAAATCACCATCCCCTGCTCCCACACCCACTTACGCTCGCCTGAGGCGGTGAGAATCTCGTACTCCAGTTCCACGGAGCTGCGATTTTTCACGCCTTCCATCCATTTTTGCCTTGCAAGTGTGCGGTATTCCGAAGCCATAATCTCGTTAAAGGCAATCTTTGCGTTATGGATCAGATCCCCAGGCGCATACCCCGTCAGGCCGAGACAGCCATCTGATACAAATTCCATGGTCCAGTTTTCATCATAGCGACAGCGATAGGCCATACCGGGCAGGTTACTGAGGAGCACGGACTTACTCCGCTCACTCTCCCTCAGGAGGTCAGCCACCTGCTTTCTCTCCGTGATATCCGTTGCTATACCCAGTACGCCCGGACGATCCCATTCTCCATAGGGATACGGAACCCTGCTGATCTGAAACCATCGTATGGATCCGTCCTTAAGCCTTACGGACTCTTCGGCAATCACGTTTGGTTTTCCGGTCTCCATGACCCTCAGGTCTGCTTTGCGCCAGCTTTGCACCTGGTCGGAATCCATACCATAATCAAACTCTGTCTTTCCCACTACGGCATCCGCCCTGCATCCCAAGACCTGGGCCAGGGTCTGGTTCACCACAAGAAAACGGCCTTCCCGATCTTTGGCAAAAACATACCCTGGCATCACATCGATCATCTGGCGCAGCTGCTGTTCCGCCAGCCTCGTCTGTTCCGCCATGTCCATGGTCCGTGCGGTTTCCACAGCCAACCTGCGATTCAGGCGCTTGAGTTGAAAACCCCAGATAAAACCCGCAACCAGAAGAAGACCCAGGCCGCCCACCACCTGAAACAAAAGCCCATAGTCCACCCTGTACCCCACTCTGATGGAAATGTGACGATTGACAGCATCCTCCACCTCCTGAGGCGTGAGGGTCACGACCCCTTTATTGAGAATATCCCGAAGCTCCGGCTTTTCCCGCGTCACTCCCACCCGCAGTCGGTTGGCGTATGCAGGAATCTCGCCTGCAATTTTGAGATTAAACCACCCTTCCTTCCGGATGGTGTAAGCCGCCATGGTCAGGGAGCGCAAGGTCATATCCGCCCTGCCTTCTTCCACCATCCGGAAGGTATCCGTTTCCGTCGGAACCGTCAGGATTTTGAGATTGGGATAGTCGCGCCGCACCCTTTCCTCCATGCTGGTGCCTTCCGGGAGTACAAGGGTTTTGCCCTTCAGGGCTGCGGCATTGGCGATATAATCATGTTCCACACGGGTCACAAAAACATTGGGATTGATAAAGTAAGGCTCTGTGAAGACAAGCCAGGCGTCACGATCAGGAGTCTGGTTGAGAAAGGGCAGAATGTCACACTTCCCCTCCCTGGAAAAGGCCAGACTCTCATCCCAGTTCCGTGTGGGTACAAGCTGCAATTTCACCCCAGAACGCTCGGCAATGAGCCTGATCAGGTCAGCGGCAATCCCCACAAACTCCCCATCTTCGGTGAGTCGCTCATAGGGCTCCCAATCCGGATCCACACACATGGTCACAGGCCCCAGTTCCTGAAGTTGGGCAAGCTCGGCTTCCGCCCATACCGGATTTTTTGCCAGAGCCGGAATCTGTCCGGACATGCATATCAGAAAAAAAAGGATGCAAAAATTCCTATGCAGGCTTCTCAGCATGGGCGCTCACTTTCCGCATGGCAGAAAAATTCCCGACCGCCATGAAAAAACACCGCAGCGGACAAGGCCATGGAAGGATCAGAAAAACAGGAAGGCTACGTGCGAGAATATGCCATGCCCCCGGCACTTTATCAATAAGGAAGCCTTCCCTTCCCACCGGGAAAACAAAAGCGGATGAAAGCTCCGGAAGGTCTGGATCTTTCATCCGCTTTTCATACAACACGGTTCATCTTCCCATCCGAAATCCGCCCTGGATTTCCTCATCCGCAGTTTTTCAGGGGAATACCAAGATCACGAAGAAGCCTTTGTGTTGGAACACCGTTTTCATCATAGGCCCGCAAGTCATAGTAGCGATCCAGCATTTTCTTTAAGGGCACGGTGCGTTCTTTTTTGTCCCCCCTGCGGCTTTCCCTCAAGAGGCGCTCGGGCAGGGTATCGTCCTTGCGGGAAATACCCATGCGGGTATTCATGTAGCGTTCCAGAACATGTATACGCTCTCCGGCCTTTAAAATATCGGAGGAAGAGAGGCGTTCTCCGGTGATGGAAGTCCAGAGATGGGTATAGGCACTGAAATCCATGAGGGCGATGGCGAGTTTGGGCACAAAGCGCATGAGGATGGCCAGCATGAAATCCGGGGTGTATTTGGAAAGGGGCGGTTCCAGGGTATAGGCAAACATGGTGAACTGACAACTTTGCAGGGCATTGATCACACAGGTGAGGTTTTCAAAAAAAATGACAAACTCCGCCTTGGCCTGGGTGGAATGGCGGTCGAGAAGACCAAAATACACCTCAAGGGCCACAAGATAGGCGGAAAGGTGGCAGGCTCCCCGGTTGGCCACGGCATAGGCCAACCCTTGCCCCATACTTCCCCTTGGATCATAGGCGGCCATCTCAAGACCCTTCACCTGCATGGCAAAGGCTTCTCCGCCGTAACGACTGGCAAGGTAACGGCAGCCTTTGGCCATTTCCGCACCCAAACCTTCATTTTTTACCATGGAAATCAGGGCCTCGCTCACCCCTTCAGCAGAACCAAAACGCAGGGGACTTTCCACAAGACCCTTTTCCGAAGCCTCCATCACCCAGGCAAGCGTACCGCCAGCGCTGATGGTATCCATGCCCAGATCTGAACAGATCCGGTTCCATTCCGCATTTTTTTCCCGGTCAAAAATGCCGAGATTGGTGCCAAGAAGGACGGTGGTTTCAAATTCGGGAACGGGCATCCGTTTTCCCCCATAGCTACCCGAATGACCACAGAGGATGGTGCAGGGCTTGCAGGTATGGAAACGGGTATCGTGCAGATCCTTTGTCATTTCCCCCGACATTTCAAAGGCCCTGTCATGGCGGCCTGCCCGAAAATTTTCCACAGGCAGGATGTTGGCCTCGTTGTTGGGATTGAGATTCATGTTGGTGCCGTAGTTACGAAGCCCCACGGAGCTGGTCTCGTTGCGCTGGATATAGGCGTTGCCCCGCTTTTTCGCCCTTTCAAAGGCTTTGGCATTTTTGGGCACAATTTTATACACCCCGCCTTTGGCCACAATGGCCTTGACCTTTTTGGCTCCCAGAACGGCTCCCATGCCGCCCCTGCCCAGAAAACGATGGCCCGAAGCCACATTGGCAAAGGCCACAAGGTTTTCTCCCGCAGGCCCGATGACCAGTGCCGCCTCCTTGCCGCTGGCAAGGGCCTTCTGGCTTTCCTGGGTATCCATGCCCCAGAAGGGCTGGCCGTCCTCAAAAACCACCCCCTCCTCATCCAGCCGGAGGATGACGGGAGTCGGCGAAGCGCCCTTAAGAAGCAGGCCATCCCAGCCTGCGGTTTTAAGCTGCATGCCAAAGGGTCCGCCACAGGAGGAGCTGGTCATAATGCCCGTCAGAGGCGAGCGGGTCACGGCATGAAACCTTCCCGAACAGGGCGCTCCAGTACCCATAAGTACACCGGGCATGAGGGCGATGATATTCTCCGGCCCAAGAGGCTCGGCATTGAGGGGCATGCGGTCATACACCAGCTTCAGGCCTAAGCCCTTGGCCCCCAGCCACTGCCTGCGTTCTTCCCCTGAAACCGTATAAATGGAAAAACTACGGGTGGTAAGATCCACCTCCAGCACCCGGTTGGATGTTCCTGAAATTTCCTTCATAGCCTTACAGTCCCCCCTCCTTCTTGCATTGCAATGTGAACAGATCCAATGAGACGAAGCGCCCGTGTGCCATCAGAAGGCTTTTTTCAGAACCGCCTTGGCGTCTTCCATATCCATCTCCTTGGGATTCATCATCAAAGCGCCATCATTGATGGCCTTGAGGGCAATTTCTCCCAGTTGATCCTCACGAGCTCCGGCGTCCTTTAAGCGCATGGGAAGTCCCGCCTTGCTTTCCAGATCCTTTTGCAAGGTGTTGAGGGACTCAAGGAGGCGTTCCGGTCTGGACTTGGGCGGGGTGGCCGCATAAATTTCCGCACCGCCTAAGGGAAGAAGAAGCTCACCAATGATCTCTGCCCGTTCGGGAAGATTATAGGCCAGTCCGTGGGGCAGAAAGATGCCCATGGCCACCCCATGGGGAATGTGGCAGACGGCCCCTGCCGCATGACCCAGGGCATGCACCATGCCCACCATGGAGTTGGAGAAGGCCGCACCCGCCATACAGGAGGCATTGGCCAGGGCCAGCCGTGCAGTGGCATTTTTGCCGTCTTCCACGGCAACGGGCAGATAGCGGCTGATGAGGGAGATGGCCGCCGTGGCATGGGCGTCACTTAAGGGGTTTTTCTGCAGACAGGTGTAAGCCTCCATGGCGTGGCTCAAGGCATCCATGCCCGTGGCTGCCGTGATTTTTGCGGGCATGGTGAGGGTCATTCGGGGGTCGATGAGGGCAAGATTGGGAAGAAGGTGGCGGGAAACAAAAGCCATTTTCACATTTCTTTTTGTATCCGCAATGACCGCTACCAGGGTTACTTCCGAGCCTGTGCCTGCGGTGGTGGGCACCACCACAAGGGGCTTTAAGGGTCCAGTGAGGCGATCTGCCCCCATATAGTCCTTGAGATCTCCCTTGTCGTGGGACACCACGATATTGACGCCCTTGGCGGTGTCAATGGGGGATCCCCCGCCCACGGCCACAAGACCATCGCATCCGTTGGCCCGATACACTTCGGCAATGGCATTCACCACATCCACGGAAGAATCCGGAGGCACATCCTCATAAATGGCACCGATGGTCATACCGGAACTGCCAAAGGCTTCCTGCACGATCCGAATGAGGCCTGCACCCACCACCCCTTTATCTGTGACAATGAGAGGACGGGTAACTCCCATCTGAGAGAGCTCATAAGGAAGGTTGTCCAGGGCCTTGTGGCCGGAAACGATTTTTACGGGATTATAAAATTCAAAATAGGACGGCAGCATGGCGGCAACTCCTCAAAGGGTTTGGAAGGTAAGGGTCAGGGCAGGACATCCTACAGGCCGAAGGGAATGCCCAGGGTATAGATATAAAGTCTCCGCCTTATGGGCCGCAGCACAGGGGGCATGCGTTTGACCAGAGGGCGGCAGATGAAGGCGGGATAAAGATAGGCCAGCAGGCGGTCGAGGCAGCGCACAAAGGACATGGACCTTGCCACATCCCCCACAAGGCTGAGGCGGTTTTCCGCAAAGGCCTGGGCGGCCCCCATCTGCGGGGTCAGAACGAGAAAGGCACTTTCAATATTTTTAAAGCGGATAATGAGATCAGCATCTTCTTTTGCCCATCCCGCATAACAAACCCGACCGTCCACTTTCTTAAGCATCATGGAAGGCCCCTTAGGGAGGATGCACATGGCAAGGATGAAACCCTCTTCCCATTCCGCCACTTCCCTGCGGATGCCCGCATCCAGCTTTGCTGCGGACTGAAAGGCCCTGCCCAGCACAAAAAAGACCACCTGGGCCACCAGTTCCTTGAACCATTTCCGGCCGGGCGTGACAGGATCATATTTTTTCTGCATGTCTTTCCTCCTTAAGCGTGATGGGAACCGGACAGACGGAACCGTTTCCCGTAATGCGTCTGTTCCTCAGGAGCGGGAACCTGAGGTAAAAAAAGGCCGATTGAGGGCAATCAGGGCTTCGATCAGTACGGAAAAGTCCATGCGCTGCTCCCGCACCAGTTCCTGGATGACGCAGCCATCAATGATGGCAATAATGAGTTTCGCAATGTCAGAGGCGGCCCTGTGATCGGGGAAAAGGGTGATGAGGGCCGCAGCAAGCATCTCCTCCCAGCGGGCATAGGTCTCGGCAATTTTCTCCCGGAGCTCGGGGTTTCCTGCCACCGCCTCCCGCACAAGGTGCAGGTGCAGCCTGCCCCTGTCCCTTGCCTCCAGAAGCGAGGTCATGAGCAGGGCAAAAAGGCGATCCGGGCTTTCCCGCATGCGCTCCAGAAGCTGAAGAAGCTCCCTTGTGATGGTCTCCATGTGGGCTTCGGTGATGGCAAAGATCAGGTCGTTTTTGGAGGCAAAATGGTAGTGAAGGGTGCCCTTGCTCACCCCGGCCTCCTTTGCGATGTCCGAAAGGGAAGCCTTGTCCACGCCCTTGTCGAGAAAAAGGTGGGTGGCAGCCGCAAGAATCCCCTCGCGGGCCAGTCCTTTGGGCCTATCCGAAATGCGCATTGTTTTTCCCCTGCCATGGTGTCGCTCGGCCGACCGGCCGAATCATTGTTCCGCAGTTATGCATGAAAACGAGAACCCTGTCAAGACGATTCAATGCGCAAAAAAATGACGCATCCCATATCAAAAAATGCCCTGGGCAAAGTCTTCCATCTCAGACAACCAACAAGAGGGCATGACACTGAAAAAGTAGCGGATATAAAGATTTTATCCATAAAAAATCCGGATTCCCCCTTGCGGTGAAAACCCGGATATGCATTTTCTTCTTTTCTTAAAAAACGGTCTAAAACTCGTTGGATAAGGCCTTATATCCTTTGACAAGTTCCATGTTGGCGCAGACCACGGATTCGGAAAATTCAGAATCCGTCGCCCGCACCTTGGGAATCTCATCCAGTCTGGACTGAGGTCCGAGATGGGTAGTGGAAGGCACATAAAAGCCCGGCGGCAGATCACAGCCATCCAGAACAGAGTTATGCCGGACCACACAACCATCGCCGATCCTGCAATTGAAGACCACGGTATTGAAACCAATGAAAACCTTATCTCCGATGGTGCAGGGACCATGGATGATGGAACGGTGGGCAATGGACGTGGATTCTCCGATCGTCACTGCAGCCCCCGCCTTGGAGTGAATCACCACCCCATCCTGAATATTCGAGTTGGCCCGGATAAGAATGGGCGCAAGCTTGCCCTCTCCATCCGTCTCATCGGCCCGGATCACCGCATAGGGCCCCACAAAAACATTGGCTTCAATGATCACCTTGCCACAGATAATGGCCGTTTTGTCCACATAGGCATCCGGATGGATGACGGGCATATCGCCATTGGGATTTCTACGGATCATGGAATTTTCTCTCCTGGTTTCGGGTTCACACCGCAATCGGATCTGACGCAGACACAGTCAGCGCCTTCAGCAGGATTGCATATCACACTTTCCCTTGGTCCAAAAAGCCCCAGCCTGATAGGAGCTGCGCACAAAGGGAGCGCTGGCCACGGCCTCAAAGCCGAGGCCAAGGGCCTTCTTTTTCCAGGACTCAAAGGTCTCGGGAGGAATGAAACGTGCCACAGGGAGATGGGCCGGGGAGGGCTGGAGGTACTGGCCCAGGGTAAGCATGCGGCATCCGGCCTTTCTCAGGTCCTTCAGGGTTTCAAGAATTTCTTCTTCTGTCTCACCCAGCCCCAGCATGATCCCGGATTTGGGAGGAATACCCGCAGCATGGACCGCCACGCGGGAAAGAAGGGTGAGGGATCTCTCATAGATCGCTTCCGGCCGGACCACCGGATAAAGGCGCCTGACGGTTTCAAGGTTGTGGTTGAGCACATCCGGCCCGGCCGCCAGAACCGCATCCAAGGCTTGCTCAGACCCCATGAAATCCGGAATCAGCACTTCAATGCCTGCCTGGGGCAGTTTACGCCGAACCGCACGGATGGTTTCACAGAAAAAAGATGCCCCCCCGTCTTCCAGATCATCCCGGGTGACAGAGGTGAGTACCACATAGGCAAGGTTCAGGGCTGCGGCGGCCTCCGCCACGCGCAGGGGCTCTTCCGGGTCAGGCGGAAAGACAGAACCCGATCCGATATTACAGAAACGGCAATGACGGGTACAGGTTTCCCCTAAGAGCAGAAAGGTGGCCGTCGCTTTACTGAAACACTCAAACTGATTGGGGCAGTGGGCTGCTTCACAGACCGTATGGAGCCCTCCCTGCTTCAGAAGGTGCTGCACACGACCATACACAGGCCCCTTCGGAAGACTCCTGCGAAGCCAGGCGGGTTTGCGCACTCCTTGATCTTTCTTCCCATCACAAACGCCTCCCTGAGCAGAGACACCATGATCCCGACTTTCCATACCGCTTCTATCCTTCTATCTGTCTGTATTTAAATAAAAAAACACCAGTCATGGGGATTAAGGGAGCGCATACGTCCATGGTCCCTTTTTCAACAGGCCCCACTTCATGAAAAAAGAGCCATGCCCTCGTTTTTAATTTACAGCAGTCCCCAAAATCAACTTGAAGGCATCGCCCTTGAATCCACCCCTGTGAACAGATGCAACAGAGCCTGAAAAAGGCTCACAAAACCCACATGGATACAGCGAGCAGGACGACTTCCAACAGGCCAGGGGACTTCCCGGTCTTTTTTATAACCGGGCCTTTCCTGTGACCGCATCCATGAAAATCCTGAATACGCGGGTCTTACCATGACTGGCCGTGATATATTTCACACCTTCTTCAAGGTGATCTGGGGCATATTTATGCACAAGAGCTTCAAGGGCCTGGCGTTTTTCTTCGTCAAAAACCTCCATGATCCCGCCGGATACAATGACGCTCTCGTACCGTGTACTGAATTTTGGCGGCAGCACTTCCGTACGTCCCACCACGCAGAAGGACACTTGGGGAACCCCGGTGAGATTATCGATCTTATGCCCTTCCAGGGCGCAATGAAAATAGATCCCATTCCCGATAACAGAGAAATTCAGGGGAACCCCATAGGGCTCTCCTTTGGATCCTACTGTGGACAAAACCCCGTATTCCGCCCTATTCAGGAGGCAAAGAGCATCTGCCTCCTGCATCTGCCTGTCCGATCTTCGCATTCTGTGCATAATGTTTCCTTCTGTTCTTATTTTCCAACGGCTTCCACGCAGGATGTCCTGTAGCTCTCTTCCTTTGTGTCCAACCCAATCTTGAACTTTGTGTAGTATCCTACGTTATAATCCGAAACCCCGAATGCCTTGCTGCAGGCCTGTACCGCCTCATCAGAGACCACGCAGAATTTTTTCCCCTGAGCCTCTTCATAGCCTGTCAGGACAGCCACATTGCCAAGATAACGCTGGGAATTGCTCTGGCAGTCATAGCATTTCACCACCACAGATCCGACGGCCTTGCAATTCTCCGCGTCGATTTTCGTGGTTGCCAGGGCCAATGCAGGAAGCATCAGTGTGAGAAAACAGATCAGAAGGGTGCAGGCGGACCGAAACATATGATTTCTCCTTTTAAAAAATTTTGGTATGGACTGCCTTTCAGACATCACTTTTTTATGTTGCAAATGAAATGCCATTCATCAAACCCTTCAGGATCAAGCCTTCCTGCACTGCCTCAGTGCAGCCCGCATACTCCAGCATACGATCAGAACCGCCCCCCACAGCCAGACATACCCCCTGCGTGCAAAGACCGTCGAAACATCAGGACAAAAAAGTATTTCCCGTGTGACCCAGGCCGTATCATGGGGGCTCAGAGTTCCCTCCACAATCTCCCCTGTGGCCCGCACATGGGCACCCCCACCGGAATTGCTGCTTCGAACGAGGGGCCGACGAAATTCCACAGCCCGGAAAACCGCCATGCCCAGATGCTTCTTTTCCGCCCTGGAGCTGAAAAACCAGCCATCATTGGAAAGCTCCACCAGAAGATCGGCCCCCAGATCCACGCCTTCCCGGACAAGCTCTGGAAAGCCACTTTCAAAGCAGATCAGGGGCTGAACCGAAAAATCCCCCACACGGACAAGGCCGGGGCTCTCGCCTCTTGAGAGCCAGAGCTTTGCGCCTGACTCTTCAGCCTCTTCCGGAAAAAAATAAGAGTAGAGGCTTGTTTCTGAAAAAGGAACCGGGATCCTTTTTCTGTAAACCAGAGCGCATTCCTTCCCAGGATCCAAAACAAAAACAGCACTGTACCGGGCTTTTATTTTTTCTTCCACAATGCTGCGATCATGGGCATCCACCCTGTGGATCACGGGAGCATCAGGTGCCGGGATGTCCTCTCTGCCATGCAACAGAGCAGGAATAAGGAGATGTTCGAGTTTCCCCTTAAGTCCGCTCTTTTCAAATTCTTCCGAACGGCAGTCCATGCGCGGAAGCTCCGGAAAAAGAAGGAGATCCGCATCCCGGACAAGATCCGGATTTCGGGTCAGGGCCTCAAGACAAAGGGTCTCATCGGTTTTAAAATTCACAATATTCTTACGATCCCAGCGGACGGGAACGTTGGGCTGCACCGAGGCCACACGGAGGCTCCGTCCCACGGTTTCCCGCTCGTCTCCCTTCAGCAGGGCAATGCGCCAGGCCCCGTATCCCAGAATCAAAACCAATAGAATGGAAAGGGAAATAAGACTCTGTGCAAAATCTTTGAGCTTACGCTGCCTGATCCCGGAAAATATGTCCACAACCAGACCATTGGCAAAGATCAGACAGAAGCAGACCAGAAGCTCTCCGCCAAGATCGGCAATCTGGATGAATCCCGGCCAGAAGGCGGCTGCCACCGCCCAGGACACCGGAAAAAGAACGGGACGCAGATAAATCAAAAGGGTCAGAAGGCTGGCGCAGAACAGGGGGCCTGCCGGAGTCCCCTTGCGGTTCATCCAGCCACAGAGAGCCCCGAACAGGGCAAAGGGAATCCCCTGGTACAGCCAGATTCCCGCCAGGGAAAACAAAGACTGCCAGAAAGGAAGATTCATCAGGCTTTCCATGGCATGCAGCAGCCAGAAGGTACCAAAAGCCCAGCTCAGGGTGCCAAAGATCCAGCCCGCCATCAGCCCCTTGAGGACTCCCGTTTTCCCGCCATGGTTCAGCATATGGATAAGGGGCGCAAGCAGAATACAGGCCAGCCAGGGAGCCTTTTCCAGTGGAGAGAAGAGACCAAGCACCAGGGCAGCGGTCAGAAGAGATCCCCAGGAACACCAGCTCTTCCGGCATTCCACAGGCAAATAACGCTGCCCCATCCCAACCTCCTTCCCTTTATGTCCCATGGCCATGCCTGAAAGCTCAGGCCAAATGGTGATTTTAACTGCACATCACATCGTCTGTATGCGCAGGCGCTGCACCATTACCATCTGTGCCTATGAATGCCGGAAATCAGAAAAAATCGCCAACTTCATGGACAGGACTGCCCATAAAGTTGGCGGGTCTTTCAGACGAAAAGTAAAGTAGAAATGCCAATCGTGCTGCACACAAATGCGGTTTAACCTGAGATGCGGCCCATGGGCTTCACCCCTCCCCTTCGCCCCAGGCCGAACCCCACACGGTAAAGATCCGGCATATTGATACGTCCGTCCTTCATCTTTTCAAAAATACCCAGACGTACAAGGTCTTCCATGATTCCCGGCCATCCCCGCTCCATATGCTGAGGAGGAAGCCTTGTTTGCATGAGCATGGAGTAATCCCCGGTAAAAAACTGAGCCCAGCGTTCTTCGATCACAGAAAATTCGCATGGCACCGTAAGGCCTGCCAAAGGCTCAAGCAGGATTTTCACCCAGGGGTATTCTTCCCCTATCTCTCCAATCCGGATTTCCGAGGCCTTCTGCACACCCCGTTTGATGCTTTCATAGTGAAGCGCATGGGGATGACCCGGATATTTTTCCAGAGAATCTTCTGCGGCAGCCCGGATGGCCGCCAGAAAGGATCGGGGAGAGGTCTGCCCCCTGCCATCGGCCAGATGGCTGACCGACCAGACATAAGGAACGCCACGCCGCCTGTCCTTTCCCATCCAGGCACCCGCCAGGGCCTCGAACAGACGGCGCTGCTTCTGACCGTCCAGCTTTGCCTCATCTTCAAGGAACCACAACCCCTCCTGCTGCCGGGCCTGTCTGCCCATAATCCCGTCATACACCCTGCGCAGCACCTCGCCATCTTCCCCGGAGGCATTGCACAGCAACTGCCAGAGCAGACCATGCAGGTCATGGGGCTGCCATGTAAGCTCTGATTTTGTGGCCAGCAGCTTTGAGGCATCGGGAAAATCCGTTACCGTACGGCCGAACTGATCTTCACGGAGAAACACCTTGGCATGGATGGCCTGAAAGGGCTTCAGCCACAAAACGATCCGCAGCAGGTCTCGGACAATGTCATCCATGGTCTGCCAGTCATTGCTGGTACGATCAAGGGCATCGAACACAAGAAATCCCTTAAGCCCTTTTTCCTGAAGCGTCCCATTCAGTTTTTCCACGCATTTCGCCAGCGCTTCCGGATTTGACCGAACCCAGTCCACCGTACCGGCCAATCCTTAACAGGAATATCTTCTCCGGTGATTTCCGCCGCCCAGCGCAGAACAACAGCCTGCCAGATCCTGTAGG